>CAXTBP010000176.1:0-11528 GCA_964241985.1 uncultured Armatimonadaceae bacterium | reverse complement strand
GCTCCACTTTGTTGATGGCCCGGTAAAACTGGTGGACATTCACATCGTCGAGGGTCGGGGCGAACTCGCGCTGCAAGCCGGGAAACGTGGCTTCCCAAAAAGGCCGCGACCGGCCCACGATGTTTTCCCACAAGCGCGACTGCGATTCGTGGAAGCCCAAACTCGCGGCCCCGGAGAGCGGCGTGTCGTCGTCTTTGGGGGCAAAACCCTGCTCGTACAAAGCGTGCCCGGTTTCGTGAATGGTTCCCATGAGGGCGCACGGCAGCCAGTTTTTGTCGGTGCGCGTCGTGATGCGGACATCGTTGCGACCGAACGACGTACAAAACGGATGCACGGCCTTGTCTTGTCGTCCGCGCTCGAAATCGAAGCCCAGTTTTCGGGCCGCACGTTCGCCGAATTGGAGCTGCTTTGCCTCGTCGAAATCGCGGCGCAGCACCGTGTCGTCAATCGGCGGAGCCTCTTGCAGTTCCTTGACCAAACGCACCAAGCCGGGACGCAGTTCGTCGAACACGCGCTCCACATCGGCGGTTTTCATGCCCGGTTCGTACTGATTGAGCAGGGCGTCGTAGCGACGGCCCGTGTGCCCCAAATGGTCGGCGACCTGCCGCGACAAATCGAGCAGATGGGAAAGCGTTGGGGCGAAATGCGCCCAGTTGCTTTCGGCCCGTGCGGTCACCCAAACTTCGTGCGCCAAAGCGGTCGCCTTGCCTAATTCGGCAACGAGCGACGTGGGGATTTTGCTCGATTCGTCGAAATCGCGGCGCACAACGCGGAGCGCCAATGCTTCGTCGGATTCGGGATTGAGGCCGGAAACTTCTTTTTCCGCCCCTTCCAAAAGGCGCGCGGTCGTTCCCGCCGTGAACAGTTCGTGGGCGATTTTACCCAAAACGGCGAACTCTTCCGCCCGTTCGGCCCCGCCCCCGGCAGGCATATAGCACTGCTGATCCCAGCCCAAAACGCCCCCAGCGTGGTGCAGATGCCGAATTTCTTTCAAGCGTGCCATCAGCGCGCCGTAGTTTTCCATAATTATTTTTGTGTTTTCTATCGCCGCCGCGCATTTTTGTCTGTGACGCGGCAAAAACAACACGCTAAATACCAAACTTAGCGCGTTGTTTCGTTTGTAGGATTATGCCATGTTGCGGCGCGAACTGTCAGAGTTTACCCGAAAAACGGGAAAAACCGGTAAATTTACCGCTTGGGTTTTTGTGCTAACTCGCCAGTATCGGATTTTTTATTTTTGTTTGTGTGCGGGAGCAGGCGCTCAAGGTTCGGGCGCAGATGCGAAAGCGCGGCGTCCAGATTCGTGCCGCCTTTTTGCTTTCCCGCGCTCGGCGGTGGGGCAACGATAGATAAAACTTTCGAGTTTTCGTGATGCGACATTTTGGGGACTCCTGTGCTGCGAACGATAAAAACAGTATTCCCAATTTTACGGAAAATTTGCGCTTATCGGGCCGCCCTGCTTACGTTTTTTCCTTACACCCGTGCTATACTGACACACCGAATTGGTTCGTGGGTCGTGCAGTAAATAAAATGTAGGAGGACGTGCAGAGTGAGTTTGGTATCCGAATTTCGAGAGTTCGCGGTCAAGGGCAACGTGCTGGATTTGGCGGTCGGCGTCATTATCGGGGCCGCCTTTGGAAAAATCGTGACTTCGCTCGTCGAGGACGTTTTCATGCCGGTAATCGGTCGTGTTACCGGGCCGGTGCAGTTCGCCGATAAGTTTATCGACCTGTCCGGCAAGCATCCCGAGTCGCTCGCGCAGGCCAAACAAATGGGCGCGGCAACTCTGAACTACGGCGCGTTCATCAACAATGCCATCAACTTTTTGATTATCGCCTTTATCGTGTTTACGATTGTGAAAGCGGTCAATCATTTGAAGCGCGAGCCGGTCAAAGTTGTCGAGGAAGCCAAGCCCGCCGAACCGACCCGCGAAGAAGTGCTACTCACCGAAATCCGCGACGCTTTGGTAGCGCGGCCCGCCTCTTCCTAAGCGGCGACGGGTTCGCGGGAAACGGGATTGGGTTCTTCGGCCCCGACGCCCAAGCGGTGGATGGACAGCAAATCTTCGAGCGAGTGCAGCTTTTTAATCATCGTTTCCATGTGCGAAAGCGACGACGATTCAAAATCTATGCGCATGACGGCGGTTCCCGTCATTTTGTTGGAGCGCGTGTTGATGCCCGTGATGAATGTGCGGTTCTCGCTGAAAATTTCGCTCACGTCGCGGAGCAGGGCGACGCGGTCTACGGTTTCAATCACGACGCCGGTTTCAAACCGCTGGGTTGGGTCGGCCTGCCAGTCCACTTCGACCAAACGCTCCGGCTCTTTTTGCCGCCATTGGGATACGTTGACGCAGCCTTCGCGGTGGAGCACCATGCCCTTGCCGCGCGATACGTAGCCGATGACCATGTCGCCCGGCAGAGGCAAGCAGCATTTGGCCCGCGAAATCGCCACGCCGTCCACGCCGCCCGGCGCAATAGAAAGTTTGGCCTCGCCGGACATTTTGCGCCCGAACTTGATGTCGCCTTCGTCGTGAACCGGCGTGATAATATCGGTTCGCAGTCGATTGACGACGACGCCAAGCGCCAAGTCGCCGAAGCCAATCGCCGCGTAAAAATCGTCCACGGCTTCTTTGTTCAGGGCTTGGGCGATGGGCAGCAATTTCTTCGGCTCGCGCAAAATGTCGGTGGACAAACCCAGCCGCCCAAGTTCTTCCTGCAGCATTTCGCGGCCCCGGATCACGTTTACGCCGTACCGCTGCCGCCGGAAATACGCCTTGATTTTGGTGCGGGCGTGGCTCGACTTGGCAAGTTGCAGCCAGTCCAGCGACGGCGTCGCCGCGGGCCGCGTGACAATCGACACGATGTCGCCGTTCTTGAACGGATACGACAGCGGTACGATTTTCCCGTTGACTTTGGCCGCGACGCAGTGTTCACCGACATCGGAATGGATACGGAACGCGAAATCAATCGGGGTCGCACCGGCGGGAAGGTCGATGACATCGCCTTTGGGCGTGAACACGAACACTTGATCCGTGAACAAATCGGACACGACCGAGCGCAAAAAGTCGGTGGAGTCTTTGGCGTCCTGCTGCCAGTCGAATAATTGCTGCCGCAAAAACGACATTTTGCGGTCGAAATCGGCTCCGGCTTTGGCGGCCTCGCCTTTTTCCTTGTACGCCCAGTGCGCGGCGACACCATACTCCGCCGTCCGGTGCATTTCCCACGTGCGAATCTGGATTTCCAGCGGTTCGCCGCGTGGCCCGAAGACTTTGGTATGGATGGACTGATAAAGGTTCGATTTCTTTTTGGCGATGTAATCGTCGAACTTGCCGGGAATCGGCATATACACGGTATGCACAATCCCGACAGCCGCGTAGCAATCCGGCACGGTGTCGGTAATCACGCGCAGGGCGGTTAAATCGTATAAATCGTTGAAATCGAGTTCCTGCTTGCGCATTTTGTTGAAAATGCTCCACAGGTGTTTGGGCCGACCCTGAATTTCCGGCTCCATACCCGCGCCCGCAAAAGCGTCGCGCAGGCTGCGGATGGCATCGCGGATGTCTTTTTCGCGGTCGCGGCGGGTGCGGGCGATTTTCTCGGTGACGTCTTTGTATTCATCGGGGTACAGGTGCTTGAAGGCCAAGTCTTCCAACTGCCATTTGACCTGCCAGATGCCCAAGCGGTGCGCGAGCGGCGCGAAAATCTGCATGGTTTCCTGCGCGACTTTTTTGCGCCGGTCTTCGGGCAGGCCTTGCAGGGTGCGCATATTGTGCAAACGGTCGCCGAGTTTAATGACCATGACGCGCAAATCGCGGGCCATCGCCAGCAGAATTTTACGCAGATTTTCCGCCGACGAGCGGGTTTCCATGCGTTTTTGCGGCGCGGATCGGGCGCGGCGTTTGCGGCAGCGGTTCCGTCTTTTTCCAGCGCGGCGGCAGCTTGTGGGTCGCGGCGCTCGAAATCGGCGAGTTTAAGTTTGGTGACGCCATCGACCAGCCCCGCGATTTCGTCGCCGAACACTTCGGCCAACTGTTCGCGCGATACACCGCAGTCCTCGATAACGTCGTGCAAAAAACCGGCGGCAAGGCTGGGCGTGTCCATTTCCAGCCCGGTTAAAATATCGACGACTTCGACGGGATGGATAATATACGGCTCGCCGGTTTTGCGTTTTTGGTCTTTGTGCTTGTCGGCGGCGTACTCGTAGGCGCGGCGGAGCAAGGCCACATCCGCGTTCGGATTATAGCGTCGGACTTTGGTTAAAATGGATTCGAGTGTGGCCGCCATCGCCGTGTTGTACCCTTTGTGTCTATCTTTTATTATGCGGCTTGCGCCCACCTATTGTCAAACGATTGATGCGTGAGGAGAGGCCAAACAAAACAGGTACAATCGAGAAATGAACCGCCGACAAGCACTGCAATTTTTAACCGGCCTTGTTTGCGCGTCCACCAATCCCCTTCGTTCCGCCAGTGCCCAAACCGTGAAAAACCCAACCAAGAACGCCGACACCCGCCCGCCCAATATCGTGATTATTCTGACCGACGATCAAGGCTTCGGCGACGTGGGCGCGTTCGGTGCGAAAGGCTACAAAACGCCGAACTTGGATCAAATGGCGCGGGACGGGCGGAAGTTTACCAACTTCCATGTCGCGCAGCCGATCTGCGGGGCGTCGCGGGCCGCGCTACTCACGGGCTGTTACCCAAACCGCATCGGTATTCACGGCGCACCCGGCCCCGGCTCGAAAGTCGGCATCAGCGATAGCGAAGTCACGCTTGCCCAACTGCTCAAACAAAAGGGCTACGCGACCGGAATGGCGGGCAAATGGCATTTGGGCGACCGCAAACCGTTTTTGCCGACCCATCACGGCTTCGACGAGTATTTCGGCCTGCCCTATTCGCACGATATGTGGCCCCGGCATCCCGAATTTCCGAAAAGTTACCCGCCGCTCCCCTTAATCGAGGGCGACCAAATTACCAAAACCGACTTAGGGCCGGACGACGTGACGCACCTCACGGGTTGGTACACGGATCGCGCGGTGAAATTCATCGAGCGCAACAAGGAGCGGCCCTTCTTTTTTTACTTGGCCCACAATATGCCGCACGTGCCGCTCTACGCGAGCGAAAAGTTCAAGGGCAAATCGCCGCGCGGCATTTACGGCGACGTCATCGAGGAAATCGACGCAAGTGTTGGCGCAGTGCTGGACACTATTAAACGGTGCGGATTGGAAAACGATACGCTCGTTTTGTTTTTGTCGGACAACGGGCCGTGGCTCAGTTACGGCGACCATGCCGGTTCGGCGGGGCCGCTCCGCGAAGGCAAGGGGACGACGTGGGAAGGCGGAACGCGCGTCCCGTTTATCGCCAAATGGCCGGGCAAAATCCCTAAAGGCGGAACCAGCGACGCGATGCTTTGCTCTATCGACTTGTTCCCGACGATAGCCCAGCAAACGGGCGCAGCCTTGCCCGCCCATAAAATCGACGGGATGGACGTGTGGCCTGTGCTTTCCGGGCAAGCGGGCGCGAAAAATCCGCACTCCGCCTACTATTGGTACTACGAAAACAACCAACTGCAAGCCGTTTCGACCGGCGATGGACGGTGGAAACTGCTGCTCCCGCACACGTACCGCACGCTGAACGGACGCGCAGGCGGAACCGGCGGCCTGCCCGCCAAATACGAAAACCGCGTAATAGACAAACCGGAACTTTATGATTTCCACGCCGAAATAAACGAGCGCACCGACGTGGCGGACAAGCACCCGGAAATCGTCACAAAACTCCTCGCGGAAGCCGAACGAGCGCGGGCCGATTTGGGCGACAATCTCACCAAGCGCGTCGGTAGCGGCGTCCGCGAGCCGGGGCGCGTTCCGTAGGCACGGGCCGATAAACGACCCGTCTGCCAACGTTTGCGTCCTTTGGACGCGGCTGGTGCAATTCGCTTGGTGAGCGCGTTAAAGCCCCCATTTACCTGCGTCCGTGAGGACGCCTATTTATTTGCCGGGTCTTTTATAGGCCCGAGCAAAGACTAATATCTTCACCAAGCAAGCGAAAAATGGTACAATGATCAAACACAAATCCGCCGGTTTTTCGTTTGTTTCGCGTGTTTGGGAGATTTTCCATGACCACTGCGGCCTCGTCCGGTTCTCCGTTGCCCTCTGCCGCGCCGCCGCGTTTGGCGGCTGATTCGTCCGCTGCCGCCTTGTCGCCCGAACTCGCCCGTGTCGCGCGCGGGGTCGCCAGCCGCTTGCGATTGCGCCGCGTTTTGGTTTGCTCGTCGTGGGGGCTTGGAATTGGGGCGGGTTTGACGCTTGCCGCCGTTGCCGCCATGCGCCTTCGTTTGTGGGAAATGCCCGACGAGGCGTCCGATCTATGGTTTCTCGCGCCGCCGATTTTGGGGCTGGCTTTGGGCGCGGTTTGGGGAGCCGCGTGGCGCATCGCCCCGCTTGCCGCCCTTCGCTATGCCGACACGCGCTTAGGGCTGAACGAACGACTTTCCACTGCCGCATCGGCGGCGCTGTATCCCGCATCGTTTGGCGATACCGCTTTTGCCGACCGCCAAAAGTCCGATGCCGACGAGTATGCAGGCCGCGCCGACGCCCGCGCGGTCGTGCCGCTTCGCCCTTTGCCGCAAACCGCGTTTTGGGCGACCGGCATCGCGCTCACCGCGTTTCTGGTTTGGTTCCTGCCGACGCTTCCGCTTTTCCAATCGGCGCAAACCCGGGCCGAGCATGAAACCGTGAAAAAACAGGGCGAGCGGTTGGTGCGTATCGCAAAGGCGTTGGACAAAGAAGCGGGCAAAAAGAAACTGCCTGAAGCGCATAAGGCCGCGCTGCAAATGGCGGCGCTCGGAAAACAACTGCAAAAAGGCGCGATGACCAAGCAAAAGGCTTTGATGAAAGTCGCCAAACTCACGACCGCGATGAAGCAGGCGCAGGCCGCCCTTGCCGCGCAAACCGGGGTTCCGAAAAGCCTACCGGCGGCGAGTAAAGAAATGGCGCAGGCGCTCAGTAAAGCGCAGCAGATGCCCAAGCAAAACGACCCGAACACGAAAAGCGGCTTGAACGCGCCCGCACCCGGCGGCGACGCCAAAGCCAAAGACGGCAAATCGGCGGCAAGCGCGCAAAGCGCGGCACAAAAAATGCAGCAGGCGCTGGCGGAAAACAACGCGCCGTCGCTCGCCGAAGCCTTGACCAAAATGGCGGATGATGCAGCGCAAGGCAAACCGGGCGATAAAGCAGGGCAAGAAGCGATGGCAAAACAGGTCGCCGCGCTTGCCGACGCGCTCAAAAACACGAGTTTGTCAGCCGCTTCTGCCCCGCTCCAAGCCGCCGCCGAAGCCTTGAAAAAAGGCGATATGGCGCAGGCCGCGCAAAAACTGCGCGAAGCCGCCCAGAAAATCGGCGAGGCGCAAAATAAGGGCGACGACAAGAACGCGATGGAGAAGATGGCGAACGCGCTGGGCCAAAGCGGCATGAGCGACGCCATCGAAGGCGCGCAAATGGGCGAGGCGGGCGAGGGCGAAGGGGACGGCGACGCTTTCGGCAAGGATGGCGTGAAAAAAGGTCGGGGTAAAGGAAAAGGGCCGGGCGACGGCGGGGAGTTCGTCATGGGGGGCGACGGCGAGGGCGATGGCAGCGTCAACGGTATCGGGACGGGTGCGGGCAAACTGGGCGGTAAAAAGCCCCCGGTCGGCAAAGCGGGCAAGTATCTGGACGCCAAAGACGCGCCCAAAGAAAACGCGCTTTTGAACCGCAAAACGGAAACGCACCAAGTCCGCGACGATAATTTTTCGCGGCTTTACGTGCCCGGCCCAAACTCGACCAAACTCAATGGCAAGCGCGGCGACAAGGGCAAAGAAACCGTGTCATTTTTCCGGGGCGCGCCCGATAAAGCGTCGTCGTCGGTTCCCTATTACGAGGTGTACGGGCGCTACGCCCCCGCCGCCGAGTCCGCTTTGTCCCGCGACGACATCCCGCAGGCCTACAAAAAACAGGTCAAGAACTACTTCGACGCCCTGCGGCCCGAACCAAACGGCGGCGCGAAAAAATGACCGACCGGAAACCGTCTCGACTGGACGACCCGCTCGTGCAGAATATCGCGCTGGCACTGTTCACCGCGTATCCGGTTTTTGTTCTCACGATGGGCGGTCTGCTAACCGCGCGCTTTGCGGCATTGACCGGGCATTTCCCCGACAGTTCTCTCTTTGCCGCGCCGTCCTTTCGTAACGCGCTCGCGCTTTGCGAGCGGGATCGCGGGTTCGGTATGTGCGCGGCCATTTTCCGCTTCCGCGATGGCGATTTTTTCGTTTGCGGCTGGGTCGGGTTTATGGTTTGGCTTCTGTTTTTATTGACGGTAAGCCTTTCATTGAAGCAAAAACGCTTCGCTCAGCAGCTGACCGCGCTCGTCGCTGCGTACTTTCTTTTAGGCAATCTATTATGGCTGTTCACGCCGCTTGCGGGGTATTACCTGCGCGGTCACGGATAAGGCGACAGGATACGCCAACAGGATGCTTTCACTGCTTCGCGCGCCGCTCGTGCAAAAGGTCGTGCTTTCCTTGTACGCCGCGTGTCCTATTTTCATCTTGACGATGGGACATTTGATGACCGCGCGTTTCACCGCGCTTACGGGGCATCCGCCCGATGTGTCCAATTATGCGTCGTCCGCGATACGGAGCGAGATCACCTTTTGTGAGGGTGACCGCTGGTTTGCGTTCTTTGCCGCGGCTTTTCGTTCCGAAATTCGGTATGGGCTTGTTTGCAGCGCGCTGATACTTTCGCTGGTTGCTTTGCTGACGTTAAGCGCGTTTGTGAAGCAAAAACGCTTTGCCGCAGGTTTAAGCGCGCTTTTGGTCGCGTACTGCCTGCTTTTTGCCACTCCCGCATTTCTCATGCCGCTTTCGCGGTATTATCTAATCCAAATCGGCGATTAGAACAAGGATAATAATTGATGGATACCGCCAACACCAAAACGACACCCTCAACCCAAGCCGACGTGGACGCGCAAACCGCGCGGTTCCGCAGCGATTTTTCGCGCGTGCGGGCCGAAATCGGCAAAGTCATCGTCGGGAACGGCGAAATCGTGGAAAACGTGCTGATTTGCCTCTTGGCGGGTGGGCACGTTCTCTTAGAAGGCGTGCCGGGTTTGGGCAAAACGCTTTTGGTGCGCACGCTGTCGCAGGTTTTGGATTTGAGCTTCTCGCGCATTCAGTTCACGCCCGACTTGATGCCCGCCGATATTTCCGGCACGACGCTCCTTGTCGAAGAGGGCGGACACCGGCGGTTTCAGTTTCAGCCCGGCCCGGTTTTCGCGCGCATCGTCCTTGCCGACGAAATCAACCGAGCGACGCCCAAAACCCAGTCCGCGATGCTCGAAGCGATGCAGGAGCACAGCGTCACCGTTGCGGGCGTGCAGCATATTCTGCCCGAACCGTTTTTCGTACTGGCAACCCAAAATCCGCTGGAAATGGAGGGCACGTACCCACTGCCCGAAGCGCAGCTCGACCGGTTTTTGTTCAAAGTCATGGTTCCCTCGCCGACGCTTGCCGAACTTGCCGTGATTGTTGACCGCACGACCGGGGCCGAAACGCCGACCGTGGGCAAAGTCCTGAACGAAGGCGATATTTTGGAGTTGCGCGACATCGCGCGTCGCGTCCCGATTGCGCCGCACGTCCGCGATTACGCCGCCGCGCTGGTTGTCGCAACGCACCCCGACAGCGCGTCCGCGCCCGATATTACGCGGCAGTTCGTGCGCGTCGGGGCAAGCCCGCGCGGGGCGCAAGCCCTTGTTTTGGCGGGCAAAATCAAGGCCCTTTTGGACAGCCGGTACAACGTGTCGTTCGCCGATATTGCGAGCGTCGCTATTCCGGCCTTGCGCCACCGCGTTCTGCTTAATTTCGAGGGCGAAGCCGAGGGAATTTCGACCGCCGATGTGATACAAAAGATTGTTCAATCGGTGGGAGCCACCGCCGAAAACAGCGTTTTGCCCAAAGGCGCGTCGGTTCCCCTTTCCGTGCCCGCTTCGGTGTCTGCAGCGTAGCATGTAAACCCGCGTATGTCGCCCATCGCCATCCTCCTTATTCTTTTTGTCGTCGTCGCCTTGACCGCGCCGATGATACCCATGCGCCGCCGCAAGCGAAAAGGGTGGGCGGGATTTCCGGTCGTCACGGCCATTCTGGTTTTCGTCAACGTCGTCGTCTTCGCGGACACGTTGACGGCTACCGGCGATTTGAACGAGGTCGTCATTCGGCAGTTCGGTTTGATTCCGCTGCATCCCAGTTTGCTGACGCTGTTTACCCACATGTTTCTGCACGGCGGCTGGGGTCATCTGCTGGGCAACATGCTGTTTTTGTGGCTGTTCGGGGCGCACGTTGAAGAGGCTTTGGGCCGCTTGGAATATTTGGGCTTCTATATCGGCTGCGGACTTGCCGCCGGTTTGATGCACCTCGTTATCGCCGCCGTCTTCATGCCCGCCGCCGCCACCATGCCGCTCGTCGGGGCGTCCGGCGCAATTTCGGGCGTGATGGGCTTGTTTGCGGTGCGGTTTTGGCGGGCCAAAGTGCGCGTGTTGCTGCTGTTCCGCATTCCCGCCGTCGTCGCGGTCGGTTTGTACGGCGCGTGGCAAATCGTCGAGGGCCTCTTAGCTATCGCCGACGGCGGCAAATCGGACAACACGGCGAACTGGGCGCATATCGGCGGGTTCGCGTTTGGCGCGCTTTTGTCCATTCCGCTCCGAATGCGCGAAGACTCCAAACTGGAATACGGACTCGAAGACGCCGAAAACGCCGCGCAGGCCGGGCAGTTGGACAGATCGGCGGCCCATTATCGCGCCCTTTTGGAAGCGACCCCGAACGACGCTTCCGCCCATCACGCCCTCGCCAAAGTGTGTATCCAAATGCGGCAAGGCGAAGCGGGCCACCGGCATTTGATGGACGCCCTCCGCTTGTATCTGCAAAAAAGCGACTTCCCGAATGTGGCCCGCGTGTACGAGGACGCCTTGACCGCGTTTGAATCGTTCCCCCTCTCGCCCGTGCTTTTGCAGCGCGTCGCGTCGGCCTGCGAGCAGGTCGGGCAGTATCCGCTCGCTGTACGCGCCTTGTCGGAGTTGTGCCGCGACCACGCCGAATCCTGCGAAGCCGAGGTCGGCTTGATCCGGCTGGGCAAATTGCACATGGAAAAACTCAACCAACCGCAAAACGCGCAGGCGATTTTTTCCGAGTTTTTGCGCCTGTACCCCCAATCCGAATGGCGCACCCACGCGCTCCGTTTGCAGGCCGATTCTTTGAGAGCCGTCCATGCCTACGGCCCGCTTTCCCCCAACCCGGCTCCGCGCTTTTAACGCTACAAAAACCTCGAAAAAAAAGTTTCAGCGGGCATAAAACCATGTGAAAAATGGGGAAAGGCGCGGCTCAATCTATCCGTAAGACGCCGACGCAAGCAACAAAAACTTCAAGCGACGGCCCCATACGAAGGAATTATTTGTATCATGTCCCTGTCCTCTGCCAAAAAGTCGCTGCGCCGTGGTTTCACGCTCATTGAAA
>CAXTBP010000175.1:8181-11652 GCA_964241985.1 uncultured Armatimonadaceae bacterium | reverse complement strand
CGCCCGCACGGCGAACTCATGAGCCGCTTGACGAACGATGTGGAAAACGTCAGTCAAGTCTTGTCCGACAGCGTGACGCAGTTAGTGTCCGGCTTGCTCGGCATGGTCGGCGGCGCGATTGCCATGTTTTTGCTTAATCCGCGTCTTGCCCTCGTCACCATCGCCACGATTTCCGTGTCCACCGTCGTGCTGAACAAAATCGTGTCCACGCAATCCCGCGCCGCCTTTCGCGCCCAGCAGGCGAATTTGGGCAAACTCAACGGCTTGATCGAGGAAACCATCACGGGGCAGCGCGTGGTCAAGGCGTATCACCGGGAAGCGGTTGTGCTTGCCGAGTTTGATAAGGCGTCAAACGCTTTGCGGCAATCGTCCACGCGGGCGCAGATCGTGTCCGGTGTGGTCGGGCCGCTGATGAACGGCGTCAACAACTTGGGCCTCTCCGTTGTCGCGGGCGTGGGCGGTGTTTTGGTTATTCAGGGCGCGGCGACCGTGGGAACGATTGCCGGGTTTGTCAGCTACGCGCGCTTGTTCGGGCGGCCCTTAAACGACATTGCCAACTTGTACAACTCCATACAAAGTGCGCTTGCCGGGGCGGAGCGCATTTTCGAGGTTATGGACGAACCCGTCGAAACCGACGCGCAAGCCCACACGTCCCGGCCCATTGTCGGCGACGTGGTGTTCCAAAACGTTGATTTTTCCTACGTGCCCGGTCAGCCCATTCTGAAAAACATCAGCCTGCATGCCAAGCCCGGTCAAACCGTTGCGCTCGTCGGCCCGACCGGCGCGGGCAAAACGACGATCATAAATCTGCTGACCCGGTTCTACGAAATCGACGGCGGGGCTATTCGCATCGACGGCACGGATATTTCCCAGTTTTCCAAAACCGATTTGCGCCGCCAGTTGGGCATCGTGTTACAAGACACGTTCTTGTTTTCGGCGACCGTCAAAGACAATATCCGTTACGGACGTACAAACGCGACCGACGAAGAAATCATCGAAGCAGCCCGGCTCGCCAACGCCCACACGTTTATCGAGCGCTTGCCGCAGGGCTACGATACGCCGCTTTCCGAGCGGGCCGGAAATTTAAGTCAAGGGCAGCGCCAACTGCTCGCCATCGCCCGCGCCATACTCGCAAATCCGCGCATTCTCATTTTGGATGAGGCAACGAGCAGCGTGGACACGCGCACCGAGCAGCATATCCAAGACGCTCTCCTGCGCCTGATGGAAGGCCGCACCAGTTTCGTTATCGCGCATCGACTTTCGACCATCCGCGAAGCCAACCAAATACTCGTTCTTGTCGGCGGCGAAATCGTGGAGCGCGGAACCCATGCCGAACTTTTGGCGCAAAAGGGCTTTTATTACGGGCTGTACGCCAGACATTTTGAAACCGAACCAGAACCGACCGCCGTACAAGAAACGGAAACGCTGCTCGCCGCGCAAGCCGCGCCGGGTTAAATAAAAACTATGGAAACAACGAACGATTTGAACGAAACGCCCGCGACGGAACCAACCGACGCAAAAATAGACGCTTTGATGGACGCCATCCGAAACCGGCGCAGCATGGGTGTCGCCCGCTTGCTTCCTGATGCCGTGGAGCCGGGTTTGATTGCCCGTGCCCTCGAAGCCGCCGACTGGGCTCCCAGTCACGGCGAAACCGAACCGTGGCGCTTCGTGGTGTATAGCGGCGAAAGTCGGCGCGCGTTGGGCGAAGCGTTCGCCAAAGCGTACAAATTAGACGCCGAGCGCGACGGCGACTTTAAGGAAAAATCCTACGAAGCACAAAAAGAGCGCGCGTGGGGTTCGCCGGTGTGGGTGTCGATTGGAATGCAGCCCGAATTGCGCCCCGACGGAACCATGAAAATGACCGAAGAAGAAGAACTGCTTGCGGTCGCCTGCGCCGTGCAAAACCTCCACTTGGTCGCAAATGCCGAAGGCCTCGCGGGAATGTGGCTCTCCAAAGGCGTGTTTCGGCATGGGCACGTCGCCGAATTTACCGGCTTGACGCAGCCCTACGGTCGTTTGCTGGGCTTCTTCATTTTAGGCTGGCCTGCGATCCCGTGGCCGAGCGGCGAGCGTCGCCCCCTGCACCACAAAGTGCGCTGGGCAGATGATGGGAACGAACAATAAATGGTTTCTGCGGTAAACGCGACAGGCAAGACTGGCACTGGTTTTGCCCGTCGCGTTTTTATCGGTTTCATCGGTCGCGTCGAGATTGGTGAGCGGCTCGAAACACGGTGACGTGCTTCACTATGCGCTGCAACAGATGAATCGAAAAAGCGAACATCCAAAAACCGAACGACCGCCACATTTTGGGATCAAAATACAAGGACACGTAAAAGGTCGTAAGGCAAACGAGGAGGGCCAGTGTGTATTCGAGGGTAAAACGTTCCTGTCCGGTGCGAAGAAGGTATTTCTCGTCGGAGTAAAGCGCTTGTAGCCATAGCAGCACTCCTCCGAACATAACGGATAGAAGGATTTCGTCGCGCGTGGAAATTGGCTTGCCCGGAAACAAAACGCAATACAGCGAGATTGCGATCAGAAACGCGATACCAAACGGAATGAGCCGCACATTCCATTTGGCCTGCTTGATGCGCTCCGCCCAGCGATAGGGCTTGTCCGAAGATTTTTCTTTCAGCATTTGGTTTCTCTGAAAAAATATCGAGCCGATCTTTTACGCCGAATGGAACGTAAGTAAAGCGTCAGGCATACTGAGGCGAGCAAGAATGAGGCAACATAAAACGCCAAGACCCACGGCCAAAGCGTAACAGGCAACGCGGTTTCTTTCAAAAAATGGCACGTAATTGTGAGAAATATACTCAACTGCGCGCCGAAGGATTTGACTTCTTCACCACCGCGCCAGATGGTTTCTTTGGCATCGGCCCGCCCAAAGGCTGAGGCAAGCAAAAGTCCGCACGCGGAGAGTACACCAAGCGCGGTCGGGATGCCGGGTTTTTGAATCCAACTACGGCATTCCACAAACAGCATCACCAAACTGGCGGCGAACATCGCCAAGTAAATCCATTGGATTATCTTAGCGTCTCTGATATTTTTGGCGCGTTTTTGTTCGGCGGTCGGTTTGGGTTTCGGCATGAATAGCGCTCCGTTGCGCGTAGTATACCCGGGGTTTGGGGCGGTTTGTTTTAGGTGAATTTACGGGTTTGCGGCGGGCAGTTTGTCGTCCATCGCGGCTTGGAGTTTGCGGATGTGGTTCGCGTTCCTGCCGAAGTCGGCGGGGCCTTGTTGGGAGTGCGAGCGAATAACGACGCGGGAATTAGTGCCTTCGGGCGAAACCGTGGCCGTTAATTCGTCGGTGAAGGGGCCGCTGGGCACTTCGACGTTGACTTGGTTTACGTCGCTGGTTGTTTGCGTGACGCGCCAGTTCAAAAGGCGCGTCGCGGCTTGTTTGGTGAAGGCGGCGACCATCGCGGGTGGGGCGTCGTATATGCGGGGCGTCAAATCGGCATAGGTTCC
>CAXTBP010000175.1:0-8171 GCA_964241985.1 uncultured Armatimonadaceae bacterium | reverse complement strand
GTTCCGTCGCCGGTCGTGATGTCGCTGGGTGCCCAACCGGGGCGGGGGACAATGACAAGCGCGGCAACCGCGCTGCCGACGATAAGCGCACACAGCGCGGCTAGAACGGTGCGGCGGGCGCGGGGCGAAACGCGGCGGCGAGCCATGTAGTTACGCCCCGGCTCCGAGCAAATCGCGGTTCACGGCGCGGGCGACCGGGGCCAACTCGCGCATCATTTGGGCGAATACGTCGGGCGTGACTTGCTGCGGGCCGTCTTTCAGGGCGCGTTCGGGATGGGGGTGGACTTCAATCAAAAGGGCGTCTGCGCCGACCGCGACCGCGCCTTTGCACATCGCGGGAACGAACGCGGATTTTCCGGCCCCTTGCGACGGGTCAACAATAACCGGCAAATGCGATAAACTTTTGGCGGCGGGAATGGCGGCCAAATCCAGCGTGTTGCGCGTCAGCGTTTCAAACGTGCGGACGCCGCGCTCGCACAGCATGACGTTCGGGTTTCCGCCGAGTAGCACGTATTCGGCGGCTTGCAGCCATTCCTCGATTTTCGCCGACATGCCGCGCTTCAAACAAACAGCGGTTTTGACGGTTCCGACTTCGCGGAGCAAATCGTAGTTCTGCATATTGCGCGTCCCGATTTGCAAAATGTCGGCGTACTTGCACACGAGTTCCACGTTACGCGGATCCATGACTTCCGTGATAATCGGCAGACCCGTCAGGTCGCGGGCCTCGGCAAGGAGTTTCAAGCCGTCCTCGCCCATGCCGGGAAAACCGTAGGGCGACGTGGACGGTTTGTATGCCCCGCCGCGCAAAATGGTCGCACCCAAGGCTTTGACGGCTTTCGCCGTTGACAACAGTTGGTCGCGGGACTCGACGGTACACGGCCCCGCCATAATCACGACCGGCGAATCGCCGCCGATTTTAACCCCGCGCACGTCGATAATTGTGGGTTCGGGGTGATGCTCGCGGGCCGCCAAACGGTACGGCTTGTCCACCATGAACACGTCGGCGATATAGGGGAGGGCGCGCAATCCGTCGGCGATGGTTTCCTCGTCGGTTTGATGCCCGCCCGTCGCGCCGACGACTGTGCGTTCGGTTCCCGTGATGGAATGGACGCCATAGCCCAGCGCGGATAAATCGCTTTTAATTTCCTCGATATTTGCTGATGTCGCCGAGGGGGAAAACACGACGAGCATAGTTTACGCCTCAACCTTCTCGGCGAGCGGCACGTGCGGCAAAACGGCTTCCAGTGCGTTGAGGAAGCGTCCGTTCTGCGATGCGGTTCCGACCGACACGCGCAAATGGGTCGGCATCCCGAAAATATCGCCGGTTCGCACAATCACGCCTTGTTTGAGAAGCATCTCGAAAACCGCGCGGCACGGGCGCTTGGTGTCCACCATAATAAAGTTCGCCCACGACGAAATGTAGGGCAGTTCCAATCGCTCGAACACGGTTTGCATCTGTTCCAAACCCTCGCGGTTCGTTTTTTTGCCGTCCTTAACAAACCCATCGTCGCCCACGGCGGCGGTTGCGGCGATCTGTCCAGCAAGGTTGACATTGAACGGCGAACGCGCCTGATTGAGCGCGCGGATAATTTGGGCATCGGCGACACCGTAGCCGACGCGGAAACCCGCAAGCCCGTACATTTTAGAAAACGTGCGCAGGCCAATAACCGGCGCGCCCGCGTTAATATAGTCAATCGCGGCGGGGAAATCGGGTACGTCTTCGTACACATATTCACCGTAGGCCTCGTCCAAAACAAGGAGAGCACGGGCGGGCAATCGGGCAAGCAGCGTGTCTACGTCCGCTTTCGTTACGATGCTTCCGGTCGGGTTGTGGGGATTGGCGATAAAAACGAGCCGCGTTTTATCCGTAAAAGCGTCCGCCATCGCGCTCAAATCGTGCGCGTAGCCGGGGCGCGTGAGCGGCACTTTGACGGTTTTCGCGCCCGCAAGCGTCGCTGCCGCCTCGTACAAAACGAACGTCGGGTCGCCGACCACGACTTCGTCACCGGGCTGCAAAAACGTCGTTCCCAAAAGGCCGATAATCTCGTCCGACCCGTTGCCGAAAATGAGCTGGTCGGGGGCGACATTTCGCTTTTCGGACACGGCCTGCCGTAAATCGTGGCAGCCGCCGTCGGGATACAGGGCCATACGCGCCAGCCCGATTTCCACGGCTTTGATAGCGAGCGGGGACGGGCCAAGCGGGTTTTCGTTGGAGGCTAGTTTAACGATTTCGCCGGTCAAGCCCAGTTCGCGCTTGACCTCTTCAATCGGTTTGCCCGGCTGATATGGCTTCAGGGCGCGTACTCGCTCGGATATTTCGCCGGTCAAGCTGCCAAACAGGGATGCGTCGGAATCAGAAAAAATGCTCATACGTTGTTTCAAAGTGTAGCATACGGGGGAAAGACGGGCAAGAAGCGAAGACAACCATTCACAAATCACATAACAATGAAAATATCTTAAAAATCATCGGGGTTTCGGAGGAAATACCGTAAATTCTGATTAATTGTGGATAATGGTTTGTGTGTTAGAAAATATTCTCCCCTTTTAGTTCTTCGTAACTCTAACCCCTATTGTGTGAAGCGTCCGATTCCTGCGGAGCAATCGGAACGGAAAGGTTTGATGTATCGTGAACGATATTGAAAAAGTGATGCAAAGCGAGTCGTCGCGCCGCACCTTTATTACCCGTGTTGGCGCAGCGGGACTTGGTGCAGCCGCGATGGGACTGCTCGCGGGCTGCGGCAGCGGCAGCGGCACATCGCCTGCGCCCGGCAACGTCTTTTTGCCCAATGTTCCCACCCCGTCGCCCTCCGCGACGCCCGTAGCCGCTATTACCGACGCGGATATTTTGAATTTCGCGCTCAACCTTGAATATCTGGAAGCGGAATACTATTTGCGCGGCGTTAACGGCAGCGGTCTTTCGTCCGCCGATTCGGGCGGCAGCACGGCGTCCGTCGTTGGTGGACGCGCCGTTACGTTCTCGACGCCCGCATACCAACAGTATGCGCAGGAAGTCGCCAGTGACGAACTGGCGCACGTTCGTTTCCTGCGGAATCGGTTAGGCGGCGGAGCGGTTGCGCGTCCGGCGATTAACTTCACGGACACCTTCAACACGCTTGCCCAGCTCGCCGGTTTGGGTTCCACCTTCGATCCGTTTGCCAACGAGAATAACTTCTTGCTCGGCGCTTTCGTGTTTGAAGACGTGGGCGTGACCGCGTACAAAGGGGCCTCGCCCCTGCTGGTGAACAAAGACTATTTGGAAGCCGCCGCCGGTATCTTGGCGGTCGAAGCCTACCATTCGGGAAGCGCCCGCACCCTTATTTACAACGCGGGACAAAATGCAATCGCTGCCGCGAACGCGATTAGCGGTGTGCGCGCCCAGCTTGGCAACGGCAAAGATCAAGGCGTGACGGTCAATGGTGCGGAAAACATCGTTCCCACCGACGGCAACTCGATTGCCTATTCCCGTTCCACCAGCGAAGTGCTCCGCATCGTTTACGGAAGTTCGAGCGCGACGGCATCGAGCGGCGGCTTCTTCCCCAACGGTGTCAACGGCACGATCAAAGCGGCCACGGCGTAACAATTTCTCGAAACGATTAAGAAATGGAAAACCAAATGGAAACGATAGAAAAAACGGTCGATGCGGAAGCCGTTTTGTCGGACACGACCTCGCGCCGGAAAATGGCGCAGGCGTTCGGCGGCGCGGTGCTTGCCGCAGCCGGTATCGGGATTCTCGCCAAAGCCGCTCAGGCGCAAACCGTGACGGACGCGGATGTTTTGAACTTCGCGCTGAATCTGGAATATCTGGAAGCCGAGTACTATTCCCTTGCCACAACGGGTGTCACGATTGACCAGCAGGGCGTCGGCATCAATGGGAGTGGTGTGCAGGGCAATGTGACGGTGAAAGCCAACCCCAAAGTCACGTTCAGCACGCCAAGCCTTCAGCAATTCGCTTCGGAACTCGCGTCCGACGAAATCAACCACGTCAAGTTTTTGCGCGCCGCACTGGCTGGCGCACAGGTCGCCCGTCCGGCGATTGACCTCCTGAACAGCTTCAACGCTGCCGCCAAAGCCGCAGGCATCGGCGATGCCTTTGACCCGTTCGCCAACGAAACCAACTTTTTGCTTGGCTCCTTCATTTTTGAAGACGTGGGCGTGACGGCTTACAAGGGCGCGGCCCGGTTCATTAGCAACAAAGGCTACTTGGAAGCCGCCGCCGGTATTTTGGCGGTCGAAGCCTACCACGCAGGCAGCATTCGCATCCGCGCGTTCCAAGCAGGAGCAACGGTTCAGGGATTGGCGCAGCAAATCTCCGATTTGCGTGACACCGCGTCGGGCGCAGGCGACGACGATCAAGGCGTTACCCTAAACGGCGCGGCGAACATCGTCCCCACCGACAGCGACTCGATTGCGTTTAGCCGGACGACTTCGCAAGTGCTTCGCATTGTGTACCTGACGCCGACCGGCACGGTGTCGAGCGGCGGTTTCTTCCCCGCCGGTTTGAACGGTACGATTAAAACCGCGTCCTAATCTCTTCGGGATTTTCGCATAAAAAAGCCGTCCGAAATTCGGGCGGCTTTTTTTCTTGATTTGCGCCGAACCAAACACGCACGCGCGACGTATGGTAATAAGAATACGTGCCGGAAAATAGTCCGGTTTTCCACGCTGCCCGCCCCGAAAGAAAGAAAAACCATGCCGCGCTTTGACCTCCGCCGCGCTTTACTGCCGCTTTTCGTTCTGCTCGCCGCGTTTATAGGGAGCGGTGGGGGACGCGCGGCATGGGCACAGGGGCGATTGCCCGCGTCATGGACGGCAACCGTTACGCCCGGCGCGGCGCGGGCGGGGGAAACCGTGACGGTGACCGTTTCCGCCAAAATCAAAGCGCCGTACCATATTTATTCCGTCGTGCCCGTGCCGCCACCCGGCCCGCAGGCAACTGAAGCAACGGTTTCCGCGCCGGGGTTGAAGCCGCTGGGAATACCTGAAGAATCGGCCCCGCATTCCATAAACGACGCCAACTTCGGCAAAACGGTCGGCATTCACGAAACCACGGCGACCTTTACCGAGCGATTGACCGTGGACGCGGGCGCAAAAGCCGCACCGAATGTTCCACTTTCGGTTTCGG
This sequence comes from uncultured Armatimonadaceae bacterium, assembly GCA_964241985.1. Lineage (GTDB taxonomy): Bacteria > Armatimonadota > Armatimonadia > Armatimonadales > Armatimonadaceae > CAXTBP01. The sequence goes on along the minus strand of CAXTBP010000175.1, from coordinate 3,049 downwards.
TGCGCTATATGGCCTGCGACGACAAATCGTGCTTGCCTCCACGAACCGTCAAAGTCGCGGCCCCGGCGTTTGGTATTGAATCGGGCGCGGCGCGTCCCGAATACACGGGAGCGGAAACGACCGTATCGCCCGCATCCGCGCCGGGCGGCAGCACGCCTGCGGACAAAAGCGCGGCAAGCGGAACCGATGGCTTGGGCGGGTTCATTTTGGCGGCCTTTGGCGCGGGCCTTCTCGCGCTCGTCACGCCGTGCGTGTTTCCGCTCGTGCCGGTCACGTTCGCGTTTTTTACCAAGCAGGCGCAGGGAAAAGCGGGCGGCATCGTTCAACTTGCGGGCGTGTACTGCGTCGGTATCGTTTTATCGTTCACGGCGATTGGGGCCGTACTTGCGGCAACTGTGGGCGCGGCGGGCGCGAACCGCTTGGCGGCAAGCCCATGGACGAATTTGATTTTCGCCTCGCTGTTCGTCGTGTTCGGTTTGTCCCTCCTTGAAATCGTGGAAATCAAGCCGCCCGCGTTTTTGCAGTCCAAAGCCGGATCGAGCCAAAAACTCGGCGGGACGCTCGGCGTTCTGGGAATGGGCTTAACGTTCGTCGTGTCTGCGTTTACCTGCACTGCCCCGTTTATCGGAACGGTTTTGGTCGCTGCGTCGACCGCGCAAAGCGGCGCGCAATGGGTTCGTCCGATTGTCGGTATGGCCGCCTTTTCGACCGCGCTCGCGCTCCCGTTTTTCGTGCTGGCGTTGTTCCCGTCGCTGCTTGCCAAACTGCCCAAAAGTGGCGCGTGGTTGTCTACGGTCAAGGGTACGATGGGCTTTTTGGAACTTGCCGCTGCGCTCAAGTTTTTATCCAACACCGATTTGGTATGGCAATGGCGCGTTTTGACGCAGCCGGTTCTCCTTGCCTTGTGGACAATCATCGCGTTTTCCGGTTCAATGTGGCTCTTAGGTGTGTTGCGTGTCGGGTGGGGCGTGCCTTCCGCGCAGGCGACGCCCGCGCGGAAGGCATGGGCAGGCGTGTTTGCCCTCGCGGGCGTGTACTGCTTATGGGGTTTGACGGGCAGGCCGCTCAATAACTGGATGGTCGCGTTTTTGCCACCCGCAGGCTACGGGGCCGGACAAACCGCGAACGGCGAAATGGCGGCAAACGACGGCCTGCCGTTTCTGCCCACGCTCGAAGAGGGAATTAAACAGGCAAAAGCCGAAAACAAGCCCATTTTTATTGACTTTACGGGCTATACTTGCACCAACTGCCGCTTCATCGAAAAGAACGTGTTTCCCGACGCGGGTGTGAACGGTGAACTGCAAAAATTCGTGCGCGTCCGCTTGTACACCGACGGCGGCCCGCACGGCGACGAAAACCAGTCATATCAAGAAAAAAACTTCGGCGACATCGCGCTTCCGCTGTATGCCGTCTTGACGCCCGACGGCAAAAAAGTGGATCATACGGACTACACCATCGCCAAAGACGCCGCCCAGTTCGCCACGTTCTTGCGCGGGTGCTATGCCGCTGCGGGCGGCAACGGCACGGCGGCCCAAACCGCGCAGCGATAAGAAGATAGGTCAGTTAGGTCAGGGACAAGAACGTCCCTGACCTAACTGACCTATCTTCTCGACCCAGCCGTAAAGCAGGACAGCGCGCCGTTCGCGCCGAATGCGTTCGTATGCCTACGCCGCCCTCCGATGTTGAACCGGTCGCGTTTAACAATGCCGTTCGTTTTGTCGCTCCAAATTCCACGCCACCGCGTCGCCGTTTCCATTTGCCGCTGTATGCGCGGGTTTTAATCGGGGTTGCCGCCGGGGTTTTGCTCGGTTTGACGGCGGGCACAAAGCCCTTTCTGAATGGCTATGTGTTCGGCTGGGGAACGGAAGAGTTGGGCGGATTGGGCCTTCTTGTCATCAAAGCACTGCGTGCTCTTGCCGTACCGCTCGTTTTGTTCGCCATTTTGGACGCCTTTGCGCAAACCCGTATTTCTGCGAAAAGCGGCGGCAAGCTTGTATTGATTTGCTTGGTCAACGTCAGCGTCGCTATGTGTATTGGGCTTGCGATTATGAACATCGTCAAGCCCGGCCTAACGTGGCAATCGCATCTAACGGAAATATCGCAGGCGGCCAGCGCGAAAAGCCACGTACCGATGCCGGTCGGAAAAAGCGACGATCCCGAAGCGCCCAAAGCCACGCTGGAATTGCTCCCCAACATCGCGTATTACGTGCCGTCCGCGCTCGCGCGTCCGTTCGTGTACAACAATTTGATTTCCGTCGTGCTCATCGCACTCCTTGCGGGGGCGGCATTGCGGCGCGTTTTGGATAAAGGCGCGGAAGAAGCGGAGGACACGAAAGAAGCGCAAGCTGCGCACGACGGGGCGCAAACGGTGGCGCGATTTGTGTCCGGCACGTATCAAATTCTTGTCGTTATGCTCGGCTGGGTCGTGCAGGTCGTGCCGGTTGCCGTATTCGCGGTCGTCGCTAAAGTCGTCGGTGCATCGGGCGTAGGCGTATTCGCGGTGTTGTGGACGTTTTTGGCAACCGCACTTGCCGGGCTTGCGATCCATTCGCTTATCTACTATCCACTCGTCGCGTGGCTCGTCGGCAAGAAGTCCCCGCGCGTGTATCTGGGCAAGGGAGCGGACGCCATTTTGACCGGCTTGTCCACAAATTCGAGTTTGGCGACCGTGCCGATTACGCTTCGGTGTTTGGAAAAAATGCGCGTGTCTCCCGCCAATGCTCGGCTTGCCGCCTGTGTGGGCACGAACCTTAACAACGACGGCATCACGCTTTACGAGGCGATTGCAGCCTTGTTTTTAGCACAGGCCGTCGGAATGAATTTGGAATTGGGTCAGCAGGTCGTCGTGGTTTTATCGTCGATTATGGCGGGGGCGGGGATCGCGGGCGTGCCCGAAGCGGGTCTAATTGTGTTGCCGCTCGTTTTGGGCGCAATCGGTTTGCCGGACGCAACAATCGCCGTCGCGCTTCCCTTGCTTTTGCCCGTGGACTGGATTATCGCCCGCGCCCGGTCGGGCGTCAATGTCATGAGCGATATGCTCGTCGCCATT
>CAXTBP010000174.1:0-11750 GCA_964241985.1 uncultured Armatimonadaceae bacterium | reverse complement strand
TTTCTGTTTTACCCTACCGCTGCCAAAATACGGCGTCAAGACCCAAAGCGCGTGGGACTGCGGCCTGTTTTTTGTGGGACGCAAAGACAAAAGGGCGACGGGAGTGTGCGAAAATCCACAGTCGGGCGGTGAAGGCAGGCAAGCGGGCAGAGTCAAAAAACTGCGACGCTTTGTGCGTCGCCGCTTTTTGCAAGGATTTTTGCGCCCATGCCTGCCGTACTTTCGCCCGCTTCGGTTTCGTTGTCTCGTGCGCCTCGTTTGTTTTTCGCCGCTTCGGTTGGCATCGCCGCGTCCGTAACGGGGTTCGGCGCGTTTTCCGCCCGCGCAACGCCGAAGCCCTTGCCCAAAAGCAGTCCAGTTAAGAAAGCGGCGAAGGCGAGCGCAAAAGGGCCAATCGTTAAAGCCATACCGGTTCGCAAACCGATTAAGCCCGCGCCGCCGATTGCACGAAACTCGCAGGCTTTAGCGTCGCGCGGGGCGCCCTTTACACCTGCTGCGCCCGTGCCTATTATTCGCGTTTCGGCGGCGGTCGCAACGGCAGGCGCATTGAGCACGGGCGGGGATTCGGCGATGGTGGAGTTGGTCGGGTCAGGGAAGGGACGCATCAACTACGAGGCCAACGTCGTCAAAGCCGTCGGTTTGGGGGCGCTGCCCCCGCCGACCCTTTCGCGTTCCCGCGCCCAAGACGTGCTTGCGGCCCGCCACGCCGCGCTCGCCGATGCCCTGCGAACCCTCGGCATGGCAGTCAATCAAGTGCGCGTGTCGTCCGATAGCCGCGTGCAAAATTACGTTTTGCAGTCCGATGAAATCCGTTTGCGCGTGCGAGCATTGGTGCAGGCCTCGCAGGTCGTCGAGGAAAAATACTTGCCCGTTCCCGGCGTATTTCGGGTCGTCGTGCAAACGCCTTTAACCGGCCCGAACAGTTTGAGCGAGGCCGTGGGCGTCGGCGGGGAAAATCCACCGAGCAAAAAAGCCACGCTTGCCGCCGACCGTCGCGCCACGCCCGAAGTGGAAGCATCGCCTGTTTCCCCCGACCCGTTCGCGCCGGGAAGCCCCGCGCCGGAAAGAGCGCGCTATACAAGCCTTATCGTCGATTGCCGAGGGCTTCATATACAGGCGTGCATGAGTCCGCGCGTGTTCCAAAAATGCGGCGATGAAGTCTACGGCACGATGCACGTTTCGCCGGATTATGTCATCGAAACCGGGATTGCCGCTTTTCCGCGCTCCATGAAAGACGCCCTGCGAACCGCGCGAACCGGCGAGCGGCCATTAATCGTGCGTGCGAATTACGTCAAGGACGAAAACCGCTTTTATCCTGTGGTTTCCGACCGCGACGCCGAAACCATTTTTGCCGCCGACAAAGACAGCCACTTTTTCGCGCGAACGGCGGTGATTTTGCTGCTGGATCCCACCGACCGCTAAAACGGGTGAAACGATCAAAAACGGGGAAGTAAAGAAGGGGCTGGCGATGGGAACAGGGTTAAACTTCCGAGGCAGAGATTCGAACTCCGATAAACAGATCCAAATTCTGTTGTCCTGCCATTGAACGACCTCGGAACAGTGCCGCCAGCGTTTGCATTATAGCCGGGCGCGGGGCGACTGTCAAGGAAAATACGCGAAAATGGTACTTCTAACAAACGAAAAAGCCCTCGTGACGGGCGCGGGGCGCGGTATCGGGGTGGCTATCGCGCACGCACTGGCCCGCGAAGGCGCGTCGGTCGTTTTGGCGTATCGGCATAGCAAAGACGGGGCCGAGAGCGCGGCCCGCGCCATTAACGACGCGGGCGGGAAAGCCGTCGCGCTGCAAGCCGATTTATTGGACGAGAGCGCGGCGAATCGTTTGGCTGAGCAAAGCCGCGACGCATTGGGCGGGTTGACTGTTTTGGTCAATAACGCGGCGGGGTTTGGCACCCCGCGCTTGCTTCTTGATGCGTCGTGGGACGTGATTGACGCCGAATGGCAGGAGGTCGTGAGGCCCGTGGTTTTGCTGACGCGCGCGGTTTTGCCCGGCTTTATCGCGCAAAAGGGCGGCAAAATCGTCAATCTTTCGGCGACGCTTTTGCAGCGGCCCGCGCCGACGTATGGGGCGCACACGATGGCGAAAGCCGCCGTCCTTGCCTACACGCGCACGCTTGCCCGCGAGGTCGGCCCAAACAACATCACGGTCAACGCCGTTTCACCGGGCATGACGCGCACCGAGTTTACCAACAGTTTGGCGAGCGACGAACAAGAAGCGGTGGCAAACCGCACGCCGCTCAAGCGGCTTGCGACACCCGAAGACGTGGCCGGGGCGGTTGCGTTTTTCTGCTCGCCGCTCGCGGGTTTTGTCACGGGCGCGAACCTCGCCCCCGATGGCGGACTTGCCGTTTTGTAGACCGTTTTATCGTTGGAATGCGCGACAAAAGCGAACTTTTGCCTCTGTCGCGTGTCTAAGTAGGTAATCGTACCAGTTTTTTGCCCGTAACCTGTACTGAAAGAAAACCATCCGTGGAAACGCGACTGCGCCACAACCAAATACCCAAGCCGGACGCGAAACTGCCGGGGAACTTGTTGCCCGCGCCGTTCGTAAATACAAACAAGAGCGACGCCGGGGACGCCATGCGGCGGACTCCAAGCGACGTGTTTATTGCTTCCCCCGACGGGGTGAAGGAACCCATGAATCAAAACGGAGCCACGGCGCTCGCCGCGCCGCAAAATTCAATAGCCGCACCGCAAGCATCGGTTCAGCCGATTGCCAAGCCCAAGCGCGACTTCGACGGATTGGTGAAGCGCTATCACCGCCAAGCCTACAATATCGCGTACCGCTTGACCGGCAACCACGCCGACGCCGAAGATTTGACGCAGGAAGCCTTTGTGCGCGCCTTCCGGTTCTTCGACAACTACCGGCGCGATCTGCCGTTTGAAAACTGGCTGTTCCGCATCATTTCCAACCTGTTCGTCGATGAACTGCGGCGCAAGCCGAAAGCCCGCATCCATTCGCTCGACGCGCCGGTGGGCGGCGAAAACAGCGACAATAATGCGTTTTTTGAAGTTCCCGATTTGCGCGAAAACCCCGAACGGGTCGTGCTGCACGAGGAACTGGACGAAACTATTCAGCGCGCCCTCGACAGTTTGCCGCCGGATTTTCGCATGACGGTCGTTTTGGCCGACATCGAAAGCATGAGCTACGAGGAAATCAGCGAAGCGATGCACTGCTCGCTGGGAACCGTCCGCTCACGCCTGCACCGAGGCCGAAAACTGCTCCGAGGCAAACTTGCCGGATTCGGCTTGAAATAGAGCCTGCGCTCCCAACGCACCAAAACCAACCCCATTTCAAACGGGCGCTTCAAAATTCAAACGTAGCGCCCGTTTTTTCGTAAGGAAAAACGACCGTGAATTGCCGACGCATGAACCACCTGCTTTCCGCGTATCTTGACGGGGAACTGACAGGCCGGGAAACCAGCGAAGTGCGCGCGCACCTTGACACTTGCCCGAACTGCCAGCACGATTACGAAACGTTGCAGGCGACCAAGCGCATGGTGGCCTCGCTCGCTCTGAAAATGCCCCGTGAAGAACTGGAAGGCCTGCTCATTCGTGAGGGCCGCAAACACGAAACCGCCCGTACGCAGTCCCCCTTTTCGGTGCGGGCGATGGCGTGGCTTTTGGGAACGCACCCCATCGCGCTTCAGGAAAGCCGTTCCGCCGCTTTGAGTGATCGCTCGTTTTTGCGCGCCCGCCCGCTTGCCGCCACCGCCGTTTTGTCGGTCGCGGGTTTGTGGATTGCGTCTGCCGCTTTGGATACGTCGTCGTATCGTGGCGGGGCGTCCTCGGACGGCGCGTGGGTCGCAACCGCAAACGGGCCGGGCGTTGTTTATGGCGGCCCGCAAAATACCGTTCCGGCTCCAGTTTTGGTCGCTTCTTCCGGCGGTGGATTGGGTTATGCCCGCGCCGCGTTCGGCCCGCAGATTCCGCAGATATTGCGCCCCGCTTTTGCCGTGTGGATGTCGCCGTCGCGCGGCGATATGGGAAGCGTCAGCCCTGATCAGGCCGTATCGCTCCCGATTGTCGCCTCGTCCGGTCTTCCGCCTGCCCCGTGGGGCCGAACGCAAAACGGCTCCGCAGGCGTCAGCGTTATGAACGGCAACCCGACCGCGTTTGTGCCCGCTCCCGTCAGCGCAAATTCTCCACTGAACCGTGTTTCTTTTAATCAATACGGGCACTAATTACGGGCACTAATTGGTTCGCTCATTCGTATAAATAGTGTAAGTAAACTTCAACCATTCTTCACTAAACGAGGTTGTTAAATAGATGAATCAACGACGCCTTATTGTGGGCGCAATCCCCGCCGCCGCGATTTTTGGCGGCCTTGTCGGAACCACTCTTTTTAGCGGACACGCATCCCGCCCCGTGCAGGCGCAGGATACTGCCGCTCTCACGACCGAGCAAAAAGTCGCCGCCTCGTCGCTCGAAGGCGCGTTTATGCGGATCGCCGATACGGTCAGTCCTGCCGCCGTTTCCATTACGACGATTGTCGAAGAACCCGCCGCGCAAGTCACGCAGAACAGCCCGCGAATGCGCGTCCTACCCGGTACGGGCGGCGGCGATTCCGACGATCCGTTCGCCGACTTGTTCGGGCCGGGCAACAGTCCATTTTCGCGCCGGATGCAGCCGCAGCAGCCCCGGCAAGGCATGGCACGCGGTTCGGGTGTGATTGTTCGCTCGCTTCCCGACGGCACGTCCTATGTTTTGACCAACGATCACGTCGTCGAAAACGCCAAAAACAATCAGGTCAAAGTCACGCTCGCCGACGATACGTCGTACACGGGGCAAATTTACCGCGACCAACGCTCCGACCTTGCGATTGTCAAGTTCAAAGCGCCCAAGCCGCTCCCGTTCGTGAAACTGGCGAACTCGGACAAACTGCACGTCGGGCAGTGGGCAATCGCCATCGGCTCGCCGTTCGGGCAGCAAAACACAATGACGACCGGAATTGTGTCGGCCTTGCATCGCAAAAAAGAGATCGGCGAAGGCAGCGACAATCGGTTTTACAGCAACCTGATTCAAACCGACGCCTCGATTAACCCCGGCAACAGCGGCGGCCCGCTTCTCAACATCAACGGGGAAATGATCGGCCTTAATGTCGCCATCTATTCGCCGACGGGTACGAACGCGGGCATCGGCTACGCCATCCCTGCCAATACGGCCCAGCGCGTTTTGGATCAGTTGATTTCGACCGGTAAAGTGACACGCGCCTCGCTGGGCGTCGAGCCGTCCGATATTTCGCCCGTTTTGCGCTCCAAACTGGGAACGTCGAGCGGCGCATACATCAATTCGGTATCGCCCGATACCGGTGCGGATCGAGCGGGCATTCAGCCCGGCGACGTGATTACCAAACTCGGCGACAAAACCGTGGACGGCGAAGCCGGTTTGCGCGACGCGATTGCATCGACCTCGCCCAACACGCCGGTTTCGATCACGCTATTGCGGGACGGCAAAACGCAAAACTTGACCGCGACGCTGACGCCCGCCAAAGGTGACGCGCTTCCCGATGCGGCTCCCGCCACGCCGGAGCGACGCCCGGCCCGCGAACTCGGTATGGAAATCGGCCCGCTTCCCGACGCCTTCAAGGAACAACTTAAAATTGGCGATGTGAAAGGCGTGTTTGTCGGAGCCGTGCAAAACGGCAGTCCCGCCGCCGATGCGGGCCTGACGCCCTACACGATTATTACCGCCATCAACGGGCAGCCCGTCAGCGCCGCCGCCGATTTGAACAAAGCGATTCGCGCGACGAAATCCGGCGACATCGTGACGCTCACTACGTCGCGTTACGGAACCGACACGAACGGCAAAGCCGTTCGCGGTATCGTCAACATCGTCGCTCCGTAAGAGCGAGCCAAACGCTAAGAAGCCGCCCGTATGGGCGGCTTTTTTTATAACCCATATAGGTTACGCACAGAGCAGGTAAACGCCCGCCCCAGCACGAACGATTAGGTCAATCCTACCGCGCGGATTGGTCGCTTAATGTACCCCTTTCCCGAAACCGAAAACGCCGACGTGCCGCTTTTGAAAGCGCAAAACAAGCCGCTCAACCTGTCGCCCGAAACGTGGGGTTGGCTCCGCGATTCGTCGGATTTGACGGGCGATTTATCCGATCCAAGCGCGGGCGACGCGCTCCGCGCCCGTATGAACGAGGACGGCTATTTGTTTTTGCCGGGTTTGCTTGACCGCGCCCGCGTTATCGACGCACGGCGCGAAATCACCCGACGTTTGGGGTATGCGAACGCGCTCGCGCCGAACACCAACCCGATGGACGCGCTCGCGCCGCCGAAAGGGCAGGCGTCGTACTTTCGGCCCGATTTGAGCGAAAACAACCACTGGCTCCACGACGTTTTGTACCGGGGCAAAATGATAGAGTTTTTCGGTCTTTTGTTCGGCGAAGCCGCACACGCCGTGCGTCCGTTTGATTTCACGTGGCTGCGGGCCGTGTCACCGGGCGGGGGAACCGCGCCGCACTGCGACATCGTCTACATGGGGCGCGGCACGCACGAATTGGTCACGGCATGGACGCCGCTCGGCGACATTGATTTGCTGACCGGCGGTTTATTCGTGCTGGAAGGCTCGCACAAAAAACGCGCGCTTTTGGGCGATTACACGCACCGCGATGTGGACAGTTTTTGTGAAAACGGCCCGAACAAGGACGCCATTTTATCCGGCAAACTCCATTGGGAAAAAGGCGACGGAAGCGGCGATGGGTGGGACGGAGCCATCAGTCACGATCCGGTCGCCATTCAGGCCGCGCTCGGCGGGCGGTTTTTGTCGTGCCGGAACTACCACATGGGCGATGTGCTCGTGTTTTCGCCGTTCACCGTGCACGCGAGTTTGGACAATCAATCGAACCGCGTGCGCTTGTCGTCGGACACGCGCTATCAAAAAGCGAGCGAACCCATCGACGAGCGCTGGATAAACGGCGCGCAGGGCGAAAAACCCATCGGGCACGGCCTTGCCGCAAAGAAAGGGCGCATTTGTTGAAAAGAAAATTGACGGGCGTTTGTTTTTTGTGTGCTTTGCTTTCTACCGCCGCGTTGAGCGCCGCGTTCGCCCAGCAGTCCGTCGTTCCCAAAGCGATGCCTCCGCTCAAAGTAAAAAGCACGTTCGCGTCCGGCTACAAATCGTGGACGCGCGTAAACCCTACGCCGCACGTTGTGTATTCCAAGTTCGCCGTTTTGTGCAGAACTATGACCCCGCAGGAGATCGCCGAGCGCGACGCCGAAAACCCGCACGCCGACAAATACATGACGATATACGTCAATGCGATTGGCAAGATGGCGATGATGGCGCAAAAAACGCCTGTTTTTCCGCGCGGCAGCATCATCGTCAAAGAGAAAAAGACGTACCCGGACGACCCCGTGCCCGAACTGTTGACCGTGATGCGAAAGCGCGAAGCGGGCTATGACCCGGCAAACGGCGACTGGGAATATCTGGTTTTGAACGGCAAAGGAGACGAAATTCGGGCGCAAGGCCAACTGTGCCAAGCCTGCCACGTCCAATGGCGCGTAAAAAGCGACTGGGTGTCCCGCGCGTATCTGCCCGAAAAACTGCGCCGCGCCCTGAAATAGTTTTTCGGTTTGCTGGAACAAGCACTGCCTATGCGGGGGCGCTTCTAAAAAACGGTACAATACAGCGTTCGATTTCGTTTGTGCGAGAGGAGTAAGCCCGTGCCCGCAACTGCCGTTAAGGAACCACCGCTTTCGGTTAAAAAAGCGCCCAAAAAGCAAAAGCCGCGCGGCGAAAACCGCGCCGCTTCCGTTGCGCCGCCGTCAAAAACGCCGACAGAAAAGATCGTCACCCTTCCTGCGACCGTCACGCTGGAACTTGTGCCCGATGTCGCGGGCGCATTGCAGGCTGAAGCGGAAAAGTGGGGCATGACACTGGAAGCCGTCGCCCTCGACGCATTGCACCGGGGCCTTCGGCAAATTTTGTGGGGCGACAATAATGGCGAATGGCTCAAACGGGCCGGACTTGAGCCGCGAAAACCGCTGCCGCCCGGCAAAACCCTCAAAGATGTGATGGACGAATTGCGAAGCAGTTTGCCGCCCGAAGAGGATCCGTACACGGATGAGGACTACCTCCGCGTTTTGGGACGAAAATAAGAATTTGTTCCTGCTGGATACTAACATTTACGTGCACTATGTTCGTGACGATGTTCTCGCGCGGCGCATCGAGCAGGAATATCGTTTGCAGTCCGGCCCGGTTGCGCCGCTGACGAGCATCGTCGTGGAGGCGGAACTGCGGGCTTTGGCGGAAGAATTAAACTGGGGCGCGACCAAAAGAACGCTGATGGAAGAATTGTTGAACCGTTCCGTTGTTTTGTCGCTTGATAAAAATCCGCTTGCCAACGGTTCGCAGATGGAGCGATACATTGAGGTGTCCGAATTTTGCCGCACGCGCGGGCGCGTTTTGAGCAAAAACGATTTGTGGATTGCCGCCGGAGCGATGGCGACCGGCGCGACGCTTTTAACAACCGACAAAGATTTCACCCCGCTCGACCCGCTTCTCCTTGATTGCGTTTGGATAAACCCCGCTTTATGACTTCCGCTTTTGCCGTGACCGATTCTGACGAACTGCCCAAACCCCGATACGCCGACGAGGACGATACGCCGCGCGAAGAGTGCGGCATTTTTGGCGTGTTCGCGCCGGGCGAAGATGTCGCCCGTTTGACGTTTTTCGGCTTGTTCGCGCTCCAACACCGGGGTCAGGAATCGGCGGGCATCGCGGTTGCCGACGGGCACGGGATGAAAATGCACAAGGACATGGGCCTTGTAACGCAGGTTTTCGACGAGGATATTTTAGCGACCCTCAAAGGCCATATCGCCATCGGGCACACGCGCTACTCGACCACGGGTTCATCGGTTCTGCGGAACGCGCAGCCCTTGCAGGCCTGTTTGCACACCGGTACGGTCGCGGTCGCGCACAACGGCAACTTGATTAACGCAGACAAACTGCGGGCCGAAATGGAAGCGCGGGGCGTTGACTTTGAAACCACGAACGATTCCGAGGTTATCGCCCGCTTAATCGCCGAGCAGCGCACCGCCCCAACAATTGCCGAGGCCGTGCGGGCCGCGATGCGGCAAATCAAGGGCGCGTACTCGCTCGCCATTATGACCGAGAACGAACTCATCGGCGCGCGCGACCCATTCGGCGTTCGGCCCCTGTGCTTGGGGCGTTTGGGCAGCGACCGCTGGGTTTTGGCGTCCGAAACCTGCGCCCTGAACACGGTCGGCGCGACGTTCGTGCGCGAACTCGCCCCCGGTGAAATCGTGGTCATCGATCAAAGCGGCGTCAAACGGGCGGCGGGCGTTGCGATGGAGCGCGAAGCCCTGTGTATGCTCGAAATGATTTATTTCGCGCGTCCCGATTCCGTGATGTACGGGCATTCGCTTCACGCCGCACGCCGCCGCATGGGGGCCGAACTGTGGAAAGAGCATCCCGCGCCCGACGCCGATTTGGTCATTCCCATCCCCGACAGCGGAACCCCGGCGGCGCTTGGTTTCGCCGAAGCGTCGGGCATTCCGTTCGGCGAGGGCTTGATTAAAAACCGCTACATTCAGCGCACGTTTATTCAGCCCGACCAGCGAATGCGCGATTTGGGCGTTCGCATGAAACTGACGCCCATCCGGGAAGCCTTGCAGGGAAAAAGCGTCGTTATGGTGGACGATTCCATCGTGCGCGGAACGACGACCGGTAAAGTCGTGCGCCTGCTTCTCGACGCCGGGGCGCGGGAAGTCCACGTGCGCATTTCGGCCCCGCCGGTGCGCCATCCGTGTTTTTACGGCATTGATATGGCGTCGGAAGATCAACTTATCGCCGCGCACAATTCGGTCGAGCAAATACGGCAGCACATCGGCGCAACCAGTTTGGGCTTTTTATCGACAAACGGTTTGGCAAGCGCGCTTGCCGTGCCCAACGACAATTTTTGCTTGGCCTGCTTTACCGGGCAGTATCCTATCGACATCGCGCCGTATATCAAAAACGGCAACGGCGACAAATTCTCACTCGAAATGCCGCTCGCCCCGACGACCGCGCACAACACGCCCGACGCGATTGACGGCATCGACGACGGCAAGCCCGGCGGCTAAAAAGAAAGCGCAAGCAAGACAATGGAAAAAAACGAGACAAGTGTGCGTGTTTTGCTGTTCGGGCACTACCGCGACTTTGCGCCGAGCGGCGCGGTCGCTTTATCCCTGCCCGAAAACGCGACCGTCGCTGATGCCGCCCAAGCCCTCGCAAGCCGCGACGCCCGGTTCGCCGATTTGCTTTCGCGTACCCGGCAGGCCATCGGCGCGGAGTTTGTGACGCCTGAAACCGTTCTGCAAAACGACAGCGAACTGGCCTTTTTGCCCCCGATGAGCGGCGGATAATCCGCCCATCGGGAAAAGGCCAGTTCGCTAATTCTGGTGCTTGGGTTGCGTTCAATAGTTATTGATCGGTACGCTGCCGCCGAAAGGATCGGCGGGCTTCGGGGCGTAAACACTGACCGTTCCGCGCAGGCGGAACGAACCGGTATTGCTCGAAGCGAAGGGCGTCAGTAGGGCGTCCACATCGAAGGTATAAACGTCATTGACAATCGAAACGAGCGTTATTGTGCCCGCGTCTTGGCCCGTTGGCGTTCGATAGTTGTACTCAAGGCCGGTGAACTGACCTACGTTCAGCGTTTCCCGGTACTCCACACTGTACCGCGTCGTATCCGTGCCCAGTTTAATCGTGGTTCCCGCTTTGGTGGAGTTAGGCACACTCACGACCACACGGCGATTCGTTAAGGTACGTCCCGTCGCGCTTGTGAAGGGTTCGTTCGTCTCGAACATGAACTCGGCAGAAACAAGATTGGCGGAAACAAAACTGGCAAATTCCGCCGAACCGGTCGTCGGGGTAAACGGGGTGACGACGACATTTCCGGTCGCCTCTTCGATCCGTAGTGCTCCGCTCACGATTTGCGCGGGCGCGGCTGCGGACGGCGTCGGGGTTGGCGTGGACGATGGAGACGGTGTGGGAAACGGGAAAGCCGTGGGAAACGGCGTCGGCGAGGCGGACGCGGATGGAAGCAGGCCGGACGGGATGATGTAATTCGGCGGGGCCGACGAGGTTCCGTTGCCACTGCCGCATCCGCCGAGCAGCGCGAAGACGGCAGCAACGGGCAGAACGGGCAGCAAAAGCCGGAAGAAACCGGACACGATTCCCTTTTTGCGAGTGGGCGAAAAACGTTGCATGACCAGATAAAAAACCTTTCCCTAAAACGCAGCAAAGCACTATCGCTTGCTGATTGATGTCAGGGTATCGGCGTACCGTGTGGCAAACGTGTGGAAATCGTGTGTAAGATAAACAAAAAGAAAAAGTTGCTAAAAGATTTTTGCGTGACCGCGCGGCATAAGAGCGCGTAGGTAAAGGAAAAACGCGATGCTTGATTTATCTCCCGAAGTGGAAACGCTCGTCCGCGAAAACGCCCAAAACGAAGGCCTAACCGAAACCGAATATATCGCCCGCTTGGTCAACGAGGCTGTGCAAACGCCCAAACCTAAAGATATGGGCATTCCCGCGCTGTCACTACAGGAGCGCCTGAAAACGTCGGATGACGAGAAACGGGCTAAAGTTTTGGAGTACATCAATCTTACTAAAGAAGAAGCCATCGCCCGAAACGCACCAAGTATTGCCCTTTTGACCGCGCAGTTGGCGGAAGCTGAAAATGCGACACCTGAAGAAATTGCCGAAGCCGAAGC
>CAXTBP010000173.1:0-11802 GCA_964241985.1 uncultured Armatimonadaceae bacterium | reverse complement strand
GCGGTGGCGTCGGCGGCGGACAGAGTAATCGTAATCACAAAGTCGGTGGCGACGAATCCGAGGAGGGCCAGCACGAAGAGTTTGCCCTGCCACCAAAGGAGCAAATGCTCCAGCATCGAGATCGAGCCTTCGCCGTGCGGGCTTTCGCGGGCGACGCGCTTGTACACGGGATACGCACCGAACAGCGTCAGCAAAATGAGCACGAGGGTCGCAATGGGGGACAGCGCCCCTGCGGCAAGGGCTGCGATACCGGGCTGGTAGCCGAGGGTGGAAAAATAATCTACGCCCGTCAGACACATGACTTGCCACCACGAATGGGCGTGCTTCTCTGCGTCGTGTTCGGCCTCGTGCGGGCCTTCATTTTGCAGATAGCCTTGCAAAAGCCACTGCTTGAACGGCGACTCATTGGCGGCTTTGGGGCGCGTATTTTCGGTCGCGGAATGCAGTGGTACGGTCACATTGGCGACGGTTGCGACTTCCGCGTCGATTTCGCGGGCGATTTCCGCGTCGTGTGGCGCGTCGGCGAGCGATTCAAGAATAGACTCGTCGTCTTCGTCGAACGGGCCGTGCTGCGGAGAAGAAGGGGATGGGTTAGACATAGGTTAAGCGTCGTGTTTGGAGCTTGTCGCATGAAGCGCGGCAAACCTCCACAAAACAAAACAGCATATCGCTCATTTCGCTTCGTTTCATCAGCCTTCCTGCGCGGCGAAAAAAACATTTCCGGGTACAAGAACTAAAACCGACACTTCAAGGTAAAAACGATGGATTCAAACAGCGAACTCAACCAACTTAACACGGACTATGCCGAGGATAAACTGCGCTCGATAGATGACAACACGAACTTGCCCGAGCGCGACGGCGATTTTCCACCGCCCGATTTGTTCCATGCCGCCGACGCGCTGGCAAAAGCCATTGCCGCCCAGTCAAGCGGCGCGGACGAGGCGAGCGCGCTTAACTTATCCCTTAACGAACCGGCCCTTTGGGGAATGCTGGACGTGGAGCGGGCCGCCTCGCTGTTGCAGGAAAAGTACCCGCAGGAATGGGAAACCGTGCGACAATCGTTTCCGTGGCTCGGCGATGCCGCTGAATCCGCAGAAGCCGATGCGGTCGGCGCGATGGCAAGTCAGTTTTGATCGAGCGGGCGTATGAAAAATAAATTTGCCCCTTAATCTTTTCTTAATAATTCAAAGCCCTTTTTGTGCTATACTTTTGGCGAACGCCCGACACGAAGCCGTTTCGGACGCGCCAGTTAGTTTGCGGTAGTTTTTTACCGCATCTCAGGTACGAAAGGGCTTTTAACCATGACGGCAAATCGCACGTCCCATTTTACGCGCGTATCCCGGGGCTTTACCCTCATTGAACTCTTAGTCGTTATCGCCATCATAGCGATTCTCGCGGCGATTCTTTTCCCCGTCTTCGCGCAGGCCCGCGAAAAAGCGCGGCAAACGGCCTGTATCTCCAATATGAAGCAGATTGGCACGGCCATGATGCTTTACAATCAGGACTACGATGAGGCGTTAGTGCCGTATCGCCACGCGGGCCTGACCGGTTCCAACCTCAATCCTTTTGCCTCGAATCCGCTTGTAAAAGGCACGGGTAAAGACGGTATCTTTTTTAGCCATTTATTACAGCCGTATACCAAAAGCTACGATGTCTTCAAATGTCCGTCTAATCCGAATGCTTGGGTGAATGTCGATGACGTGACCGGGCAGGTCGATAACTTCCAAAGCTACGGTGGACAAAATTCGTATGCCGCCAACAGTTACGTTTTCCGGGGCAATAAGATAGACACCGCCGGTAACATTAGTGGTGGCACGATGGCTTTGCCGCAAATCGTGGCTCCCGCCGATACGGTTGGCATGGTTGATGGAAGCTACTACAATGTGTTTCCTTTGTCGGCGGACGGAAGCGGCCCCTGCAAATTACGAGCCGAAACCTACGGAACCGTGACGTCGCCCATCGATCCGACGACCAGCAGCTACCCACGCTATTGGAAGATTATCGGCAACTCGTATCTGTTCACTTATCCCGGTCATGATACGGAACCGAACGATGTGGAAGCCCAGCGATTGGGTAAGCAACGGCATCAAGGCATGATTAACGTTATCTGGATGGACGGACACGCCAAAGCCGTACCGTATGACAAACTCCGCGTTGATCCGGGCCTGAAAACGGGAAGCACGACGGCAATTTGGGATCCCTACAAACAGGGCTGCAACTAAGACGGCTCACAAAAAAAGCCCGGCGCGTTTCGCGCCGGGCTTTTTTTGTCACACAGTTTGTGTTTAGAGTTTGATGTCCACAAGGGCGGAGACGCCCACGCCGCGCACGCGGGACAACGAGCCGATGTCTTTTACGTTGCGGAGCGAAACGGGGATATAGACCTGCGCGTTAATCGGGCTGCCGACCTTGAACTCACCGCGAACATAGGCGACCGCTTTGACTTGGTCGGTTTGGCTTTTCGGGCCGGAAACTTGAACCGCGCCGATATAGGTTCCTTTGCCGACTTCGAGAACGGGCACGACTTTGGTCGTTTCGCGGACGCCATCGGTTTTGTTGCCGGTCAGGGCATTGATGCCTTGATTGATTTGCGGGGCCAAGCGGTCAACGACGACGATAATCGCGGCCCCTTTGAGGCCACCCTTCAAAATGTCGCCGAGGTCTTGGGCGGCGGAAGGGGCGACTTGCCCGAATAAAAGGCCGCCGAGGGCCGATCCCGCCATCAGAAAGCCGATTTTTAACTTGGTGGTTTTCATAATTTTGTTTGCTCCAAAAACGGTTCGCAAACCGTTTGTACGTGGGTTAGACCCCTAAACGGCTTGGAAACCTTCATTTGCTTAGACTGGCGCAGTCGGCGCGCGGTTCAGTTTTCTGTTGTCGCTACGACTGCCGCTTTGGCTTCGTGCGCTTCGCGGCGGGCGCGGGCCGACAAATGGATGTGCAGGGCCGAAAGATCCGCCGGTGTGATGCCGGGCACGCGCGCGGCCTGACCGAGCGAAATGGGCCGAATTTTCGTCAGCTTTTCGCGGGCTTCGGCGGCGAGCGACGGCACGTCGTAATAATCAATCCCGTCGGGCAGCAGAATATGGTCTTGCTGGCGGGCTTCCTTGACCTGCGCGTTTTCGCGCGTGATATAGGTGTCGTAGCGCGCCCAAATGGAGGCCTGCTCCAAGCCGTCGGCGTCCGTTTGCGCGTCCAAACCCGCGAGCGGGGCGATTTGCGTGTGCGTGACTTCCGGGCGGCGCAAAAGGTCAAGGAGGGACAAGCGCGTGGAAACGGGCGCGAGATTATGCAGCGCGAGTTTGGCGTTGTCGGCCCCGGCGACTTGCGTATCGCGGAGGAGAGCGAAAACGGCGTTTTGCCGGTCGCGCTTGCTCTGGAAATGCGCCCAGTGCTCGTCGTTTACCAAGCCCAGTTCGCGGCCCATCGGGGTAAGGCGCGTGTCGGCGTTGTCCTGCCGCAAGGAGAGCCGAAATTCGGCCCGCGACGTGAGCAAACGGTACGGATCGTTGACGCCTTTAGTGACCAGATCGTCAATCATTACGCCGATATAGGCCTCGCTACGCAGGAGCGCCCACGCGGGCCTACTTTGCACGAACAAGGCGGCGTTCGCGCCCGCGACAAGGCCCTGCGCGGCGGCTTCTTCGTAGCCGGACGTGCCGTTGATCTGCCCCGCCAAAAACAGGCCGGGAACGCGGCGCGTCATCAAGGCGGGCGAAAGTTCCGTGGGCGGCACGAAATCGTATTCGACGGCGTAGCCCGCGCGCGTCATAACCACGTTTTCCAAACCGGGCAGGGTTTTGAGGAACGCTAACTGCACGTCTTCGGGCAGGCTCGTACTCATACCCTGCACGTACATCTCGACGGTATCCCAGCCCTCGTGTTCCAAAAAGACTTGGTGGCTGTCCTTGTCGGCAAAGCGCACGACTTTGTCCTCGATGGACGGGCAATAGCGCGGCCCAACGCCCTCGATAAAGCCGCCGTACATCGCCGAGCGGTGCAGATTTTGCCGGATTACATCGTGCGTGTTGGTATTCGTGTACGTCAGCCACGACGGCAGCAAATTGGCGGGCAAATCGCTTGGGGCCGTACGAAACGAAAGCGGGGGCGTGCCGGGTTCGGATGGCTGGGCGGTCGTTTGCGAAAAATCGACGGAGTTTTTGTCGATACGCGGCGTCGTGCCCGTTTTGAGCCGACCGAGCGGAAAGCCAAGCCGCGCCAAACTCGCCGACAGCCCGTAGGCGGCGGCTTCACCCGAACGTCCGGCTTCCCAGCGGTTTTCGCCCCGATGGCACAAACCGCGCAAAAACGTTCCCGTCGTGACGACAACCGCCCGGGCCGAAATCTCCGACCCGTCCGCAAGCCGCACGCCAACCGCGCGACCGTTCTCGGTCACGATTTCCTCGACCATGCCTTCGCGCAGTTCAAGGCAGGGTGTCGAGCCGAGCCGCGCCTGCATGGTTTGCGGATACAGCGCAACATCAACCTGACCGCGCAATGCGCGCACGGCAGGGCCTTTGCTCGTGTTCAGCATACGCAAATGCGTTAGGGTCGCGTCGGCGACTTGCGCCATCGCGCCGCCCAGTGCGTCGATTTCGCGCACCAGATGGCCTTTGGCGGGGCCGCCGATGGAGCAGTTGCAGGGCAGATGCCCGATGCGCGCCAAATTGCCGGTCACCAGCAGCGTGCGGCAGCCCAGCCGCGCGGATGCAAGAGCCGCCTCGCTCCCCGCGTGCCCGCCGCCGATGATAAGCACGTCGCAGTCGCTTGAAAAATTGGTTGTGTGCAGGTTTTCCACGCGCTTATTATATCAGCGCGTCAAGCAGGTATCATAAAATTTGAATAAGAATCAGGGTCAATAAATGAAGTTCGATATGTTAAAAAAGTTCAGATTATCTGTAGCATTGTTGCTCGTTTTGACGGTGTTTCTTGTCAGCAGCAAGGGGCAAAGAGGCGCGAATGCTTCTACGAGGCGCGTGGAGCCGCCGAAACTTCTGTATCGCGCAACAGCGGTTCCCGTTCAAACGGGCATTGACCTGAACAGCCGAGGCGATGTTATCGGAACGTGGGGCGACAAAAACAATTATTATCTTCCGCGCACTCTGCTGTTGTGGAAAGACAAGAGAGTTCGCACCATCGCGCAATGGCCCTACTTTCTTCCCAAAGACGATCAAGATGGCGACCTAACCATACGAACCGCCTTTATCTCTGACGATGGACGCATTACCGGCAGACTTGATGGTGTATATTCTGGTGCGATTTCCTATGGCAGAAGTTTTTTGTTTTCGTGGAACAAAAGCCGTTTGCAGGCAGGCAGTCTGCGTATTGGACGACGCTTTGACAACAAGGGACGCAAAGTTGGTTCCGAAGATATAGGCGCACCAACATGGGAAGTGCAGGACGATCCAAACTATCACAACATCAATTCGGCAAATTTTGACACCAGCGAAGAATCGCGGAGCCTTCGCCGTTACCGGCACGCCATTCTGTACGACGCACAAGGTAAAGGTCGAGATTTAGGCGTTCTAACCGGCGATTTGTGGAGCCGTGCAGACGCCATGAACAACAAAGGCCAAGTGGTAGGAACGTCGGCATCCGGTTTCAAGTTCTGGTGGCGATACCGCGCCGTTTTATGGCAGAACGGTGTGCCTACCGCGCTTGAAGGTGGGTCGGCCAAAGCCAATGACATCAACGAGCGCGGGCGGATTGTGGGACAATGGCTGCCCAAACCTAACCAATCCCGCGCGGTCTTGTGGAAAAACGGAAAAATGCAGGATTTGAACACGGTGTTGGCAGTACCGCCCGACGTGGTTTTCCAAGAAGCCGTCGCCATCAACGACCGGGGACAAATTTTAGTGAATGGGGAAAATACGAAAACGCAACGCCCACAGGCTTTTGTACTGACTCCATTCAATTAGGGTTATATCTAAGCCAAGTCCCCGTTAGTCTAAATTCCTTATTGCTTCGGCGGGGTAATCACGATGGCGCGGGGTTTGGCTTCGCCGTTTCGGCGGACGGTTAAAACGAAGCGTTTGGTTTGCAGCGATTTGGCGCGCTCATCGGCGAACTGTTCGGGCGTGAGCGATCCGATGGGTTTGCCGTTGACGTTAAGCAATATATCGCCGGGGTGAAGTCCCGCTTTGTCGGCGGGGGAGTCGCGAATTATTCCTTGGACGACGGGCGGGCCGCTACCGTCACGGCGGACGCTGCCGTATACGAAGCCGAACTTGGGCGGGTCGGGTTTAATGAGACGTTGCGAACCCCAAATAATGCCGCCCGCGCACAAGGCGGCGAACGCGCCGCCGTAGCCCAAAGCGAATTTTTCCTCGCGGGTAAAGGCGGCATAGCGCAGGTTGGCAATCAGGACGGCAATTCCCATCGGGGCGAGCGCGGGAACGGGCAGGCCCGTGGTTTGCACGAGGGCGAGGGCGGCCCATAAAAGCCCGAACATCCACAAAAACGTGCCACGCCGATTCAGCCGAAGTTCGATGACCGTGCCCAAAAACAAGGCGATAAACAGCACGTCGGCGGGGCCGATGGTGACCGAGCAAAGTGGGGGAATGGGTTGCGGGCCGTGTAGGGGCAAGCCGGGAATGGGTGGCGCGCCGCTGGCCGCCGTTCCCGCCCCAATGGATGCGCTGGCGATAAGGCTTCCGCCGCTTTGCTTCATGACTTGGGCGACCGTTCCCATCGTGACGACCACAATATCGAAAAAGCAAGCGAATCCAGCCCCGGCAAGAAGCGTGTTCGGATGTCGAAAAACGCGCCCGACGCACGCACCGAGGAGCGACAATCCGGTGGAGGCGACCAGAATGGTAAAAATCATCTGGGCGGGCAGCGGCATTTCGCCGATAAAGCGCGGCAAAAACGTGGCGAGCGGGCTATTTGATTTCAACACGCCGCCGATAACGGTGGCGAGCGTTGGGAGCGAAAGCGCCGCCCCAATGATGGCGAGGCTAATGACGCGCGAACGGGCGCGAGCGGGCGACGTGTCGCCTGCCGCGCCCAAAACCATTTGCGCGGCCTGACGGGCCGCCTGCATAAGGGCAAGGAGCAGCAAGCCCAAATACACGATGCAGAGCAGGTTGCGCGCAATGGAACCGAACGCAGGGAGAGGCAAAAAATGCCCCCATTCGACGTTGAGAAGCGATAAAATATAAGCGGCCATCGCCCATAAAAGCAGGGCGGGAAGCGGGGCGATTTTCATAAAATTGCGTTAAGGCGAATCCCGCTATAGTTGCCGGGATATTGGGCGGGCGGCGGGTCAAGCAACGAGAAAACGTTGACAAGCAGCCTGCTTTTAGTATACAATCGGAAGTTGCAGGGCGTCCATCAGTGAAGATTATCGCAACGGTGGAATTAACCCTGCTTATTTTATTTGTGTGGAACCAAACGCCACTAAGTGCAATCAATAGCACTTGGTGGCAATAAAAAGAACGTGCCAATAGTGGTGGAGGAATTAAACGTGGAACCGTTGCGTATCGTGATCGCGGACGACGAGCCAATTATCCGGCTTGACCTGCGGCGCACGCTGGAAAATATGGGCCATATCGTCATCGGCGAAGCCGGAGACGGGGCGCAGGCCGTGGAGATTACCCGCGAACTCAAACCCGATGTCGCAATCCTTGACATCAAAATGCCCAACATGGACGGAATTGACGCCGCCAAAGTCATTTCGACCGAAGGAATCGCGCCCGTCCTTTTGCTGACGGCCTATTCGCAAAAAGACTTGGTCGAACGCGCCCGCGACGCGGGTGTTTTCGCGTATTTGGTGAAGCCGTTCAAAGAAGCCGATTTGATGCCCGCCATCGAAATCGCCATCGCCCGTTACGAAGAGGTCGTGGGGATGGAAAAAGAAGTTTCGGATCTGGAATGCAAACTGGAAACCCGCAAAGCCGTTGATCGCGCCAAAGGCATTTTGATGGATCAATACGGGCTGAAGGAACAAGATGCGTTCCGGCGCATCCAAGTGCAAAGCATGAACACGCGCAAATCCATGCGCGAAATCGCCGAAGCCATCATTATCGCCAACTCCGTTTGAGCAATTAACTGATGAACCAATCGACGATGGACGGCGGAATAGGGGCGGGTAAAGGCGATTCGGATTTGGCGCGGCTTTTGCAAAAGCGCGAAAACGAACTCGCCGACGCCCGCAACCGTATCCGGCAGTTGGAGTCCGCCCTCGATGCCCGCGCGTCCGAAACGGCAGCCCTGCGGCGCATCGGGGAAGCGACCGGGCACGTCGTCAATACGGACGAGATTTTGCCGCTCATCGCGGAAATCGCCATTCAGGTGACGGACACTGAATCGTGTCAGGTGTATCTGTTCAACGACGCCCGCGATACGCTCATTCTCCGCGCGACGACCGATCCCGGAACCGAAGATTTAACGGGCAATATCTCGCTTAAAGTCGGGGAAGGTATCACGGGCTGGGTCGCGCGGGAAAAAAAGCACGTCGCGCTAACGGCGGAAGCGTGGAACGACGAGCGCTTCAAGTTCATCCCCGAACTGTCCGAAGACCGCTACCAAAGCATTTTGTCCGTGCCGCTGATTTGGCGCGGCGATGTGATTGGCGTTGTCAACGTGCGCACACAAGCCCCGCACGATTATTCCAAAACGCAAGTGCAGTTGTTGTCGTCGATTGCCTCGCAGGTCGCGGGCGCTATTGCCGCCTCGCGCCGGTATCGATCCGCCGAGAAGCGTGCCTCGCACTTGTCCACGGTCGCCGAAGTCTCCAAAACCATCACGTCCAACTTGTTTTTGGACGAGGTTTTGCAACTTGCGGTCGCCGCTACGGCGCAAACGATGAACTTCAAAGTCGTCGCGCTCCTTTTGGTGGACGAGGACAAGCAGGAGTTGGTGCTCAAAGCCGTTCAGTCGGCGAGCAAAGAGTACCAGAAAAAGCCAAACCTGCCGCTTGGCGAAGGCATCGTCGGGCAAGCCATGAAAACCGGGCGGGTCGTAACCGTGCTGGACGTTCGCAAAACGCCCGGCTACAAGATGCACGACATCGCGCAAAAAGAAGGCTTGATGAGCCTTGCCTGCGTGCCGCTTAAGGTGCGCGAGCGCACGATTGGCGTCCTCAACTGCTACACGTCCACCCCGCACGATTTTTCCGAGGACGAAATCGCGGTTTTGACGACGTTGGGCAACCAAGTCGCGGTCGCCATCGAAAACGCGAAACTCATGGTCAAGGGCGCGCTGTTGCAGGAAATGCACCATCGTGTCAAAAATAACCTGCAAACCATCGCGTCCCTTTTGCGCTTGCAGGCGCATTATGCCGCCGATAGATCTCCGGTCGAAGTGCTCAACGAATCTATTAGCCGCGTCCTTGCCGTCGCCGCCGTCCACGATTTGCTATCGCGCGAAGATTTGGATACGATTTCCGTCCGTAAAATCGCCGACTCCATTTTGACGGCGACCAAGCAATCGTTTACGCTGCCGAACAAGCGTATCGACATGCGCGTCGAAGGGCCGGATCTGCTTTTATCGTCGCATCAGGCAAACTCGGTCGCGCTGGTTTTGAACGAAATGATTCAAAACGCGGTTGAGCATGGATACGCCATCGCGGACAGCGGCGAGATTTTGGTGCGCTTGACGGAACTCCCGGAACATTGGCTGCTTGAAGTCCGAAACGACGGCGACCCGCTCGCGCCGGATTTCGACGTGCTCAAAAGCCGCGATTTGGGGTTGCAAATCATCGAAACGCTGACGCGCGGCGATTTGAACGGCGAATTCACGCTGCAAACCGAAGACGAAAAGACCGTCGCCGCCATACGTTTTCCGAAAAAATAGTTTTCTTGAATTGAACTAAACAAATCCGCCGCAGTGTATACACTGCGGCGGATTTGTTTTTTTTGCACGTTTGCAAAACGTGCCGCTACCCGCATCATGTCGGAATTTACCCGACAAAAATGAATAGTAAGGCGGTTTATCGGTTATCTTTGGTACGAAAAGGTGGATTCGTATAAACCAAAGCGGCCTTACTTCGTGAAATCCGCTAAAAAGACGCAAAGCCAACCCGCGCGCCGTCGCCTGCGTGTTGGCAAAGTTTACCTATTCGCCCGTTGCAGCCGTCTGAATTTTGTTGCTGCGACCTTTACTGTGCGCCATTTCATTTTTGAGCCGCGCGTTGAGGGCGAGAAAGAAGAAAAAAATGCCCATTGCGGCTAAATTGCGCATTTTGCTTGCCGACGACCATGCCGTCGTTCGGGAAGGCTTAAAAATGCTTGTCAATAATCAATCCGATATGGAAGTCATTGCCGAGGCCGCCAATGGACGCGCGGCGGAGCAAAAAGCCCAGCAATTCCGCCCCGACATTGTTGTGATGGATATTTCCATGCCACTCGTGTCCGGGCCGAGTGCGACGCGGCAAATTAAGCAAAACGCGCCGAGCGCAAAAATACTGGCCTTGTCCGTGCATGAGGACAAAAGCTATCTGCGCGAAATGCTGGACGCGGGCGCGTCCGGCTACGTCCTCAAACGCTCCGCCGCCGACGATTTGATACGGGCTATCCGCACGGTTGCGAGCGGCGGCGTGTATTTGGATCCGGCCCTTGCCGTGCGCGTCCTGAGCGACTTGGCGCGCAAGCCGCAAGCCACCGGGGCGCTGCGCGTCGAGGGCATTGGCGGCGATTTGAGCGAGCGCGAAGCCGATGTTCTGCGACGTATCGCGCAGGGATATTCCAATAAGGAAATCGCCGCGCAACTTAATTTATCGGTCAAAACCGTGGAAACCTACAAGGCGCGGTCGATGGAGAAATTGAGTTTGGACAGCCGCGTGGACATCGTGCGCTATGCCGTGCAGCAGGGCTGGCTCAATGAAGGCAATAACAATGGGGTTACGGGCACGCTTGAAAGCGCGCCCGTAGCCGCCGTATAAAAAGAGTTTTTGCCGAGGCAGAAAAAGCGAAAGCCGGTTAGATTTCGCTTTTTTCACCCTCGTTGTTTTCGTCCTCATCGTCGGGCCAATAGGATGAGGATGCGCTCGTACCAGAATGCGCGGTCGCGGCAGTTGTGCCGAAGCGCGCAATGGCTATCAGGCGCAGGCGATAGCTCGCCCAGCATAAAAACAGCAAAACCCAAACAAGCGCGGGAAAAACCGGGTAAACGATTGCACCCACGGCGACGGACGCCAGCGCCGTCGTTATCATAAATAGCGTTGTGTTGTTCCAGACTTTTTTCATGGCTGCCGCCGTTTAAGCTCCTTGCTCTTCCGTTCCAAACAAAGTGTGACTTTGAGCCTGACTTTGCTTGGTTAATTTCATTATCGGGACGGCAGCGCCGCTCCATAACGCAAAAGTACGGGGAATTGCGACGACAACAGGGGAGATTACCGGTTTGGTTAGGGCGCGGCGGGCGGATTTTGCGCGGCAGCGATCTCGCGGCGGAACTCGGCGATAAGCAATGTGGACTCGTCGCCCGCGTCTCGGTCGCCGGAATCGAGCAAATTGAGCAAGGCCGCAACCGACTGCACCAAAACCGACGCACCATGCACGCGGCGCAAATACGCCTTGTTTTCTATAGAACCGGCGGATGCGGGACTGGGCGCGCTTTTCAACAGGTCGGACAACAACGTCGCCCGTGCCGACTGAGCCTGTGTCGCCTTGTACATGGCTTCGCGGGTAATTTTGCCGGTTTCCCATGCCGCCCGGTTGGTGGTGAGAGAATCGGCGAGGCGGACGGCGGCATCGTCGAATAACTGCGCAGCCGCTCGGCTGCGCACGTCGGGCGTGCTTTGACTGCCGGAAAGAGCCGTCAGCGCGGCGTTAAAATCGCCCTGCGCGGCATAGTAGCGGGCAA
>CAXTBP010000172.1:0-11888 GCA_964241985.1 uncultured Armatimonadaceae bacterium | reverse complement strand
TTGGCGGAATGGGTATCGCGGGCTGTGGCAGCGGCAGACGCTACGAAACGTCGCCGTCGCTGTATTCGCTGCCGTCGGATGCGACCTATAACACGAGCGTCCGGGCCGCCGGTTACACCATCACCGACCTTGGACAAGAGAGCTATGCGCTCGCCCTCAACAATCGCGGTCAGGTTCTGGGTAACACCGGCTACGCCTATCTATGGACAAACGGAACCCGCCACTATCTGGGCAAACTTGGAACCGATACCGGCGGCAACACGGCGATCTCCCTCAATGATAACGGGCAGGTCGTCGGAGAGTCCTATGTAGAGCCACGCACAGGCGAATTGCCACCGACGGCCCACCTCTTCTCGTGGAAGGATGGCACTTTCACTCCCATCACGGTCGGTTCGGGGTTGGACACCTACCGTGCGACCAATATCAACAATGCAGGGCAGGTTCTGCTCGGGCGAAGCAATACTTTGGATTTGGCGTTCGTGGTGTGGAAAGACGGGCAAAGCACGCCGGTCAGCGCGGTCGGGATAAACGGCAATCCGCTGTATCTCGCCAGCATCAACAACAATGGCTCGTTTCTGGGAACGGCATCGGACTCCGGGGAAACGATTCACGATACCCCCGTGCCATCGCGCACCTATCTGGTCAAGGATGGTAAGGCGACCGATGTCGGCTTTCTGCCCAACCGCTTGAACACGGTTCCCGGCTTCCTCAATGATAACGATGCGATTGTCGGCGTGGGTTTTGCTAATACAGCGGATGATGCGCTCACGCCCCCGCAGAATTACGTTTGGCAGAACGGGGCGATTGCCAAACTGCCGGGTCTGCCGGATTTGCCGTCGGAGTTTCTGATGAAGGGGTTCAGCAATACGGGGCAGATCGTCGGGTATCTTGTCAATTCCGGCGGAACGATTTCCGCGTGCCGGTACGACGTGACCACGGGGACGCTTGTCAATTTGGATGCCACGGTGGGTCGAGCGGCTGGCTGGGAGCTAAGGTCTGCCCTTGCAATCAACGACGCGGGCCAGATTATCGGGGAGGGGCATTACAAGGGCAAGACCCGAAGCTATTTGCTGACCCCTCTGCCGTAACAAAGGCAGGCAACAAGGACAACGCGGTTTTTTGGCTAAAAGTCGTCTTGAAACAAGGCGCAAAAGCTCGTGTAACAGCATTACCAATTCTGTTTCAACGGCATTTTATTTGGATGTGGCCGTCGAGGTGTAGGATTGAAACCATATCACAGCCAATAATACGGTCAATACCAGTGATGCTCCACGAAGAGGCCGCCCCGACGTAAGAAAGCCACGCGACCATGCCGATTGACCATCTCCCGTTCTGTTCTACGTTCACAAACCGGTTTCCCCGCGCGGGATTGGCAAGCGTCCTTTTCGCCGCCACACTTTCCATAGTAGTATCGGCAGCTTCCATTCCATGCGCGGCGCAAACGCCATCGGATGCCGCGACGCAGCAACGCGCAGCACCAGCTCCCGATGCGGGCGACAATGGTTTTCCACCCGCTTGGCTGACGACGCTTCGCAGCTTGCCCTACGACGTTGCCGAGCGCGGCCCGCTTCTTGCGGTCATTCCCGAGCCGCTTATCGTGTTTCCCTATGATCCGGCGCGGACGCAGCCGCTGCCCACGCGCTACGCGACCCTTGCCGCGCTCACGACGGCGACAAACACAAAACTGTTTTCCGCCGGTGGAATGAACGTGCTCGCGCCGCGCACCCTCACGGTCATCAACACCAAACCGGGTAAGGCGAACCCGTTTGGCAATCTCAGTCCCGCCGACACGCTGAAGTTGCTGCTTTCCACGTTTACATCAGCGCAGTGGAAACTGGTGGGAAGCGCGACCGGGGTGGGCGCGGGCGATTTAACCGACGACCAAAAGGTGCTGTGGGCGCAGATGCTTCCCGAACGATCGCAAGTGCAAAAAAGCAAGGTCGAGGCGGGTCCTGAACCAAATTCCGTTCAATACGCGGACATCAGCACAACGGATGTGCATCCCCGCGACACGGGCAGGCTGCGCTTGTCGAAAACGCTCAGCTTTTCGTTTTACAAACCGGGTGCAAAGGATACGTCGTGGGGCGGCGACCCGTATATGGGCAGGCTCACCGACCAAATTGGGCAAACCCAAACGATGCTGCTTTCGCTTGCCCAGAACAGGAACACAAAAGCCGATGACAGCGCGTATGGCGTACCGTTGCTTTTGGAACAGCCCAATCGGCTCAAAGTTGGGGCCGTGGATTTCGCCGCGCCGGTTTTAGACAAGCGCGTCGCGCTAACCGATTTCCCGTCGCGCAAAGTCGCGGGGGCGGCGAACAAGCCCGCGTCGCCCCCGGCGAAAGCCCCTGCGTCGGAGCAGGAACGATTTCAACAATGGATGGAGCAGTCCGCGCAGGAAATGGCGCTCTTGCCGACGGTTGGCGACGTGTTGCAAAAAGTAACCAAAGCGACGGGCGTGGAATTTGTCGCCGACCGACGGGCGCGCGAGTTGCCTGTTTACGTGCGCGGCGAATCCGCGCGAGCGGGCGATGTGTTGACGGCCCTCGCGCTTGCCGTTGGCGGAACGTTCCGTAAAATGGACGTGAGTAGCAAACCCGGCGAAACCACTAACAAAACCACCGACAAAACCGCCGATACGACCCCTCTGTATCTGCTGACCGACGACGTGGAAGGCCTCGGTTCGCGCGTCGCGCGCCTGGCCGAATGCGCCGAGGCCGCCGAAGAATTGAAGCGGCGCGTCACGGAAAAAGCCGACGAGGCCGCCGCCAAAAACGACCCGCTCGCGTATCTATCGTTCGCGCCCAATGATGGTTTCGCACTCACCCCGGCGCAGACCAAACGGGTCGAAGACGGCTGGCGCAAAGAAAAATACGCCTCGCCGCCTGATATGCTTGCCAGCGAAATGTCGCCCGCGCTGAGAAAAGCCGTCCAGGATTTCGTGAACGAGTGCGCCGACGATGGCGTTTCACTGCGCGCCGACCGGGTGGAAGTCGGTGAAGAACTGCGCCCGTATCTTTTGTTTCCCGAAACGGAGAACCGCGCCCTGGAAGCGCAGGAATTGGGATGGGCGATTAGAAATCAGTATCTTGCCGTGCTCGCGTTTGACCCGGCGAAAAAGCCCGCCGAACCCAAAGTCTCCAAAACCGCCGTACCCGCGCCCGGCTTCACGGCTCCCGCGTTGCGGAAACAGCGGCGCATCCTTATCGCGCGGCCACAAACGGAGGGCGAAGCCATTCAGATCGTGCAGGCGTGTGTCGGGCGCGGCATACCCGAAGTGTGGCTGGAAGCGGGCATTGTCGATCCGAAGGCATCCGTAGCGATGCTGACCAAAGCGATTGAAGCAGGAGGCAAGAAAATCGCCGTGGCGCGCTCGTTCGCCTTCTGCGCGAAAAAAGCGCCGCGAGCGGCAACGAATTGGGCGAGCCGGATCGCAACATTTTGGGCGAAACCGGCGATGAACACCGCGCCCGCGCGATGCGGGAACACGCGGGCGACAAAGCCGCGCTTGCGTACTACGAAGATGAATTGCTCGGCTTCGCCGGTTGGCGTACGATTGATGGGCCGAACACGCCCGACGCGAACGAACTGCGCCGCCGCGTCAGCCTGATTGCAAATGTGCCGAACTTGGCTGGGCTAACGTTTCGTGCGACGGGCGGGCCGGGATGGACGGGGCAAAAACAAGGCGGCGACGCGCTTTCCACCAATACCGCTCAGGGCTACACGGCTTCCATGCGGCGGGCGTTTTTACGCGGCTTCGGCATGGATCCCATTGACATCCCCGATTCGGCGTGGCAGCTGCAGCAGATAACGTGGCACTTAGGCTATTTCACTATCGGCGTCGGGCAGGACGAGTATGACTTTGTCGGCGGAAAACCGGTGCGTCGGAGCGCGGACGCGATTCCGCTTCCCGCGTGGTGGGCGTTTCGCAGACGGCGCAGCGCGGAACTCATGGCAAGTGTTTTCAAATCGGTTCGCGCCGTTCATCCCGCATTGGCCTTATACTTGGACGACCAGATCAGCAGTTACGCAAGCTCCAACACGGACTGGTTCGGCTCATGGGATACGCCGGGCGGCTTGCCGAACACCGATCCATACCGGAATGAAAGCGACACGCGAGCGGCGGCGCGGCGCACGTCCAAAACGATCTTCGCCCATTGGAATTTAGGGTGGGATGCGGACGACACGGCAAAACCCACCGCCCCCACCGCGTTTGCGCGGTACGTCAGCGCGGCGGCCCGGGAAAATCCGCCGCCCGCGTGGGACGGTTTGGTAGTTGATTTGAGCCATGCGCCCGGCGCTTCGGTTCCCGTTTTGCTCAGGGGCTTGCCTAAAACAACGACGACCCCGTAGCCGTGTCCTGTGCGAAAACCGCCTTGCAATAGAATTAGTAATTCTGTTTCAGGAGGCCAGCACAACAAGTTATTTCGATGTTTGGCGTGATCTCTTAACAGCGTTCCTACCTTACCGTGTTTGTCGTGCTTGCTTCCCGAATAATGCTTCTTTTGGAAAAATTCTTAAAAGCTTCAACCATTTCGCCCCGCTACGTATCTTGCATAGTGTGAACCAAAACGAAAGACGCCCCGAAGAATACCTGCTGGCCTGTCGGGCGCAAAATGGAGACAAAGAAGCACTGGGTATTTTGGCAGAGCGGCTGCGCGTTCCCTTGTTTGGTTTGGCCTACGCCGAACTTCGCAATTATGAAGATGCACAGGATGCGGTCGCTGCTGCCCTGCTCCAAATTTGCCTCCATGTAAAATCCTTGCGCGAACCGGCCCGAATGCGTTCGTGGTCGTGGGAAGTCGCCCGCAACGAGGTGCGACGCCTCGCAGAAAAACGTGTGGGCAGACGGCAGGTTGAAGCTGCTTGGGAGACACAAAACGACGCCCTCGAATCCCCGTATACAACCGTCGCGGGCGAAAGCGCGCGAATTCTCCATCTCGACATCGAAAGCGCCTTGAAACAACTGCCGACGTTTCAAGCGGAAGCCGTTTCGCTGCATTATCTGCGCGGTCACTCCGTGCATGAGGTTGCGGAGCGTTTTGGCCGCCCGCCGGGAACCGTCAAGTCGTGGCTTTATTATGCGCCTCAAAACCTCGCCCGCGAAATGAAAGACTACTCACCGAATATGAAGGACACGAAGAACAAAATGAAAGACAGGTCTTTGTCCCGCACGACCGCTACCCCTACTTCCCCTGCTCCGCCCCCGACGAAAGAATTGCCGCGAGCGCTTATTGTACAAACCGAACTGGATGTGGCGCTCGTGACGAAAATCACTGATGTATTGCGGGGCGGGGGATTTCAGGTCGGCGACTTTACTATGGAGGAGGTCGTTCGCGTCGTCGTGGGCGCGGAGGACACGGAAAACGGAGCCGGGCTGCCCGTGTCGCTGCTGGTTTTGGACGAGGTCATCGCGGGCCGACCGGCTTTGGAATATCTCGTGTTATGGAACACACAACAAGAAAACCGCCGCATCTCTATCTGCGTTTTGATGAACGAGCCGCCCAGCTCACTTACCGCAGCAGCGTATTACGCGGCGGGTGCGGTTCGACTCATCGCCAAAACTCCCAATGAAACGTATGCCGCGCTTGCGGGCCTCGACCAAAAGCAGGAAAAAGAAGCGTTTTCCTTTATTCACTATACGGAACGAGCGCACCGCGTCGTTTACCACGCTCAGGAGGAAGCACGTAGGTTAAATCACCGCTTGGTAACGCCCGAGCACTTGCTGCTGGGTTTGACATTGGTTCCCGACAGCGTCGGGGCGCGCATTCTTACAGAAAAGTTGGGATTGTCTCTGCAAGCCATTCGGGCGGCAACAGAACCGCACGTTCCTGAGCTACCAAAGTCAACGAATGCTGCCACGCGCGAAATGGAGCTTGCCCCGGACTCCAAACGGGTCATTGACCTGTCCTACGAGGAGGCGAAACGGCTGGCTAACAACTACATCGGCGTGGAGCATCTGCTGCTCGGCTTGGTGCGCGAAGGCAGCTGCCCCGCCTCACTCGTTCTCAAATCAATGGGGGTGGAACTGGGGCATACCCGCGACCTTGTGCGTGCGTGGCAACAGAACCCGGGATAAAGTCACCGTTCCTCCTTTCATCCATCGCAAAGCGGCGCTGCAACAGGATTATCAATTTTGTTTCAAGTCAGGAGCGGAAAGGCGGGCAAAACCGGGCGATTTGGCCTGTTTTGGGGTGCTTTTCAGCCCTTTAGAGTGTTTGGTTGAAACACTTATCGCGGCAGATGTTTCAAATAGAAGAGTCGTCAGGGGGCTGTTTTCGTTGCGTCGAGAAGATCGGCGAACAATGTTTTTCCCTCGTGAGCTTTCTCCTCTTGCTCAAACCAATTCCAAAGGGCTTGATTCTTCTCGCCTGTCGGATCGCTGAAGTCTGCTTCACGCCAGTCCGAGGTGCGAAAATCTGCTTTGCCGCTCCCGTCTGGATTTTCCAGTATGGCCCCGTTGAGTATCGTTCTAACAAGTTTGGTCTTGAACACTTTTGCGTTGAGTAACTTGGTTCCGCTAAAAATTGCCCGGCTGAGGTCAGCACTGTAAAATTTGGCGTGGGACAAATCCGCGTTATAAAAGTTTGCCCCCCCTAAATGCGTTCCGACAAAGTTCGCAGAACGGAGATTCATGTCGTCAAAGTATGCCCCCTCGACGCTTGCAGAAAAAAAATCGCCTCCCTCCAAATTAGCATGATGAAATCCGGCGTCCGTTAGGCAGGCTCCTCTGAAGTTCACAGCAGGAAGCTGCGCTCCAAGAAGATACGCGCCCGCTAAAAAAGCGGATTCCAACATTAGGCCCCTTCTAAATTTGAATCTGAGCCAATTTTCGTCCTCTGGGTCTACCTGCGGCATATTCCTCGGCGGCGACAAAGCGCAAAGCGCGACTGTCAAAGCGTCACGGACATCCATGAGGCGCGCTGCTTCTAATCGGACTTGTGACAGAAGCGACCCTTCCAACTTATGCAGATCATCCTCTGTAAGTCCGTGAACCTGCTGATGAATTGCGTTATATGCCTTGAACGCATCGGTATCCATCAAAGAAGTAATAGCTTGTTTGGTAGTCTCACTTCTTTTTGTAAATGGGGCAACGACCGTCAAAAGCTGAAAATCCAACTCTCGCCCGGTGCGGGTGTTGCAGTATTCGGCAAGCGCCTTTATAAAGGCTCGCCCTGACGTGATATTGGCGTCGTATATTTTAGTGACAGTTGCGCGGAGCAGAAGATCATCTTTTTGCTTAAGGTGAATCCACTGGATCATGCTCGTGATGGCTTCTACATTGGCAGCGCGCACGGAGCCGTCTTTTTCTATATGCAGAGCGATGGCGAGAAGTGCGGCGGCACGTAGAAAAAATGGGTAGTTTTCTTCGCAAATCCAGCCGCCCTTAACATCAGGCCGTGGGAGACGCGCCATCTCGGCAAGACGCAAAGCGGCGCTTGCTCGCGTCTTTTCATCTGCGCTGGCAAACCGGTCTTGTATGTCTTTGAACCGGTCTTCTTGTTCTTTGCGGTCGAAGTGTTCGCGCTCTTGTTTCCTCTTGTCCATGAACTGCCACAAGGCGATAAGTCCAGCCGATACACCCAAAAGTGGCTGCGCGAGCGTGACGATATGCGGCTGCCTATAATCGACTGAGGTGATGTTTCCCTTGACCGAATCCGTGGTGACGCTCGTTTTCTTGGCGTCGATTAGCCATGCCCAAACACCCAAGCCATGCCCGTGTATGGCACTTTGGTACATCGAAAGCCCCAGCAAAACGATAAGCAGCAGAAAAACTACCCAAAGTAAAAGATTTCTGTACTTGTAGAAAAAGGGGATTTTCGGCATCGTGGCTTTTCTCCTTATCGTGACGACTGCGCGCCGGGTTCCTGCTGATAAGACATCTGCATGGTCTATTAGGTTGCCATCTCGCTTAGATAATCGCCCTCGACATTTCGCGTGTTTGGGTGCGTGCAGCGAAGGACTCATCCACGTTTTATGCGAACCATCTGGGGTGTCCAGTGAACTCTTCGATGCCGGTGGCAACCGCAAATACCTGTCCCAAGCCGAGCGCTACGCCTTTCTCTCGGCAGCCTCCCATGCCCCGCGCGATGTCCGCACGTTTTGCATTACAGCGGTTGCCGATTGACCGAGGCGCTGGAGCTGACCTGCGACCGCATCGACCTAAGCGAAGGAACCGTCGTGTTCGAGACGCTCAAGAAACGGCGCAAGGGCGTGTATCGGTCGCTTCCCGTGCCGCCATCCTTGATTGAATTGCTCGACCTGTGCTTCGACGTGCGGGAAAAGCAACGCAGCCGTGACGGCGTATCAAGGAGGTCATGAAAGCCACTAAGATGTGGTGATGGAATGATTATTCTACTGAGCGAGGATGGCTCGCAGCCGCTAACGCGGCTATGTCCAGCTCAACCGCGAATTTTTCTTCATTTGTTCCGTAGTTCTTGAGAAACCATTGTATGATGCCTGTATCTACGTGGGCTTGTCGCCAATTGCTGTCAAATCTGGCCTTATCACTGCCATTAGGTTCTTCTAAAGTTACGTCGCTTATGCGTGTTTCCTTGAGGATGGCTGCACCAAATTGCGCCCTTTGAAGTTCCCC
The DNA here is from genome assembly GCA_964241985.1 of uncultured Armatimonadaceae bacterium. GTDB lineage: Bacteria > Armatimonadota > Armatimonadia > Armatimonadales > Armatimonadaceae > CAXTBP01. The sequence continues at coordinate 3,292 of CAXTBP010000172.1, read as the reverse complement.
GTAGTAGAAACTTGCGTGACTTAGATCTGCCCTGAAAAACTTGGCATTTTTAAGATCAGCGGCATCAAAATTTGCCCCAGCGAGATTTGCGGCAGAAAAAGAGGCGTTGTCGAGATACGCATTCTCGAAACGCGATTGCTCCAAGCACGCCTTGAAAAACACTGCGTTTTCGAGATGTGTCTCTTGGAACGATGCCCCTGCACATTGTGCGCCCCAAAAATATACTTTTTTAAGATGTGCTCCACTAAGATTTGCCGCCGCTAAGAAAACGCCTTCCATGTGCAAATCCATCTCTACCCCTTTCACAAGAGGCGACAGCGCCCGCAAGGAATTGGCTAAACTGTCGCGCACGGTGATCAGGCAAGAAGCAGCTTGTTTTATTTGTATTAGAAGTTCACTTTCAGATTTGAGCGATGTTTTGGGCGAAGCGTCGTGCAAACTTGTATAGAATCTGCGCTCCGAGACGAATTCTTCATCTTCCATCATTAGCGAAATTATTTTCCATGTCTTCATGTCGCTAATGCTACCGAATGTAAAAGATACGATTGACGACAAAATGGACAGGTCGAAATCGTCCTCTTGTCGGCTCCTGTACTCGGCGAGGATTTTGACGAACCTCTGCTTTGCTATAAGGTTCGCGTCGTACAATTTGACGATCAGTGCGCGAAGCATCAAATCATTTTCCTCTTTTTGCTTCGCCCAACTTACCATGCTGCTAAGGGCTTCCTTGTTAGCCGCGCGTACCGAATCGTCTTTTTCTATGTGTAGAGCGATGGCAAGCGCCGCACCAGCCCGAAGGAAGAAAGGGTAGTTTGCTTCACAGATAGGTTTATCCTTCGCGTCGGGATGCGGCAAACGGGCCATTTCCGCAAGACGAAGAGCAGCGTTCGCACGGGTTTTATCGTCGCTGCTTGCAAACCGATCTTGAATGTCTTTGAAGCGGTCTTCCTGCGCTTTTTCCTCAAACTGGAGGCGATCCGCTTGGACTTTCGCATCAAACTGTATTTGCTTTTGGCGTTGATCTTCTTTGAATTGCGCTTCCTTCTGAGCAAACGCCTGCTCGGATTCGATGCGTCGCCGTTCGGCTTGCGCTTTGTCCTGTGCGAACTGCGCCTGCTTGAGCTTGTAGTTCCGGTTGTACTCATACCAACCGAACGAAGCAATCAAAGCAGTTACAATAGCCGACCACGGCAGATCCAGCAAAAACGGCTTATCTTTTTGGGCCTGAACCGTGAATCGCACAGTGCCGTAATGTAAATTCCAAATAAAGAGTGCGAGGGCCAGAATGGCTAAAACAAGCACTGGCCCGACAAATCGAACAACACGCCTAAGTCGTCGGCGCGACACCGTGGGGAATGAGTACCGCTGCTTTTTCGTGCCTGCTCCATCGGTGACTTCAATGGTCAACGGTGGGGCGGCTGTGGTTTCCGGCACTCGGCCCCCCATGTTGGTTGTCTGGATAACCTGTTCATGTGGCACTTCCTGCGGCGCGAACGAACTTTGGTAGGCGAGCGCGGGTATTGCTGCTTCTTGCTGTTTTAGCATCGCTTTATTCTCCTTCGTCAACGGCCTGCCTCTTGCTGCTTGCCGCCTCTACCAATTCTACCTATGAGACAAACGCACGGGCGCGCAGGTTGCTTTTGCTACTGTTCGTTCGATTTTCAACAGGTTTGCCTTCAGTAACCCTGTAATTAGCTTTGCTTCTCGTAAGCAGGAACCACGATACCGTTCTGCATGATCAGGCACTCGTCCTCGAATGCCATCACGGAGCAGATCCAAGCCGCGTCCTCGGGCGAGAGGCTATACCATTCTCCCTTGACCCATTTATCGCTGAAACGCTGCTGAATTGCGCGCTCGGCTTCTTGGTAGGTGGAAGACACGATGCTGTGCAACAGTTCTACGTTCACCGGGTAAGAAGAGCGCAGCCCCATGAACCGCTTGCCGATGTCCGACGAACACCCAATTTTGTAAAGATCTTTGCCATCTACCAACGCCTTAAGAAGGTAAACGCCGGACTTGTTTTGTTTGGCCCGCAGGCACTTGTTGGCTGCCGTGCGTTCCGCTCTTACGCGCTTTGCTTCCCGTGCTTTTTCGGCCTCCGCTGCGACGCGCCTCTCTTCACTTAGTTGCTGTTCCTGTTGCAGTTTGCGCTCTTCTTCCGCGCGGTGGGCCGCTTCTTTTTTTTGCGGTAAACTCGCGCGCCATCTTGCTGCAAACAGGGCAATGCGCCTCATGGGACGGCGAACCATAGCCGAGTTTAAGGCGAAAGTCACCGCCGCTGAACACGACGAGATAGCCACACATCGAAAGGCGGGCCGGTACGAATAATCCGCATACCGAAAACTGGTGCAGATTATGTGTTTACCAGAAACTGACCAGAAATTGAAGCGCATATAATAGCCGCCAATAGCTGCCCGACAGCGACGAAAAAAATGGCGTCCGAATAAGTCGCCGGGGCTTTGTTTCGCTCGTGTGGCGCGATTGTAGAGGCTCTGCGGTACAATTCGCGCAACGCTATGAACAAAAACGAAGACGACAGCGAAAACGAAGTGGTAACGACCGGATTTAGAGTAATGCTCGATGGCGTCGCGCTGTGCCACGATAACGGCTTGACACTTCCCATGCTGACGCTCATCTATGCGAACATCGACGCGCTGGGATGGCTCGCAAGCGAATCGGAAACCGCAACCACCGACACCTTCACCGCTTGGGTGGATCGCTTCCTTGACCCGGAAACCACGCTCGGCTGCACCGCCCTCGACCTTTACGCGGCCCGGTGCGGCGTGCTTCACACGGGCACGCCGGAATCGCGGCTTTACTTGACCGGGCGTGCGCGCCAAATCGTGTACGCGGCGGAGGGAAACGCCGCCGACCTGCAAGCGTTCGTGAAGTTGTTAAACGATACTGCGACGTTTTGTGGAACGGTTTCCACTGCACGGGATACGGTCGCCGTCGATACCGGGGCTTTGTATCACACTTATGTGAAAGCCGTTCATGCTTTTGACACACCCAGGCACGATAACTCCGACGCTTACCCGCAGTATGTGCCCAAAATGATCAAAACGTTCATGGCACGACGACAAGCCCCGGCATCTGAATAGTCGCCGGGGTTTTGTTCCGCACCTGCGAACAGATTTTGCGTGTGAACTTGCGAAACACGCAAAATCTGTTCGCATTTTGCAAAAAATAGGGTGGAAGGAGAATCGGCCCGGTAGGTGAGGGCAGGGGCGCGACTGCGGGAACAACGCGCATCTGGCACTAATGGTTGCGGAGATTTCGCATTACGCGGGAT
>CAXTBP010000171.1:0-11891 GCA_964241985.1 uncultured Armatimonadaceae bacterium | reverse complement strand
GTGATTTCGGTTATCCGCGACGCCATCGAACTGCCGCTCGTGTACCCCGAACTGTACGAAAAATTCGGCAAGCGTCCGCTCAAAGGCATTTTGCTGTACGGCCCGCCCGGCTGCGGCAAAACGCTCATCGGCAAAGCGACGGCCTACAACTTGACGCGCGAATACAACGAGCGCACGGGCAAAAATGTACAAGAATACTTCATGTACATCAACGGCCCAAAAATCCTGAATATGTGGCTCGGCGAATCGGAGCGACAGGTTCGGGAGATTTTTGAAACGGCCCGCTCCAAGTCCCGCGAAGGCTATCTGGTCTTTATCTTTATCGACGAGGCCGAAAGCATTTTGCGAACCCGCAACAGCGGACGCTTCACCAACATCTCGAACACGGTCGTGCCGCAGTTCTGCGCCGAAATGGACGGTTTGGTGTCGAGCGAAAACGTGGTCGTGATGCTCACGTCGAACCGCCCCGACTACATTGACCCGGCGATTTTACGCCCCGAACGCATCGACCGCCGTGTCCGAGTTCGCCGCCCCGACCGCAAAGCGGCCCGCGACATCTTGTCCATCTACATGAACGAGAACGTGCCCATCGCGCAGGCCGAACTCGAAGCCCATAACAACGATCCGAAAGAAACCGCCGCCGCAATGGTAGACAGTACCATCGCGTACCTGTGGCGCAAAACCGGCGAAACCGAATTTTTGGACGTGTTCCAACGCAACGGTTCGACCGAGCGCTTGTACTGGAAAGACTTGGTTTCCGGCGCGCTGCTGTCGTCGCTGGTGGAGCGGGCCAAAGACTACGCCATCAAGCGGGCCATTGAAAGCAAGAACCCCGCCGAAGGCTTGACGCAAGACGACTTGAACCGGGCCGTGGCGTCGGAATACAAGGAAAATGAGATTTTCCCCAAATCGGACGCCGTGGAAGACTGGTTGATGCTGCTCGACCAAGCCCCGGAAAATGTCGCCGACGTGAAACCGATTCGGGCCGGAACGCGCGGACAAGGAACCGCCAAAGCACCATCCGGCGTGATTTAAGCGCAGTTCTGCGATTTGTTTATTGAATGAAGCCCCTTGCTTTTTGCTGGGGGCTTTTTCTTTTCGGGGTAAACTATTGGCACGCAGGCAATGGACGAAAACGACGACCAAATGGGACGTACCTCCAAGGCACAAGCACATCGAGGAACGCATTTCATTGAACGGCTGCCGCAGATCGCATTGGTTAGTTTTTTGCTTGCCTTGTTAGGTGTTGTGCTTATTTTGGTCGCCGCCCATTGGGCGATACCACCGCTTGGTTTTGTTGGCAAATGCCTTCAAATACCTTTGGGATTTCTCGTCATCGTGCTTCTCGTTTGGTTTCTATATTTTGAAGCATGGGTTGCTTCGACAGAGCACGAAGGTCATGGGGGTTCCCGGGCTATACCTATTGCGTTTGGCATTTTATTGCTTGCGACGCTTGTGGGGTTTGCGCTGCTGTTATGCAGTACATTCGGCGGAATTCGCCAACTATCTTACGCCGGTTTAATTTTGGTGTTGCCTTTTGGAGCGTGTGTCGCTCTTTACATAATACTAATATTGGTCTCGTTTTGCGCGGGCTTATGGACTACGGCAATGGGGAATACAAAAAGGAAGCAATGAAAAATGAGCATCACGATTGATCTGGAACCGGAAACCGAGGCGCGTTTGCGCGAACGGGCCGAGCGGAAAGGGCAAGACATCACTTTTTTAGCCGCCACTGAACTAAAACGTTTGGTCGCCGATGACAAAGATGCACTGCTCTCTGCCGACGCTGCCCTTGCCGCCCTCATGAATCTATCGCCCGAAGAAAAAGCGGCAATGCACGAAGATGCCCGGCGGCATATCATACCGGGCCGCCCTTTACCGCCCGGTAAAACGCTGGAAGATATGGTGTGGGGCAAGTGGCCCGGCGATGAAACCGACGAACAGATAAACGCAGCCCTCGAAGAACTGTCATGACAAAACCCGTCAAAAAGAAGCGGTATTTGCTAGACACCAATATCATGGTGCATCAGATACGCGCTGATGCGACGGGCGACGCAATCCGCGAACGGTATGGACTGCTTGCGCTTGAGCCGAAACCGTTAATTAGCGTCGTTAGCGACGGCGAATTGCGCTCCCTTGTTTTGCAATTTGGTTGGGGTTCCGCGCGGATCGAGCAGGCGAATTTTTTGCTTCAGTACTTCGACCGCTTTCCCATTATCGATAAGTAGTCGCCAGCGCGGCGTTCGCATGGGCAAGAACGATTTGTGGATTGCCGCGACCGCGTATGTCACCGGCGCGACACTCCTGACGACGGATGCCGATTTCGACCATTTGCCGACCGAGTTGTTTGCTCGTGAACGTGTTTTCGTACAAGCGGCGTGAAATCGTTGCTAAGGAATCAAACGCGATGGTTGACGATGAGGCGGCCAAGCATCAAGTGGACGGCGACATAGAAAACGAAACACCGCTGTTTGTACGAATTTTGCAGTCCGGCCCTTACAGCATCGGGATTGCCTTGATTGGCGGTGCGTTTCTTTATGCGTCAATCCGCTTTGGTCTTCAGTGGCTGGTTTATGTCGCTATTTGTTTTCTGATTCCGTTTGGTTTGTTTTTGAGTTGTTTCACCGTGCAAATCGTCGCTTGTATTGTGTGGCTCGCTACAAGGTCACGATACAGAAGCGCGCCAAGACAGCGTGGCGGTAAATGCGGTAAATCATGAGCAGCCCATCCAATGAAAATGCAAACGTCCCTCCGTCGAACGAGGCGGAAACGCGGCAATGAAGCGATGGAGTCGTTTCTTTGAACCGTGTCACCGGCCCTCGATAATCCTGACAAACGCGCGGTGTCGCCAAATTCCGGGGCGGGTAAATCTATCGCAGGATAAATTTTCCGTTTTTTAAGGAGTTTTAGGCGGCATGATTAAGAGCGTTGGGTACGCGGCGAAAAGCAAGTTTTTCGGTTTGCACAAGATGGAGTTCGAGCGGCGCGACCCGGAAGCCGACGATGTGGTCATCGATATTTTGTACTGCGGCGTGTGCCATTCCGACGTGCATCAAGTGAAAAACGAATGGTTCAACACGGTGTATCCGTGTTTGCCCGGGCATGAAATCGTGGGGCGCGTGACGCAGATAGGTGCGAGCGTTACCAAGTATAAGGTCGGCGATTTGGTCGGGGTTGGATGTATGGTCGATTCGTGCGGTACGTGTTCGGCCTGTCAAGAGGGTTTGGAGCAGTACTGTGAAGGGCCGAAGAGTTGGACGGCGACGTACAACGGCCCGATGAAACCCGATGGAACGAACACCTACGGCGGCTATTCCATCAATATCGTGGTCAAGGAGCACTTTGTTCTGAGCGTGCCCGAATCGCTCCCCATCGAGGCCGCCGCGCCTATTTTGTGCGCGGGCGTCACGACGTATTCGCCGCTCAAACACTGGAACGTATCGGCGGGGCAAAACGTCGGCGTCGTGGGCTTAGGCGGCTTGGGACACATGGCGGTCAAGATGGCGTCGGCGATGGGCGCGCATGTAACCGTGTTCACGTCGTCGGATGAAAAAGAAGCCGACATCAAACGCTTGGGCGCGGACATGGTCGTCAACGAGAACGACAAGGACGCGATGGCTGCACAGGAAGCGCGGTTCGATTTTATTCTGGACACCATCCCGGTTCCGCACGACATCAATGGCTTCATCAAATGCTTGAAGCGTGACGCAACGATTGCCGTCGTTGGCGCGCTTGGCCCGATGCTTCCCGTCAACAATCAGCAGGTCGCGTTTTACCGCCGGTGCGTGTCGGGGTCTTTGATCGGCAGCATCAAGGAAACGCAGGAAGTCCTTGACTTCTGCGCCGCGCACAATATCGCACCCGATATAGAAATTATCGACATCAAGGACATCAACGACGCCTACAAGAAAGTGGAAAAAGGCGAAGTTAAATACCGCTTCGTCATCGACATGGCGACGCTCAAAGCCGAAGCCGCCGCGTAGAACCGCGCAAAAGAAAAGGCCGCTCCCAAATGGGAGCGGCCTTTCTTATTTTGGGGTTGGGTACAGCCACTTGGCCGCGAGTTTCGTCATGTTCGGCATAATGAGATAGTTCGTCAGCGGTACGAGGCACAGCGACAAAATCAGGGTTTTGGGAACAATCGGGAAGTCTTTGCCGAACAGTAGCGTCGTTAAATACGAAATCGCCAGCGCGACGGGAAACAAGGCGAGCCAGTTGAGAAGGCTGACTTTGTGGCGAGACGGCGCGACAATAGTCGCTTGCCCGCTCGCCGTGTGAAAGGTTTCGATGCCCGTTAAGATTTGCGTATCGACCGGCCCCTGCAAAAGCGGCTCCAAGCGTTCATCGCTTTGCTTACGGGCGTCGGATTCTTCCCACTGCGTGAACTTTTCGCCCGAACTGAAGCGGGTAACGACGCGCAAACCGGCGTTGCTTGGCGGCGCATCTTCGTTGCTTCCGTCGTTGGGGCGCAGTACAACGAATTCGCTGAAACCGTCGCGTTTGCGGCACTCGGCTTCGCGGCGTCTGATTTCCTCGTCCCACTTTTCCAAACTGCCGGGCTGCACACGGTAGCGGGCGATCTCCACGAGCGGCGGTTCGGCGGCTCCCCCATTCTGGTTCTTTCGGTCGTTGTTATTATCGCTTGCCATACAAATAACTGTCTAAATGCCACGGTGTTTACCGAGCCGCTGGTTGCGGCCTTAACCTTTGCGGCGTATTAACATATACCCATTTCGCTGCATCCCGCGCAGGCGGGCGAATTTCGACATCGTGTTTTGCAGCCGGTATTTTTGCCTGTCGCCTGCTTGACGAAAATTTTGTAAAGGGGGTATAATGCCGCTGTTGTTTCGGCGGCGCGCATCGTTTTTCCCTACACTGTTTCTTTGCGGGCGGGCCGTTTTCGCGTAAGTATCTGATCATGGCCTCCCCCACCCTTTCTTCGCAAACCGCACCCAATCCACTGGATTTGCCGGTCGCGAGCATCAAGGGTGTGGGCGAAAAACTGGCCCCGCTGCTGGGCAAATTGGGGCTTTTCACAATCGGCGATTTGCTCGCGTTTTACCCGCGCCGCTACGAAGATCGGTCGCAATTCATTCCCATTGGGCAAGTCTGCGACGGGCAAACCGCGCTGATTGCGGGCAAAGTCACCGCCGTCGAAAACCGCCCGACCAAAACGCGGCTCGTGATTACCAAAGTTACCGTGGACGACGATTCCCCGTCGGTTGCGTCACTGACGTGGTTCAATCAGTGGCGCATGAAGCAAACCTTCGAGAAGATGATGGGCAAGCGCATTGTTGCTTATGGAACCGCCAAGCGCGCGTATTCCGCCGTCGAAATCACGCAGCCCGAATGGGAATTGTTGGACGAAGGCGATGAAGAAGGCAGTTTGAGTGTGGGCCGTATTGTGCCCATCTACGCGCTGACCGAAGGCGTCGGGCAAAAAACGCTCCGCAAAATAATCCATCAAGCGGTCGAAAAATACGCGGGCGATGTGCCCGATTTTTTGCCGGACGAACTGCGACAGCGGCATGGCTTCCTGCCAATTTGTGACACCGTGCGAGCCGTCCATTTTGCCGCGAACCAAAGCGTTTTGGACGCCGCGCGTAAGCGGCTGATTTACGAGGAATTTTTGGGGCTGCAATTACTCCTTGCCGGGCGCAAGCAGGCCGGGCGCATTGCGCCCGGCATAACCTTTGCGGAAACGGACGGGCCGATTGCCAAGTTTGAAGGCGTGCTGCCGTTTACGCTGACGGGCGCGCAGGCCCGCGTCGTTCGAGAAATCGGGCACGATATGGCGTCACCCCAAGCGATGAACCGTTTGGTGCAGGGCGATGTCGGATCGGGCAAAACCGCCGTTGCGCTTGCCGCTATGACGATTGCCCACGAAAACGGGTATCAGGCCGCGCTGATGGCCCCAACCGAAATTTTAGCCGAGCAGCATTTCCGCAACGTGCGCGCGACATTGGAAAAACTGAATATTCGCGTGGATTTGCTGACCGGCTCGCTGACCGCCAAAGAAAAAGCCGCCGTTCGCGCCCGCGTGCAAAGCGGCGAAACGCACGTGGTCGTCGGAACGCACGCGCTGATTCAGGATGCGGTTGCGTTCGCGCGATTGGGCCTTGCGGTGATTGACGAGCAGCACCGGTTCGGCGTGTTGCAGCGGGCCGCACTGTCCGGCAAAGGCCAAAGCCCCGACGTTTTGGTAATGACGGCGACGCCCATTCCGCGCACATTAACGCTCACAGTATACGGCGACTTGGACGTTTCGATAATTGATGAACTGCCGCCGGGGCGCAAACCGATTGTCACCCATTGGAAGCGCGGCAAATCCAAGAAAACCGTGTACGACGGCGTGCGTTCGCTGCTCAAGCAGGGGCGGCAGGCGTATGTGGTGTGCCCGCTCGTCGAAGAGTCGGAGAAGTTGCAGGTGCGGGCGGCGACCGATTTAGCCGCCCAGTTGACCGAGGAGTTTTCCGAATTTTCGGTCGGTCTGCTGCACGGTCAAATGCCGCCCACTGAAAAAGACGACGTGATGAAAAGGTTCCGCGACAACGAAGTCCAGCTCCTTGTCGCAACGACGGTTATCGAAGTCGGCGTGGATGTGCCCAACGCGGTCGTAATGATTATCGAGGATGCCGACCGATTCGGTTTGGCGCAGCTTCACCAGTTGCGAGGCCGCGTCGGGCGCGGGCAGCATGAATCGTTTTGTGTCCTGCTTGCCGATCCTGCCACACCGGACGGGCAAACCCGTATGCGCGTGTTGTGCGAAACCAGCGACGGCTTCCGCATCGCCGAGGAAGATTTACGGCTTCGTGGGCCGGGCGAATTTTACGGCGTGCGGCAAAGCGGTATCGCGGGCATGAAAATCGCCAACGTGTTGCGCGACCAAGATCGGCTTGCCGAAGCGCGAAACGACGCCTTTACTATTATTGAATCCGACCCTAAGTTGGGCAAGCCTGAACATCGCGGCTTGCGGCACATGGTGCTTGCCGCCCGCAGCGCGGCCCAAACCGATGCGGCAGGAGTTGCGTAGATGAGTAGACCCGTTGCCTTGTATCCCGGCTCGTTCGATCCCGTCACGAACGGTCATACCGACGTTATCGCGCGGGCGGCGCAAACTTTCGACCGATTAATTGTGGCCGTGGGTAGAAATTCCGGCAAAAACCCGCTGTTTACGAGCGAAGAGCGGGTAGAGTTATTAAAGGAAGTCTGCGCGCCGTGGCCGAACGTGTCGGTCATTCCTTTTGACGGCCTTTTGGTTGTGTTCGCCCGCGAGCACGGCGCGAGCGTGTTTATCAAAGGGCTGCGGGCCGTATCGGATTTCGAGTACGAATTTCAAATGGCGCTCGCCAACCGGCAGCTTGCCCCCGATATTGAAACGCTGTTTTTGATGACATCGGCGGAATACGCTTATTTGTCGTCGAGCATCGTCAAAGAAGTCGCCCGTTTGAACGGCGACATCGCCCAATGGGTTCCGCCCGTTGTAGCGCAAAAACTGGCTTTGAAATTACAAGCCAAATAAAAAACTAACCGTGCCTTTAACCACGCTTGGAGCGTACCCAAAATAGATACTATACGAATTTTAGATCAAATCGAAATGTTGGTAGAAGACAGCAAAAAGTTCATGGGTTTCGTCAAACTGGACGAAGACCAGTTTTTCGTGCTGGTGAGCAAGCTGCGCGCTTCGCTTCCCGAAGATGTGCGCAAAGCCGGAAAACTGGCCGAGAACACCGACCGCATCATGGAAGTCGCGCAGAACGAGGCCGACAAAGCCGTGGAAACAGCCCGCGCGGAAGCCTCGCAAATGCTCGCGCACGGTCAGGCCGAAGTCGCGCACAAGCAAGAGTCTGCCCGAACCGAAGCGGCCCGCTTACTCGAAGAAGCCCGGCAAAACGCGCAGGCGCTTGTGGAAGCATCGGAGATTTCTCGAATCGCGTCCGCGCAAGCCCGCGAGATTGTCGGAAAAGCCGAAGCGCAGTCCAGCGACATTTTGACCAAAGCGCAGGTTGAGGCTGATCACAGCGTCCGCGACGCCGAATTTACGGCCCGCGAGATTAAAGAAGGGGCCGACGCCTACGCCAAAGACGTGCTGCTCACGCTGGAAAAGCACGTGCAGGACGCGCTGGGCCAAGTGGACGGGCGTTTGGGCGCGATGCTCCACACGATTAGCAAAGGCCGCGAAGCCCTCGAAGCGCAGGCGCACCATAAACCGGTTTCCAATAGCCGAGAGTACGCCACAGCGAACGGCAGCGCAGCCGGTAACCGCTCGAACGGCAACGGAACCTACGCAGGAAGCGCGCGTTAGTTTTCTTTGCCGGTTCGGTAGTCGGCCCATGTCGGAATACGCAGCGATAATAAATCGCGCACGGCGGCTTCTTGCGCTGCGTCGCCGTTAAAGGCGCGGCGCGGCAGCAAGTGAATCAGGCCGCCGTCTGTTCCTTTGCCGAACGCCATGAACGTGTCGTCTTCCCAACCGAACGTCATAAAGGGCCACCCGCACCGCGTTTCAAAATCGTCGGTAGTGGAGCGGACGCCGGTTTCGTCGAGTATTAGGCGAAACGGGCGGTTTTGCGCCTGCCAGCGCTTGAGCGCCATGCGTGGCATATAGACAATGTAGCCGATGCCCGCGCAAACGATGACGCAGGCGGCGGCTTGAAAAGCGTTCGCGCTAAGCAGGCCACGTATCGCGCCATAGAGGAAAAGTGCGCCAAATAGGGCGTAAATTATCCAGTGATTGCGAAGTAGTTGGGTTCCGTTAGCGCGACAGGCGTATTCGGCGTGCATCCGGTTAAAATGTGCGCACTCGGCAGGTGCATAACAGATTTCAGTGTCCAGCACGGGCGGAGCGACAAAATCGCCGCGTCTTGCATCGGCTTCATCTTGCATACGCCGTTTATTCGCCGGGCGACGGCTTACGCGGGTGAACCGGTAACCGCTCCCCCGCTTTCATGCCGCCGAGCGAAACAAGAGGCGTCGCTTGGGGAGCCGTGCGAACGCCCGCGACGGCCTTACTTGGCTTGCCGCACATTCCGCAGCCGCCGCATTCGCCGTTCTTGGCGCGGATTTTGGCCCACACGTACCGGGCCAAAAACGCGAAGGCCAGCGCGACGAGTCCGAGCGCGATGATTTGCTGAACGTCCATAGTTTTATTTTATCGCCCTTCGTTTGCCGCGCACCAAGCGATGGCTTCCGCCATTTCTTGCGCGGATAATTTCGCCGCCGCCACATAGCCTAAACTGTCGTGCGGCTGCCAGTTCGCGGTTTCCATTTCGCCGACAGCGGCGCGGGCGTCCCACTTTCTGCGTCCGGCCCGTTGCGCAAGCGTGGCGAAAATCGGGTGCTCGCCGGTACGGGCGGCCCAGTAGCGGGTGTTCGACCAGTCCCCTTCACGCCGATGCACCAAATAATGTAAGTACGAGCCGGTTTGCGACGTGTCATCCTGCACTAAAACGTGCGCGGCGTCCAAGTCGTCGTTCAATAAGTGCAAGGCGGCGAGCACGGGTTCGGGCACGGTGCTTTCTGTTCGGGCCGTTTGCAGAGTTTGCGCGATTTCGGGTCGCCACGGATTGCCCGGTACGACAAGGGCGGGCAACGGGTCACGCGAAACGAGCGCGTCATACACGGCGTGGAGCGGCGAAGCGGCGTCGAAGGGATTGGCGGGCGGAGCGTCAACTGCGAATGTTGGCATAAACGGAAAACCTTTCGGGCAAAAAGTGAAATGGCGCGTTAATCGGCGGCGAATGCGCCGAACAAGCGGGCCGAGCCGTGCGCCATCGTGTTGTTTTTTAAGGGTTCCATCGGTGGAGCGGCGTCGCAGGCAAGTTCCAGAAACAGTTCTTGATCGCCCGTTTTGACGACCTGCGCGCTGTAAACCCACACGGGTTCGTTATCCACGGTATCTTCGCGGCGGTTTTTGATTTTGGCGATGACGGCGTAATCGTTGGAAAACTCCCCGGCGGGAAACAAGCCGACCATATCGGCGCGGGCGTTTACGCTGTCCCAATCCTTGATTTGTTCGCGCATCGCTTCCACACCGCCCGCAGCGAGCGTGGCAAGGGCGTACAAAGTGAAGTCGGCGGTTTCTTTGCCGCCCGCGAGCGTTTCGTAGCGGGCGATATTTTCGCTGTCGGCGGGGCGGAAAACGAGCCGTTTTTTCCCGATTTGCACCTCGACGACAAGGGCGTCCTGCTGTCGGTCGGGGAAAACGCGGCGCACGGTTCCCCGCACGCGCACGGGCGTGGACAAAATGGGCACGGCGTTTTCGGCATCGCCGCCTGCGTTATAGGCTGCCGAGGCGAACTTGCGCCGGTTCCGCACACTGCGGACGACCAGCACGAACGCGCCGACCATAACGACAAACAGCAAAAATTCCACCGTGCCCGGCGGGAGAAGACTTCGGAGCATGACGCCTTTAGTGTACCCAATGCCGCGCGCCCAAGCGTTTCGCCGTCGGTTTTGGTTGACAACGCCGGGGGAAAACCGTACACTTGTACGGCTTTGTTTTGTGCAATTTGTGTGTTTTTTCGCGGCGCGGCCTCCTTCGTTTTCCGCCGATGCGCCCACTGTATCCCTTCATTTAAGGAACCCAACCGATGCGCCTTAGCGTAATTACCGATGAAATATCCCAAGATTTAGGCCACGCTTTGCGCGTGATGGCGGAATACGGCTGCACGGACGCCGAACTCCGAAATATCTACGACAAATACATCGTGGATGCCGACGAGGAGTTATTGCAAAAGGCCGAGGCCGCGCTAAAAGAAAGTGGGATGCGCGTGCCGTGCATCGACACGCCGTTTTTCAAGTGCGATTTGCCGGGCGGGCCGACGGCAACCGGTGACGCGGGGCCGACGCACGGCGCGCAGGATAGGTCGATGGACGAGCAAATGCACCTACTGCAAAAGGCTATTGATTTGTGCAAACGCTTTGACGCGCCCTATATTCGGATTTTCTCGTTTTGGAAACGCGGGCCGCTGACGCCCGACATCGAGGATAAAATCGCCGACGCTTTGGTAAACCCGTGCGAAGTAGCGGCGCGGGCGGGCGTCACACTTCTATTGGAAAACGAGCACGCCTGCTATCTGGGCACGGGCAAAGAAACCGCTCGCGTGATTGAGAAAGTCGGTTCTCCGGCCCTCAAAATGATTTGGGATCCCGGCAACGCCTTTATGGCGGGTGAGCAGCCGTTTCCGTCGGGTTATGAAGCCGCCAAAGCGCATATCGCGCACGTCCATATCAAGGATGCCCGCGCCCTTGATAACAACAAACTGGAATGGACGGTCGTCGGCGACGGCGAGATCGACTACAAAGGCCAGTTTGCGGCCCTCGTTAAGTCCGGCTATGAGGGCGTGGTCGCGCTCGAAACCCATTACAAGGGCACGGGAACCAAAGAAGAAGCGTCGCGTGCCTGCCTTGCGGGCATGAAACGCTTGGCCGAAGAAGCGGAAGCCGCCGCTTAATATTTAGCCCCCCTGCCCCCCAATAAGGGGGGGTTCTGAAAAGGCGTTTACCGATAACCGAACTGTTTGGCGGTATCGGAAGGCTCAATCAGAACCCCCCATTATTGGGGGGCAGGGGGGCCAGCATAATACAGGAACAATAAACACTTATGTCGCTGATGGGGATGAACCGCGCCTTCAAAAAGCATGGCGCGATTTGGGGCGGAATACTCGTCGTTTTTGTCGTGGGCGGTATCGCCTTTACGTCGTTTGGTACGAACGGGCGCGGGGGACAGGTCGTTGACCAAAACCCGAACGGAACCGGAACAGGCGCAAACGCTACGAAACCGGTCGCAACCGTGAATGGGAAAGCCGTTACGCTGCCCGAACTTGATGATCGCATCAAGTCGCTGGTGCAGCAGCAGGCCGCAATGAGCGGGCAGCCCGCGCAAATTC
>CAXTBP010000170.1:0-11916 GCA_964241985.1 uncultured Armatimonadaceae bacterium | reverse complement strand
ATTCAGGACCCCCTCGCACACGACTTTCGTTCATTATTGGGGGGCAGGGGGGCCAACTATGTTTTCCTCATCGGTTCGCGCGTCATAAACTACGCGGGCCGAAAGCACAGCGTCGCGGTGGGTTTCCGACCAGTTTGCCAGCGCGGAAAGCGGCTCAATCAAGGTTTTTCCGAGCGCCGTGAGTTCGTAGTCCACGCGCACGGGAACGGTCGGGGTCACGGTACGCGAAACCAGCCCGTCGCGCTCCAACTGCCGTAGCGTGTGCGTGAGCATTCGCTGGGAAATCCCGTCGATGGCGCGGCGCAAATCGCTGAACCGGAGCCGCCCGTTTTTGAGAAGGACGACCACAAGCACGCTCCATTTATCCCCGATGCGATCCAAAATATCGCGCAAAGGACAAAGGCCGTCAGGATCGGTCGCACCGCGCCGCTGCGCCGCCATGCGTTCAATCGTGTCGTAAGGCAAAGGTACGGTGTTTGAAAGGTTGGGCATAGTATCGTTGAAGTAACTTAACAAGAAAAAAGTGCCGTCTTGACGAACAATTTAACGCATCGTACCATAGTTACAATAAGTAACAAACTTCCTTAATACGACCAATGAATAGCCCGCCGGAAGCGCGGGCGGAGAAACGAAAATGATTGCCGTAACGGGTGCGACCGGAAAACTGGGCCGCCATGTCATTGAGGGTTTGCTGAAAGTGGTTCCGGCGGGTGAAATATTCGCCGCTGTGCGTGACGTGGAAAAGGCGAGCGATTTTGCCGCGCGGGGCGTACAAGTGCGCCCCGCCGATTATACGCAGCCCGAGACCCTTCGCGCCGCTTTTGCCGGTGCGGATAAAGTGCTGCTCATTTCGTCGAACGACGTTGGGAACCGCTTTCCGCAGCACCAAGCCGTGATTGATGCCGCAAAAGAAGCGGGCGTCAAACTAATCGGCTACACCGGTATTTTGAACGCCGACTCCTCGACGCTCAAACTCGCCGAAGAGCACAAAGCGACCGAAGCGGCTATCCGCGCTTCCGGCCTGCCGTTCGTGTTTTTGCGCAATGGCTGGTATCTGGAAAACAATACGGAAGCGCTGGCTCCCGCTCTTGAACACGGAACCATTATGGGCGCATCGGAAAACGGGCGCTTTGCGTCCGCCGCTCGTAAAGATTACGCGGACGCCGCTGTCGCCGTGCTGACAAAGGGCGGCCACGAAAACAAAGTGTACGAACTGGCGGGCGATACGTCGTTTACCATGACGGAACTCGCTGCCGAAGTGTCGCGGCAAAGTGGAAAAACCGTAACGTACACCAACCTGCCCGAAGAAAAGTGGGCGCAAACGCTGCAATCCTTCGGCCTGCCTGCCTCGTTTGCCGCCATTCTCGCCGACTCGGATGTGCAGGCGTCGCGTGGACAGCTTGACAGCACCTCGCGCGATTTGTCGAATCTCATCGGGCGACCCACAACGTCGCTCACCGAGGCGGTTTCACAAGGCCTCAAATCTTAACGGCAAAATTACCAAAACGGGAACTATCGGCTCCTACCCGTGCGCTGTTGAATGGCCTCTTTATTTTTTGACGCCCGTTGTGGTATATTTTCCGTGCCGTCGCGGTGTTCAAAGCCGACCACGACGACAGAAAGATAAACCATGCGACGTTTAGCAGCTTTGTTGGGATCGTGTGTGATTGCGTTGTTTTTGCTCACCGGGTGCGGCAGTGGGGGCGACGACCATAATGACTCGGTGCAGGAGCGTTTGGCGGGCACGTGGCGGGCCACCCGTATCGCCTCCAACGGTCAGAGTACGAACTGCGCCGGGGAAATCAATTTCGTCGAAAACAACGAAGATGTTTCCGTAAGCTGCGGCAGCAACGACACATTGACCTTTTTCGAGAACGGCCAAATCACCGGCTCGGCGGAAGACGGCGGCGCGTTCGCGGGCACGTGGCAGTTCAACAACGATACGCTTACCGTCAACGTGACAACCCCGGCCTCGTCGGCGGGAACGCAAAGCCAAAAACTCTCGTTTTCCGGCGATGACACGTTTTCGGCGACGACCGCCGAAGGCGTGACCATCACCTTCAATCGTCAATAAAGCGCGTTTTTCTCGGTTGACCAAAAGCGGCGTCCTATCTACGTAGACGGGACGCCGCTTTTGTGTGTGATCTCCCGTTTTACAAAGCGAGGAACGGGCGCATTTTGGCAAACTTCTTATCGCCGATTCCTTTTACATCCAGCATTTGCTCGATATTGCGGAAACCGTTGATTTGATGGCGGTATTCCAAAATGCGGCCTGACATTGCGGGGCCGACGCCGGGCAGTTTTTCCAGTTCTTGGGCGGTGGCGCGGTTGATATGGACGACGCCGTCGCCGGGGTTTTTGAACTTGGCGCTTGAGCCGCTTTTACCGCTGGATTTTGACACTGATCCGCTCGTTTTTCGCGCGGAGGCCGACTTCGATACCGACGGGGCAGCGCCCGGCCCGCTTGTCGGAGTGGGTGCGGGAACGGCTTGCGGCTCGTCTTCTTCCTCGACGACTTCGCCGCCTTTTTCTATGGGCGCGGGTTTTCCCAAAACGCGGCCCGGGGTGGCTTCCGGCGCGGGTTGTGCGTCGGGCGGCGCGGCCTCATCGGCGGACGCACGCGGGGCGGTTTCCGCAGGCAGGGCAGAGGAATCGCCCGCGTTTGAAGTGGGGGCGTCGTAGGATACAGATTGCAGCGCGCTCGACGAAGCAAGAGCGGTGCGTACCGGCGTTCCGCGCACGATGAGTGCATGGCGCGGCGCTTCCGGCGCGGCATAGGAGTAGCTTGCGCTGGCGACGCTCGCCGAGTTGCCGCCCTGCGATTTTTTTGCAGGCGAGGCCGTGCTGGGTACGAAAATCTGGTCGGCGTCGCGCACGGTGTCGGCGAGGTTCAAAACGTCCTGTCGTGCGTTCGCCTTGAAGCCCCCGGCGGCGACAATGGCGTCGTTGATACGGTCGCCGAGTTTAAGTTTGCCCTAACTAAGGAGAATGCGTTGTACCACTCTCGAAAATAAGCCGTCGCTCTCCTTTATATAGTTCCCGGTACATTCCCGATAGAATCGACACCGTGCCGTCGGGAAGTGGCTGTTTCAAATACAAGCGCACGTGTCCCGTTTCCTCTTTGCTGTTTTTCTGAGTTTTGACACCAGGCAGGAAAATCGGGGCTTCGATGCGTCGTACAAGTAGACGGAGAACCAGCCGCAGCGTCGCCACATCCATAGCATCACCTGATAGAGTCGGCATGGTAGCCAACATTGCCATAGCCCGCCCTTGTTCCGTTTGCGCCGTTTGTGCTTCTTCCCAACGTGCGACCGCTTCCCGTTCCGCCGTGAGCGCATTGTATTTGCGCTCATAGTCACCCTGCATCAAACGCTTTTCCAGAAGTGCGTCGGTCAAGCCATCGATGAGGTTATTTATTTCCGTCACGCTCCGACGTGGTTTAGGCGAGGCCTTCTTCGCCTTATCCGCTTTGGGCGCGGTCGTCAGCAGTTTCCCGAAGCGGCGGGCAAGGTGCGCAAGTGCGTACAAAACGGCATCCTCCAACCGGCCCGCACCCAGTGACATCGTTTTCGAGTTTTCCCGCCGGGTCACATGAACCACCCCACTGGATAACGCATCTTTACACTGATACTGCCGGTATCTGTCCGACGTTTGATTGACGAGTGGACTATCGCAAAAAGCGCAACGGGCAAGGCCAGACACAAGCGCTTCGGTTTTCTGAACAAGGGGCCTTGTTGTTATATCGCGCCCATAGGCAAGGCCGCGCGCCGCGAGTGTATTCTGCACCGTGTCGAGCGCGGCGGCCTCTTCATCGGAAAGCAGCGGCGGAAAAACGTTGGGCGTGACGATGCGGAGCGGGTCGCCCGGGTCGCGCTTTGCCCCATAAATGGAATAGCCGCGCATCAAGAGCCGATTGTCGGACACGAGGAAGTCGTAGATCAAACCGGCGTTCCACTTTTTACCACGCGGTGTCTGGCGCGGGCCACCGTCCTGCTTCTCGTCGTTAAGCCGGGCGGCAATCACGTTATAAGCAAGGCCGGATACACGGAGGGCAACCAGTTCGCGGGCTATGGCCGCATGGACGGTGTGTAAAACGTATCTTTCGTGAACCGGGGTTCCAAGGGGCGCGACAACATCGATCCATCCGGGCACGCGCCCATGATGTAAACCGTTTCCCGATTTGTTCGCCTCGAGTATGCGCGTTCGATGGTTGTCGCGCAACCGGCGCGACAAGTTTTTGGCCTCCATGTTGTAAACGGATGCCATCATACCAAAAACCATTTCGCCCACGTCCGTGTCGCTTCGTATGCCCTCGGAAACGAAATGCAAAACAACGTGAATATCGTCGAATGCTTGGCGGATTTGATGCAGCTCGGCGGCGTCTCGGCCTAAGCGGGACAACTCGTAGCAGATAAGGTGCTGGTACGCACCTTCCTGAGCGAGCTGGTACAAGCGAGACAGACCGGGCCGCTTTTGCCACGTTGCCGTTCCGCGCTTTCGGTCGAGGGCGCGGGCGCGACCCGACACGTCCAAATCCACGCATTCACGAGAAAGCGTGTCAAGGAACTCGTAGCCATAGGCGGCGGCATAGGCGGCGGCGCGGGCCATTTGGGTTTCCGAGGAAAGGGATTCGCCAGCGGCTACATCGTCGGCGTCGGTTTTGGACTGACGACCGTAACAGACTGCGATTTGCGGCGCGGACGGCTTGGTGTTTTTCTTAGCAATCATCGTTTTGTGACAATTTATTCCGTACCGAATAATTGGGGCCGACTACCCCAAGTGCGGCACGCCATCAACCCACCGTACTCCCATTCGTGTGAGTTCCTTTTCCATTGCTTCTATTTGTTCTGGTTCGGCGGGCCGTCGCCCGATGACGCCGCTTTTTCCGTTTGCCCCTTCGGTCATCTCATGGTAGCGCTGAAGCATATCCAGTTGTGCGGCAATGCGCGGAGTGGCCGCTTTGTGACGAACAGGTGTGGGGTCGTCTTCGCCGTAATTGTCCGGCAGTCGAGCAAAATCGGGATCGGGAACGCGGGTGAGTTCGCCGTCTAATGACGTGACTGTTTCTTCATTCATGGTGTTTGTTTCCTTTCGTTTTCACACCGTAAAATAGGTGAATTTAAGTTTGATTTTTCGCTAAAAAAAATCAGACTCTTTATCCTGCGGTAAAGCACCATAGACAAGTTCCCGTTCGACATCGCTGCAAAGTTCATGCCGGAACTGCTCTCCACACAATTCGGGACACTCAACTACATCGGCGTTATAAAGGGCGTCGGCGACTTTGGTTTTTACGATGTGGTGACCCATTTCGTGCGCCATTTCGCGTTTGCGCTGGCTCATAGGCGCATTTTTGGAAAGCACGATAGAGGCGCACGACGCCTCTTCTTCGGGAATGTACGCCGCACCGATGTCGTGGCCGTCTTCAATGGCCGTGGTGAGGTGCAGGGTCATAGCAACAGCGGCGCGGTGTAGCTCCATAGCGTTTAACGGCGCGTCACCTTCTTTGCATTCGACGTGGGGCGGCGTGGCTTCGTGGGAAAAGCGGCGGGCTTGGCGGCGAATCTCCCCGGCGACGTATCGAGCGATACGAGGCTTATCGTTCTTCACTTCTGCCGCCGACAGTCTGCGAACCGTGAACCGTTCGCCTGTATTGATCGCTGCAAGTGCCGCGTCAATGCGCGCTTGCAGTGCTTCTTGTGTTTCTTCCACGCCGAAAAACTCCTTGCCTGACTTCACGCATCTGGCTTATCGTTTAGGTTCGCCGTACTCTCCGTTGCGGATTGCTTGAGCCAATTCTTGTAGCCGGACGACTAAAAAGTCAACGTCGCTCGCGCTAAAATAAACCGTCTCGTCCCTTTGCGTCAGAAAATTTTCCTGCTGTATGGCGATTTGGTTATGGACGCCCACGTAAATTGTGGTCTCATAACGAGCCGCAAGATCAGGAGCGGGCTTATCGTCATCGGTATGCTGCATCTTCTACTCCAACTTTCCCACTTACTCTTCAAAATCAGATGCGTCCATAGTGCGGTGCGTCGGCTTTGCATCGCTCGCTGTTGTGCCGATGGTTCCAACTGATTTCGCACCCTCACGCTCAAGACCTGCAACTATGAGATCAAGTGTATCCAATGCTTTCTCTTGATCGTCAGGTTCTAACCCCCTGATGCGCTCCATTGATTGCAAGAGCCTCGTATCCGGCGTTCGTTGAAGTTCGCCATCGTCAGTATTAGGAATACTTAAGCCTGTCGCTAAAAGCCATTGCGCTCTTTCTTCCTTCGTTAATGCAAGCGCATCAAAAATTCGTAAGAGGCTATCAATTCGAGGTTTTTGTCGACCAGTTTCGTAAAAGCCAATGCTGCCGTTGCTAAGTTCCGCCTTATCTCCCAGCGACTTTTGAGTATAACCAGCCGCTTCCCTTTTTGTTTTGAGAAGATCACGAAAAGGTGTTGGAGCCATAAACACGCCCTTATATTGGTACGGCGTCAAATACGTCATACAGGTATGACACATCATACTAATAATTTGTTACCACATCAAATGTACTAACTTTTTATTAGCAATATGTTGACGCACATACTAATGTCATGTTAGCATTAAGTATGCCTTTTTCTCCCTCATCTTTCGTTCCTCCGCTGCGAAAACTCCGGCGCGATAGTGGGCTTACGCCTCAGCAGATTATTGATAAAGGGCGCGCTTTAACTGATCAATTCCCTTCATCCTTAGAAGCATTGAGTGTTATTGAGGTTCGCGGAACTCGCAATCACGATTTGATTTTGGCCTTTGCCACTATTTACGACAAGACGATTGAGGAATCTTCAAAAGCTTCACGGCGTCCAGAAAAAACAACGGTAGAATCATAACAGATAAAAAAATAACATTTTATTAGTAAATGTCTTGACGCCAAACTAATAAAATGTTAGTATGGGCTATGAAAGATGAATCTGTATCTCAAGCCTCTAACCCTTCCATTTCTTTGGACTGTGTGGGTCGTCTCCGGCAACTCATGGCGGGCGGATTGTCGCCCAAGAAATCAGCGAAATTGATCGGATTCAAGTCGCTGAAACAACTGCGAGCCGCGCTGAAAGAAGTCGGCTATACGGTTGAGTTTCGTTTGGTCAGCCCTTCCGAGCAAGCCGAGCGGCAAGACTGGCGCGAGCGGAACGAGGCGGGAAGGGCACGGAGGGCGTAGACGATGCAAAAAATCGCCGCGCCCGTCGCTCAGGTCTTCGTGCCCATGCCGCACAACGCGCAACCCGGCCAAGGCTCCTTGCCGCACTGGATGCCGAGCAGTCGAACCTTCCGCCCGTGCATGATGTGCAGTGGCATTCAGGAGCCGCGCGAACACAAAGGCAAGTCGGGCGTTTGGTGTCCGCAGTGCCAGTTTTTTACGGAGGCGAATCAATGAACGAAAACGACCAGTGTGCGAGTTGCGGTGGGAAACACGGCCCAGTCTGCACTTACGGCAGTACGGGCGCGGGCTACTGCGCCAAATGCGCGGGATGGATTTGGAGTTGTCAACCCCATCCTGACGACATCGACAACGATTAGTTTGATGTGCCGGGAAGGGTTTGGCCGGGTGTTCGATTCCCCGGCGCGGCTTGGTTGCAAAAACGTCGTGAAGTGGGCTTTGCTCATCAAGGACTGACGCGGCGAACGGCTTAGTTTGGGCTGAGGATACGCCGACCGATACGAACCCCGACGGGGCGCAGGGTAACAGCGCCCCAAATGCAAACGGCCCGCCCTCTGCGCTAACAGAGGCGGGCCGGAAAGGTTTGTGGATCGTGAAGCAATCCAAAGAAATTTTACCACAGCGAAAGGACGGAAGCGGCATGGACGAATCGAAAAAAACAGCACAACTGGGTGTGGCGCAGGCGGGAATCGCTCTGCTCGTGCCCAGCGACCATCCCGAAAACGTGATGAACACACCTCCCCCATCCGGCGATTTAATCGCCGAAACGGCGGCGGGGTTCAACGTCGATAAGGGCACGGCTTCCGTTCTCGTCGGACTCGGCGGCGATTTTTGGGCACGGCTTATTCGCCATGCCGAAGACCCCGTTCGGTTCCCACTGCGACGCCGGGCGACTCGAAAAGCACAGGAGGCCGCCAATGGCTAACCGAACCAAAAAACTCGAACCGGTCACCGGCCCCGTGCGGGCGCAGGGCGTATTCAAACACTACGTCGCACGGCCCTTCAATGCGACCGGCCACAAAGGGCGCATCAACTATCGCTATTTTGACGACGTGTGCCAAGCGGCAGTCGAAAAAGCGGAAATTATGCTTTGCACGATCCACGTCATCGCCGTCAATTCGGACGGTTCCGAGCAGCTTGCCCGCCGGATACAGGGAGGATTGCCACGATGAAACGTCTCAAAACGCATCCCATTTTGACGCTTGATACGCCGCTTTTGGACGCTCAAAAGAAGACCAATTTGGAGTGGAATGAGTTCGCCGAAATCGTGACCGGCACGAATTTTCCTACCCCTTCCACGCTGCCCTACGACGCAAGCGTTGATGAAATCCGCGACCAATTTACGCCCGATGCGGATGAAGGGCCGTGCCCCACATGTGGCGCGCCGCCCGCTAAGTTTCGCACTTTCGCGGTTTGGTTCATCGCCCTTGCCTTGTTCATGGCGGGCATCGGATTCGGCTTCGTCGGCGGGTGCAAGTGGCACAGCCACATGGCCGCCCAAACGGCGGCAGGGGGAATGCGCTGATGTTCAAACCCTCCAGATACCAGCAGAACTTTTTCGACGAACTGCTGACTGGCAAAACCGACATTCAGCTCGTCGCCGTCGCCGGGTCGGGCAAAACCAAGTCCATCCAAGAGGCGTCCAAGCGCCTGCCGGTCGATCTGCGCGAGCAAACGCTCATGACCGCCTTCAACAAGCACATTCAGATTGAGCTGCAAAATCGGCAAAAGAAGGGCGACATCCCGCAGGGCATCACGATTTCGACCATTCATGGGTTGGGCTACAAAATCGTGCGCGACGCCGTCCAGCCAAGCGATGCGCGCAACTGGCTGGACGAGAAAAAGTACCAGAAAATCACGCGCGCCTATTGGAGCAACCTGAACCTGTCCCTCGCGGATCTGCAAAAGGAAGAAACCAAAGAGGCGATTCGCGCGACGGAGGAACTTTCGCGGCTCGCCATGCTGACGCTCACGCACGAGGGCGACGCCCATGCGCTCGCCCTCATGGCTGCCCACTTTGGCGTGGACATCCCCGCTGGGCGCGAAGAAACCGTCTTCAAGGGCGTCGCTAAAGTTCTGGAGTGGGGCCGTGAGGGAATGCCGTTCGTTGACAAAGAGGGGCAAACCTACCGCCCTTCCGAGCGCATCAGTTTTGACGACATGGTGTATTTGCCCCATGCGCTCAAACTGCCCGTGCCGCATTTCAAGCTGTGCT
This sequence comes from uncultured Armatimonadaceae bacterium, assembly GCA_964241985.1. Classification (GTDB taxonomy): domain Bacteria; phylum Armatimonadota; class Armatimonadia; order Armatimonadales; family Armatimonadaceae; genus CAXTBP01. The sequence continues at coordinate 2,515 of CAXTBP010000170.1, read as the reverse complement.
TCATCGACGAATGCCAAGACTTCAACCGCGCCCAGCAGGAATTGCTTCTGCGCATCCGGGCCGGGCGTGCGGTTTGGGTAGGCGATCCGTGCCAGTCCATTTACGGCTTCACCGGCGCGGACGCCGACGCTTTTCGCCGCATTCAGACGTTGACCGGGGCGAAGTCCATGCCGCTTTCCATTTCCTATCGCTGTCCCCGCGCCGTCGTGGAATTGGCCCGCGAAATCGTGCCGACCATTGAGGCCGCCGACAATGCGCCCGAAGGCGTCGTCGTTGATGTGACGGAAGACCAACTGACCGAACTTGCCGCCGGGCACTTCCACGCCGAGCGGGCGCGGGAACGCAGGGAAGGTCGGGGCTACCAGCCCGAACCGTTCCTCATCCTTTGCCGCGTGAACGCGCCGCTCATTTCCAAAGCGTTCGAGTTCATTGGGCGCGGCATCGCCGCCAAAGTCAAAGGCCGCGACATCGGCACGCAGCTCGTCAAAACCATCGACACGATTGCGCTCATTGAAAAAGACATGGGGGCGCACCGACCCACGGAGCCGTTCCCCTTTGTCGAGTTTCCCAAAGCCTGCGAGATATTCCGCACCATTCAAGAGGCGTCGCTGGCGCGGCGCAAAAACACCGAAATGCAGATCGCGGCGCTTCACGACCGCGTGGACAGCATTTTGGCCGTGTTCACCGCCGCCTACCGGGAAGGGGCGCGGGATGTGCCTGCACTGCGCACCCGCGTCGAATCGCTGTTCTCAAACGACGAGCAGGCCGTCACGCTTTCCTCCATTCATAAAGCCAAAGGGCTTGAAGCGAAGAAAGTTGGCATTTTGCACTACGAACTGCTGCCGCACCCGATGGCGCGGCAGGCGTGGCAAATCGAGCAGGAACACAACCTGCGCTATGTGGCGATTACGCGGGCGCAGTCCGAGCTTTATATTTCCGAGCAACCACGACCGGGCGCGGCCCAAAAGAACGAGGATCAAGACGATGAGTAGCAAAGATTTAGCGATGCAAGGGGAACAATCCCTCGTCGTTTCCGCCGGGCCTGCCGCCCTTGCATTTGCCCAGTACGGTTTCAACGATATGTTTGCGATGGCGCAAACCATCACCAAAGGCGGATTATTTCCGCAGTTCAAATCGCCCGAACAAACGCTTTCCTTGATGCTTTTGTGCCAAGCCAAAGGGCTGCACCCAATGCAGGCCGTCGAACGCTACGACATCGTGCAGGGCCGCCCGGCCATGAAGGCGCAGGCTATGCAGGCCGCATTCCAAGCCGAAGGCGGGAAAGTCCAGTTCCATCAATCCGACGATACGATGTGCGACGCGACATTCAGCCATCCGGCGGGTGGCTCCTTGCGTCTTCAATGGGATTTGGCGAGGGCAAACGCCGCAGGCGTCACCAATAAAGACACATGGCGCAAACACCCCGGTCAAATGCTTCGCGCCCGGTGCGTGTCGGAAGGCGTTCGTGCAGTCTTGCCCGGCGTCGTCTTAGGTATTTACACGCCGGAAGAAACCGCCGATTTTGAACCATTGCCGCCCGCGCCCCCTCGTGACGTAACGCCTGTTACGCAACACGACGCACCCCGACCGAACCGGATCATTCCTCCGCATCTGCGCGAAGGGAATGCGACACAGGCAAAACCAGAAACCAATGACGAGCGAGACCGTACGCGAAAGGCGTTAAAGGCGTTCGTCGATTACGGCAACCGGGCCGCCGAACTGGGATTGGACGTTCACAACGACGAAGGCAAAATCAGCAAGGCGCGCATCTACACTTTGTTGCATTCGCAAACTGGTCTTCATGGTGAATCGGCCAGTGCAGAGGACTGGGGAAGCGCCGCCAAACATTTGGAGGACTTTGCCGCACAGCATCAAGCCGCATTGTCTGCACTCGTGGAAGAAACGCAGGCCGCGCCGTCGCCTGTCGCTGAAGCCAAAACCCAAGACGACAATGCCGACTTGGAAGACCCGTTTAAGGAATAGGTGTTCGTTATGGCAACTGCAACCCTGTCCCTTTTGCCCGAAGAAACCACTGCGCCGGTTGACGTGGCACAACCACAACCGCCCCAGGAATCTATGCCTGCCGCCCCCAAGCGCCACCCGCAGGATACGTGGCTTCTCACGACCGCGCTCCTCGACACGATGCCGCGCGCCCTCGAAAACGTGCGCGACATCGTGGAAGACGCAAAAGCCGGAACGCTCCCGTGCCGTTCCCAAAAATGGCGTTCGCGGCGCGTGGACAAGCATGGCAACCCGCTCCAAAGCGGAACCCGAACGCAAGACCCGAACCTGCGAATTGCCAGCCGCGCCAATGCGTTTTTGCTGCTCATGGAAAACCGATTGGCAGGCGTGGATACGCCCGAAGACGCCGACCATGCGCGCCTTATAATCGTCGAGCTGAACGCATGGGCGGACGAACTGCGCCCCGTGCTCGAAGCCCGCGCAAAGTACGAGGCCGCACTCAAAGTGTACCAAGACGCCGCGCCGGAAAGGATTGACTGATATGGCAACGCCC
>CAXTBP010000169.1:0-11922 GCA_964241985.1 uncultured Armatimonadaceae bacterium | reverse complement strand
GTCAAGCGTGGGATCCTCGGCGACGCTTCGGGCCGCTATCATTCCCATGCCCAGCAGCGCCACCGCGCCGCGCAGCAAAGTGTCCGTGTTTTTGGCAGCGTCCTGTGCTTCCAAATAGTCGCCAGCGCGCGTGTAAAGGTGGAGCAGCACCCGACTGTCGTTACCATACCCCTTCGGTTCGCGGTATTTCCATGCCGCCCGCAACCACGTGGGAATAGGCAGCGGCAAGTTAATCGGCGCAAATACGGCGGCGGTGTTTCCCTTCTCCATCGCAAGGACGGCTTTGGTTTCGCCGTCTTCTTTAATCGACGGGTCTTTTTCCTTTTCCGCCTGCCGAAAGCGCAACTCGCTCGCCATGTACCATAAAAGCGCGTTGTTGCCCTGCCGCGCGGCGGCCTTTTCCAAATATCCAACCGACGCGGCGCGATCAAAGGCCGCCGTCACGACAACAAGCGAGTACAGCGTCTCAAAGTCGTGCGGCCTGCGCGCTTGCGCTCGTTCAAAGGCGGCAACCGCGTCCGCAAGAATTTCTTTGCTATAATGCGCCCCGCCTTCCCAGTACAGCGTTTCCGATCCCCATTCTCCCGACGTTCCGTCCAGATAGTCCGGCACGAGCGACCAACCCAGCGATTGGGCGTACGGCACGTTGTCCGGCTGGGCCGTACTGCAAACACGAAAACTGTCCACGGCCTGCGAAAAATCAAGTGGCAAAAAGTCGTCCGCTTTTGCTGTCGTGTTTTTGCTTGGCGCGGGTTCGCGGATTGGCTCACCATCTGGCGTTTTCAGTAGCGGAACAATTTCCCGCACCACTTTTGCGTAAATGCCTTCGCGGCGCAGCGTAAACAAGCCCCAGCCGTACATCATGCGCGCCTCGTTTTGCTTGGCGGGCGGCAAATCGACGATATGCTTTCGCGCGGTTTCAAAAGCGCGGAGGCCTTGTGTTGCCAAGCGGAGCAGTTCCGCCCTGCTTAGTTCGGGCGTCAGCGCGAAAAGCCGCTTGTCGTCGGGCGTTACGGGCGGACTGGGCGCGGTCGGGGCGGGCTTTTGATACAGCGCGTTTTTCGGGTCTTTTTGCGCTTTTTCCCATGCAGATTTCAGTTCGGGATAATTTTTCGTGCGGAATGCGAAACCGGATAGCTGCCGCGTCGCGTCGGACACCGAAGCGAACCGCGACGCATACGCACAGCCGAGCGCGAGTTGAACGTCCACGTTTTCGGGCTGTTTACGCGCGGCAATTTCTAAAACCTGAATGGCGCGGCTGAAATTGCGTCCGCTTCGGAGCAAATTGGTTCCGAAGGGTAAGAGTTGCCCGGCGTCCCATGTTTCGTAGTCGCCGCCGGGTTTCGTGTTGAGGGACTGCAACGGGGGCTGCGAAAGAACAAGCGCCGGGGGCGGGGTATGCGGGAACAAAAATGGCACGGCGACGCGACCTCTTTTCTGCGGGTTGGGTTCTCGTTAAGCGAAAACGGTGGTTTTTCCTGCCCGGCGCGAAAGGTTATCGGGTACAATACATCGGTTTCTCGTATTTATCGCACTTATTTTGTTTTAAGGAATTTATCCCCCCGTGCCTGCCTCATTCCCGCTTGATATTGTCACGCCCGAAAAAACCGTCTTGTCCGAAGAAGCGCAAAGTGTTCAGCTTCCCGCCGCCAATGGCTCGCTCGGAATTTTAGCCGGACACGCGCCGCTCCTTGCCGAACTCGGTGTGGGCGAATGCGTCGTCAAACTGCCGACCGGAGCCGAAGAAACGTTCGTGCTTGCCGGGGGCTTCGTGGAAGTGTCCCGTGAGCGCGTGACCGTGCTTGCCGACACCGCTGAGCTTGCGACCGACATCGACGTAACGCGGGCCGAAGCCTCGCTTGTTCGCGCCCGCGAACTTTTGGCGAGCGTAGACGGCGGCGCAGCGAGCCGACAAGAAGCGATGGAAGCCGCGCGCCGCGCGCAGGCCCGCATCCGCGTCGCCCGTGGCGGTAATGGCTAAACGGCTTAAAGGCGCAATAAACCCGTGACCGATTTTTCCGGCGACGCACCCAGCGACGCGCCGACAAGCAGCTTCGACGACGAAGGCCCTTCGCGTATTGTTGCCAATCGCCGCCCCGCGGGCGGAAGCAACAAAACATGGCGGCTTATTTTCTCCGTCCTTCTTACCATCACGGGCGGATTGCTCGGTTACTTCGGCTCGATTTCGTTTTTGGCGCTTGTCGTTAGTGACGACACGCTGCATCGCTTTTTTCCCGACTGGCTGTCGGCGATTTACAGCGTTATTTTCGTTGCCGTCGGGGCCGTGTTCGGCTTCGCTACCGGCGGAGCCTTGTTTCGCCGCATCGAGATCATGGGCGAAACGCTTCGCAAACTATCCGCGCGCGACAAGGTCTTTCTTATCGGCGGCGTGTTCGTCGGTTTGCTGCTCACCGCCGTTATTTCGCTCCCCATTATCGCGCTGCTAACCACCTACAAATTTCTGGCGGTGGTCGTATCTCTGCTTGTCGGAGTCGCCGTAACGTACTTGTCTACGGCGGCGGCGCTGTCGATGAAGGAAGACTTTCACCTTTACATTCCGCCGTCCGAAGACACGAGCATCCCCAAAGAACATTTCAAAATTCTGGATACGAACGTCATTATCGACGGACGCATCGCCGATGTCGCGCGCGCGGGATTTTTGGACGGCCCGATCTATATTCCCGGCTTCGTTTTGGACGAACTGCGCCATATCGCCGATTCGTCCAACGATTTGAAGCGGGCGCGCGGTCGGCGCGGTTTGGATATTTTGAATCAAATGGAAAAAGAACTGTCGCTTGTCGTGCGGCAGTACGATAAACTGGCCCCGCCCTCGGGTGAGGTGGATGTGCGTTTGGTGCAACTTGCCAAAACGCTCAATAGTTCGCTGGTCACCAACGACTGGAACTTGAACAAGGTCGCGGCAGTCGAGGGCGTGCCGGTTCTCAATGTCAACGAACTCGCCAACGCCCTGAAGCCCATCGTTTTGCCCGGCGAGGAAATGCTCGTGCAGCTCGTCAAAGAAGGCAAAGACCACGATCAGGGCATCGGGTATTTGGACGACGGAACCATGATTGTCGTCAGCGGCGGGCGGCGGCACTTGGGTGAAACCGTGGAAGTGGTTGTCAATTCGCTGATGCAGACGCAGGCGGGCAAAATGATCTTCGCCCATCTGCGCGAAGACGACGAGGAAGGAAGCGATGGCAGCTACGGAAGCAATGGAAATGGAAGCGGCCCGAACGGTAACGGGCCGGGTATGCGCCCTTATTCCGGCGGCGGGACGCGGCGTCCGGTTCGGCGGCCCCGAGAATAAGGTTTTCGCCGATCTTTTGGGGCGTCCGCTTTTGGGCTGGACGCTCCAAGCCTTTGCCGGTTGTTCTTCCGTTAACGACATCATTCTCATCGGCGGCGGAAGCGATTTGCCCCGCTTGCGCGAAATCGGCACTACTTTTGGCGGCGGCAAAGTGCGGGACGTCGTTTTGGGCGGGGCCGACCGGCAGGCGTCCGTGCGAAACGGCCTTGCCGCCTGCTCGGATGCCGAATATATCATTGTCCACGATGGCGCGCGGCCCTGCGTAACGCCTGCATTGATTGAGCAAGTCCTTGAAGCGGCCTCTTATGTTTTGAGCAATGCGACGGCAGCGCTTTCCGTTTCCGATACGCTGGTTAAATCGCTTGGCGACCGCTGGTACGACGGGCCAAACGGAAGCCGTATCGCCCATGTTGGTGCGCGTCTCGACCGTGAAAATGTGTGGGCGGTACAAACGCCGCAGGCTTTCAAGGCGCAAGGTTTGCGCGAAGCGCACAACAAAGCCGCCGAAGCGGGTTTTGTTGGAACGGACGACACCGCCGTCTGGCAATGGGCTTTCGGCACGGGCGGCTATTTGGTTACCGGTTCGCCGGAAAATATCAAAGTGACGCGCCCCGAAGATTTGGTTCTGGTTGCGGCGGTTTTGGCAGGTAGGCAGCAGGCCTCTCCCCCCACCCCCCTTCCCGAAGCGGGAAGGGGGAACCTGCAAGACGCAGGCCAAACCAAAGACGAACGATTTGCAGACGCCTCGCCTACACAGGCTCCCCCTCCCCTGAAAGGGAAGGGGGCCGGGGGGAGAGGCCTGCCCGCCTTCCGTATCGGCTACGGATACGACGTGCATCCCTTCGCGCCCGCGTCGGAAAATCGAACGCTTTATATTGGCGGCGTGGCATTTCCCGAAGCCGAGCGCGGCCTTGCCGGGCATTCCGACGCCGACGTGCTGCTCCACGCCCTGTGCGACGCCCTACTGGGCGCGGCGGGTATGGGAGATATTGGGCAGTTGTTTCCGCCGTCAGATAATCGGCACAAGAACCGCGCCTCCATTGAGTTTTTGCAGGAAGTCGCGGCCCGCTTAAAAAACGATGGCTGGCAAATCGCAAACGTCGATATGACCGTGATTGCCGAGGCTCCGAAAATAAACCCGCGCGTTGACGATATGAAATGCGAAATCGGGGTAGTATTAGGCATAGGCCCGGGTCAAGTAGGCATCAAAGCCACAACGAGCGAAGGCTTAGGATTTGTCGGGCGAGGCGAAGGTATCGCGGCCCATGCGACCGCACTTCTTATGCGCCCGTAAGGAGGTTTGTTCATGGAGGTTCAGGTTCGGGGAAAAGGCGTCGTCATTACCGACGGCCTGCGCGAGTATGCCACCAAACGGCTGCACAAACTCACCAACCACTTTCACAACTTGACGACTGCAACCGTCACGCAAACGATTCAGGGGCAAATGCACCGGGTCGAAGTCCAGCTTGACGGCGACGGCGTGAAAGTACGCTGCGAGGAACGCGGCTCGGATTTGTACGCGGCGATTGACTGTGTGGCGAACAAGTTGGAGCGGCAGATGCAGAAGTCGAAAAGCCGCGACAAGCACAAAAGCCACCACCATTACGGGCATCATGGCGAGCAGGTTTCGCCGCGCACCGCGCCGGTTGAGATCGAAGGGCTGACGGATGCGGAAGAGCCGGTCACCGGGCAAATCGTGCGCACCAAAGCGTTCGCCATTAAGCCCGTCACGCCGGAAGAAGCCGTCGATGAGATGGAACTGTTGTCGCACGACTTTTTCGTTTTCCAAAACGCCGACACCGGAAAGGTCAACGTTTTGTACCGCCGCGAAGACAACAACTACGGCATACTGGAACCCGAACATTAACATCGTTCGTTGTTAAGAACCAAAAAGGCAGGCTTATAAAGCCTGCCTTTTTTCTTCTTTGTCGCAGGGTAAGATGGTCAAATGAGCAAACGTCCCCTCGATGAAACCGTGCAGCGTGAAATCGCCGTAGTTCTTGCCGCCTTGCCAAACAGCGCCCACAGAAACGTTACCGATCTTGGATCGGTTCGCACTTTCCGCAAATTGACGGGCGGTTACGCGAACTTGGTCTACGAAATAAACGACCGCTCTATTCTGCGCGTGTTTTTCCGCGCCGGTTGGCAGGCCAATTTTGAAAACGAGTGCCGCGCCCTTGCCATGCTTCGCGGTGTCCCCGGCGTTCCGCAAGTTATCGCGTCGGGAATTTTGCCGCTCGAATGGCCCTGTCCGTATTTACTTGTCAACAAACGGACGGGCGACAATGCGTTTGCCACTTGGCTCGACGCCAATACCGACGTTCGACAGGATTGGGCAACGGGAATAGCCGCAGTTTTACGCCGCGCCCACACACTTCCCGTTGAGCAGTATGGCCCTCTTGTGTATAGCGGCGACGTGCCGCAGCATTTGTTCTCTTGGCAGGCCTACCACGACAAGAAAATGGCGGATTTTCTCGCGTCGATACGAACCAGTCCATTATCAGAAACGACGCGCTCACTGATAAATGAAGCCGAGGTATTTTATGCCGCGCACCGCCACACCCTTGCTTTTCAAGTTGGCCCGCGCCTTGTACACGGCGATGTGCGTTTGCACAACATTATTGTGGACGGGCCGCGTATGAACGGCCTCATAGATTGGGAGTGGGCACATGGCGGCGAACCGGAGGAAGATTTAGTGAATTTTGTTCGCTTTTCCTTGTTTCCCGACCACGAGGCATCCGGCGTGGACGAACGGGCGACGCGCGCGGAGTATGCTCCCCTGCTGCGGCGGCTGCTATCGGCTTATCCCGAATTAGCCATTATCCCAGATTTACCAACTCGTTTGACGCTTTATCTTATCGAAGCGGATTTAGGGCAATTGTGTGTTCCTTCGGAAACCATTTCACGCAACGCCGAAATCCGTTTGCGCGAATGGCTCCACGGCGGTTTGCTTGCTGAATGGATAGCCCCCTGAAAATTTCCCGGCAATGGAAGGTTTTGGCGCGTTGCCGGTAAACTATATTTTGGAAACTGCGGCGGCATGGTGTAAACCGCTGCCGCCAACACAATCAAGGATATTTTTGTTTATGAAGGTTGGAATACTGACGGGTGGCGGCGACTGTCCCGGCTTGAACCCCGCGATTCGGGGCGTCGTGTATCGCGGCTTGGACTTGGGCATGGAGTTCACCGGCATTATCGAGGGCTGGCGCGGGTTGGTCAAAGGCATTTACGAGCCGCTGACGCTTGATTCCGTCGAGGAAATTATTTATCAGGGCGGCACGATGCTGGGTTCGTCACGCACGAATCCGTTCAAAAATCAGGCCGATTTGGACGCCGTGCTTGCCAACATCAAGTCGGCGGGCTTTGACGCCATTGTCGCCTGCGGCGGCGAAGATACCCTTGGCGTCGCGGCGAAATTGTATTCCCAGCACGGCGTTCCCACGGTGGGCGTGCCGAAAACGATGGACAACGATCTGAACCTGACCGATTTCACGTTTGGGTTCGACACGGCGGCAAGCGTTGGCATGGAGGCCCTCGACCGGTTGCGCGATACGGCCCGCTCCCATCGGCGCGTCATGGTACTCGAAGTCATGGGACGCCACGCCGGATGGGTCGCCCTTTATGTCGGCCTCGCGGGCGGTGCGGACTGGATCACGCTGCCCGAAGAGCCGCTCGATACGGAAGCGATGGTCGCCCATCTCAAATCGGTTAAAGCGCGCGGTAAAAAATACGCACTTATCGTCGCGTCCGAAGGCACGGAAGTCCCGATGGACGAGGCCGAAAAAACCGTTGATGCGTTCGGGCACGTCAACTTGGGCAACCGCAACGTCGGCGAGTATTTGGCGGATGTCATCGAAAAAGAAACCGGCTGGGAAACGCGCTCCGCCGTTGTCGGGCACGTTCACCGGGGCGGCTCGCCCACCCTGTTTGACCGCGTGCTCGGTATGCGCGTCGGCATGAAGGCCGCCGAACTTGTCGCAAACAAAGAGTTCGGCAAAATGGCCGCCTTGCAGGGAACCGAAGTCGTGGGCGTAGATATTGTGGAAGCGACCTCGACCCTTAAAGTTGTGCCGCCTGCACTTTTGGAGTTGGTAAAAACCACCTACAAATAGTCGTTTCAGGCCATTCTAATGGTACAATAAACAACCGGCGGCGCGGCACGTATCTACCGCGAACTGCGCCGCCGGAATTTTTCAACGCGGGATAAACGAAGCGGCAAGCATGGAGTTGGACGATTTCCGGCAACGGGTTAAAAGAACGTTCGGCGACGATTTGCACCGCGCTTCCCCCGCTTCGGTGCGCGAGTTTTTGGATCAACTCCACGCCGAAATGCCCCTTCCCACGGGTGGCGGTATCGGCAGCAGCCGCATCATCATCGACGAAACTGCCAAGTCTTACGAAGAGGTCATGCGAACCTTTTTCGTGCGCGTTTTGGATATGCCGTCCACCGACGCCATTTTCCTTTTGTGGGCGGTCGCGCTCGATTTATCCTACGCCGTGATCGAATCCCACGACGCCGAACGCATCGGTTCCTTGTTCAAAAATCTGGAAGAACCGCCCGTTTAGTTTCCCATTTTTCACCGGGTCGGCGACGCGACGTTATCGTCGGTGAGCGGCCAGCCCGTTTGTTCGGACAGATAGCCGCCCATTCGCAGCATTTCGTCACCCCAGTTCGCGCCGCCAATCGCATCCGACACCATGCCGGACAGCGTTCGCATTTTTAAGCCGTAGTAGGTTCCTTCGCCCGTGCGCCGGTCAACGACGCGGCTTTGCGCGCCGTGTTCCGCCAAAAGGGCGCGCGTCGTTTCGGTTTCCCGGCGGTGCAACTCGTGCCGCGTTACCACGGTTTCGATGCGAAGGGCGGCCTGCCCGTCGATTGTCCATGATTGCTCGTACCCGCCCAAAAAACGCCGACGAGTCAAGGTTTTCGGTCGGATAAGCAGTTCTTCCTGCGCGGCGAACGCCCAAACCAATACCAAAACGAGCACCGCAAGCGAAAGAAGCGACAACGCGCCCCACAAAACCGTCACCCCGGTGCTTGCGTTGGAGCCGCGTAAAACGAACTTAAAAACAAAAAAGAAGAACGCCAAAAAGCAGCCAAACGGAATCCACGCATCCTGCAGCAACTGTCCGCCCGACGTGCGCCGGAGCCGCGCCGAGCCGTCGGGCAATAGTTCGGCTTTCCATCCGGGAAGCGGCGTGCGCGGCAAACGCATTGTCTGTGGCGCGGCATCCGGTTCGGCGGGCGGCGTTTGGGCTGTGGGCGTTTCGGTTGGGCTAAACGGCGGAAGGGGCGGCTCGCTTGGCGCGGTCGGCGGCGGGTTCGATTTCCCGCACGTCGAGCAAAATCGGCCTTCCAAGGGAATCGGCATCGCGCAAAACGCGCACGGATAGGTTGGCGGCGCGGCTTGCTTGGCAGACGGAAAGGGGGATTCGGGGGCTTGCGGCGGCGGAGCGGGCGGCAATTCTTCCAGCGATCCTTTGCAGGCGTAGCACTCGGTACGCCGAGCGGGGTTTGGGGCCATGCAGTGCGGGCAGCGCTTCATTGCGGGCGGGGCGTCGGGCATGACCACTTATTATATGCCGCGCCCGTTTTTCCCTTGTAACCGCCCCATAAAAAAGCCTTTTAACTACACCCTTTGCCCGGCGCAATACCTTCCAAATCATCAAGGGTTTGCCAGCCGGTTTGCGCGGCGAGATACCGAGCGAGCAACGTCATTTCGTCACCGAGTTTGTGTTCGCTCAAAAAGTCCGCCAAATGGGTTGACAGGGTGCGGTGCGAGATGCCCCACGACGACGTTTCCGTTCCGCGCCGGTCAATGGTTCTGCGAAATGCGCCTTGTTCCACAATGAGACTGCGAATGGTTTGCTTGCCGTATTTACTCCATTCACTGCCCGAGGTGCGCGTCGAAACCCGCAAAACGGCAGGCCCGACAATGCGCCACTTTTGCTCATAGTTGCCTAAATAGCGGCGATGGGCTAAGAAATCGGGGCCGAGTGTTATTTCTTCGCGCGAACCGAACGCCCAAACAAGGGCCACGATTCCACCGACAAGCAAACACGCGGCAAGCATCCAGCAAAGCACCATGAGCGGAGTAACGGAGCCGTTATAGTGCCGCCCCGGCGCGCCCAGCGACGCGACAAAAAACGCAAGCCCTACAAGGGCTAAGGGAGTGGATGCGTCCCGCAAGAGCCGTCCGCCCAGCGTGCGCCGCAAGCGCGTGGTTCCGTCGAACGTGCGCTCTGCAATCCATCCCATCGGCGCGGACGGCAAAGTCGGCAACCGGCGCGTCCCTGCCACCGTTGTGGCGGCGACAGGAAGCGGGAACGTGATTGTCGGCTGAAACGGTTGGGCGGCGATGCGCCCGCAGCCCGGACAAACCGAAGCCGAAACGGGAACTTGGGCCGCGCAGTTGGTACACGCAAACGTCGGCCCGCTTTTCGTGGTGGGCGGCGGAGCAGCGTCAAGGAACTGACCACAGGCGTAGCACTGCGTTTGGGAGTGCGGATTGGGCGCTTTGCAGTCGGGGCAGCGTTTCATCAATGGAACAGCAGACATAGTTATGAGTAGGACACGCAGCCCGCGCGTTTGGTTGCGCTTTGCAAATTACCGTAGTTGCGCGCCGCAATCGGGGCAGCGGGCAAATGGAGGCGGCACGGCATGGCCGCAGTTGTGGCAAAACACCGTGCCCTCGTCGGCATCCAAGCCGTCGTCTTCGGGTTCGGTTGGTTCGTCGTCCGTGTCCCACAAACGCGACAAATCGTAGGGATCGCGGCGCTCTTGGTACAGTTTGCGGCCTTGCCAAATCATGCCCAAGCCGCCCAAAACGAGCAAACCCGCGCTGACAAGCGGCGACGGCGAAATCGCCATAAAGCCCAAACCCATCAGAAACACGATAACGGCGGCGATGAAGCCGGACGCTTTTCGCATCGCTTGCATTTAGGCGTCGCCCTCTTCGGTTGCCGTTCGGCGGGCCAATTCCGGTGCGATACCGACATACGAGGCGGGCGTCATTTCCAAAAGGCGCGCTTTGTCGGTTTCGGGAATTTGCAGATTTTGCACGAACGCGCGTAAACCCTCCGGCGTGATGCGTCCGCTTTCGGCCCCGCGCGTCAAATCTTTGAGCGTTTCGTAAGGGTTTGGCAGGCCCGCTTTGCGCATCACGGTTTGTATGGGTTCGGCAAGCACTTCCCACGATTGGTTCAAGTCGGCCTCAAGCGCGGCTTGATTGACCGACACTTTTTTGAGGCCGCGCCGGGCGGACAAAACGGCAAGGTAGGCGTGACCAATACCCGTGCCGACCGAGCGAATCGCCGACGAATCCGACAAATCCCGCTGCCAGCGCGACACCATCAGTTTTTCCGCCAAATGCCCTAAAATCGCGCTTGCTAAACCGACGTTGGCCTCGCTGTTTTCAAAGTCAATCGGGTTGACCTTGTGCGGCATCGTGGACGAACCGACCTCGCCCGCCACCGTTGCCTGCTTGAAATAGCCGAGCGAAACATAGCCCCACACGTCGCGGTCGAAATCCAGCAAAACGCTCAAAAAGCGCGTTAGGGTGTGGAACAACTCCGCCATATAATCGTGGGATTCAATCTGCGTGGTCAGCGGATTGTACGTTAGGCCCAAGCCTTCGACAAACTGGCGGGCAATGGTTTCCCACGGCGCGTCGGGATACGCGGACAAATGCGCGTTGAAATTGCCGACGGCCCCGTTGAGCTTGCCCAGATATTCCTGCGCGGCAATCTGCTTTAACTGCCGTCGCCACCGATGGACGAAAACCGCTAATTCCTTGCCGACCGTTGTTGGTGACGCGGATTGTCCGTGCGTACGGGCGAGCATCGCAACATCCGCCGTTTCGCTTGCTTTATCCGCAACGGCCCGCACCAAATCGTTCGCCGACGGCAAAAACACGGATTCCATGCCGCCTTTCAGCATAAGGGCGTGCGCCAAATTATTGATGTCTTCGCTTGTGCAGGCGAAATGCACCCATTCACGCACATCGGCGAGGCTCGTGTCGGCAAGGCGCGATTTAATCCAATATTCCACGGCTTTTACGTCGTGGTTCGTGGTTTTCTCAATCGCCTTAACGGCGTGGGCGTCGCTTTCACTGAAATTGGACGCGAGGCTTCGTAAAAACGCGGTTTCCTCATCCGTTAAGCCGCGCACGTCCGAAATGGACGGTTCACCGCACAATGTAACGAGCCATTCGATTTCGACGTGGACGCGAAATCGTATCAGCGCGTATTCGGAAAAATACGCCGACAGCGGCGCGGTTTGCGTTTCGTAGCGTCCGTCGATTGCGGAAATTGCGGAAAGGGACATAATTGGTTTTCTTACTGCTGGGGCAGGCTAACAACTGCCGATGTGCCAAGCGGTGCTTCCACGTATTCTGGCGCGTTGCCCGCCTGCCGCGAATACACTACGGTTATCTGGTATTGACGCGGTGCAGTAGGAGACACGGATACACCTGCCATTGCGGTAGCAAGTTTCGGCCCAACAACAATATCCGCGCTGTATTTGTACAACACAAGGGATGGATTCAAATTGCCCGTTGTAAACGCAGGCGGTGTTTGCGCCGTGGGTGCTTGGAATGGAAATGGATTGCCGA
>CAXTBP010000168.1:0-11946 GCA_964241985.1 uncultured Armatimonadaceae bacterium | reverse complement strand
GACATGGTGCATTAGTGTCCGCCCGTCCGCGCGACGACGACCCGCCCCAAACGCGCCGCGCCCTGATCCGTCGCTTGCTCGTTTTGAGTGGCGCGGCCCTTGTGAATGGCCCCGTTTTTGGGCGGAACCTTCCGCCCGAAATCGAAAGTGAAAGCCGCGACCCCTTTGCAGGGGAATCGGCTTTTTCCGTTCCGGTTCCCCTGCAGGTGTTTTATGTGCCGCTCAAACAACTCGTCGCGCAAATTACACCGAAAGATTTTCCTTTCTTTTTGCGCGTCGCGCCCTTTGACGCGGAAACGCCGCTGCATTTGTGTGTTGCCAATCGGCCTTTGGGCGGCGTTTTGCAATCGCTCGCCGTCTTAATCAATGGTCAATGGCGGGAAGAAAAGGCCGAAAATGCTTCGCCCAAAACTTTTATTTTAGAACCGAAGCCCGGCGCGATTGACCACGAAAAAGCGTTGTATACGGCAACCCTTGATTTGAATGCCGAACCGCTGATGCAGTTCACCCGCGCAGCAACTCGCCACGGCCTCGCCTATTGGCAGAAAGAATACCGAAAAAGTCAAACGGTTCCCAGCACGCAAGGCGAACCGACGCCGGAAAAACAGCAATTACAACTGCTTGCCAGTGCGGACGGCAACGGCTACGCCTTTTGCTCGCTCGTTGCCGGTTTGACCCGCGCCCAACAGCGCGCCCTTGTCGGGAGCGGTTCCCTGTATTTGCCGTGGAGCGCGATGAATGCGACCCAGCGGCAAAGCGCATTAGCCTCCCGCCATCTGACATTTCGCATCGCCCCTAACTCCGCCGACGATATGCCCCCTGAACAAAATCGCGCCGCCGAGCAAAAGGAACGCGTCGCCGTTCAGCAATTCGGTTTGGTGGTATCGGTGGATAAAGCGCCTACGAGCGGTAAAATTGTCATTTGTCGGCTCAGTCCCGGAACGCACGAAGGGCGGCGCGAGATGCGGATACCCGACGTGGAAAACCCTTTTCTTCTCCCGGTGCGCGGCAATCCGTATCTTTTTAACCCCGCCGTTTTGTCCACGCCCAACGACGCCGAAAAAGCGGCTGTGCCAAGCGTGCCGCCCGCAAGCGCAAATGACGCGCTATTGGAAACAATGCCGTTTCCTTCGGGTGTCGCCTTTACGAAAAACGATGCGTGGGTGGACGTACTGCAAACGCTGTCAAACAAACTGCCCTTTGCACTCGTTTCGGATGCGTACATGGCGGCGCGATTATGCAAGTTTCCCCCATTCAAAGACCTGTTTGGCGAGGTGGGCGATTTATCGGGCAAAACCATAGCGCAGGCGTTGGACGCCGTTTGCGGTGCGTATCACACCTTATGGTGGTTTGCGCCGGGCAAAAATGATGCCACGGGAACCCTGTTTTTTCGGAGCCGGGCTTGGTTTGTGGAAAAACGCTACGAAACCCCTGTTGGGGCCGACGCCAAAGCTATCACGGCCTTGCGTAGTGCGGGGAAACGCTGGGAAAACGTCGCGGTTGTAGATAGCGTCGCGGGCTTAACGATTGAGCAACTTCAGGGCGTTGTGGGCCGAATGCTTGCGCCACCCCGGGCGGACGGTTCCATTTTGCCCTTTTTTGACGTTTTTTCCTTTATGCAGGGAGCCGGGTGGAACTCGGCCTGCGCGGCGTTTTATTCGCTCCGTTTTTGGTCGCAGTTGTCCCTTGAACAAAAGCAATCTATGCTGTCCGAAGGCGGTTTGTCGGGGAGCGCGCTCAGCAACGATCAGAAAAAAACACTGCTGCAAAACCTTTTCGTGTCTGCCTCCCTGCAATCGCCGCCGCGGGACGCCGAAACGCGGTGGGAAAAAGCCCGCCTTCACGTACACTATCAAGAAAGCCAGCCCGAAAACGCGCCGCCGCAATTTCCGTTGCAGTGGAAGCCGAACGAAGCCCATGCCGTGTGGCTTTCTTTTTCGATGGGCGGAATCGGCTACGGGGGCACGGTTGTTTTACCGGTCGCGCTTGCGCCCCCACCGTCGCCAAAAAAGAAGCCCTCCCAAAATCCTGCCGCAGCAAGACGCACCTGATGTTTAGCCCTGTTTATGCAACCAATCGGTCGTGAGCGGTTTCTAATCCCCGAAGCGTGGCGTATTTACGCGCGAACGCACCTGAAAAGGCAAACAAAATCCATCATGCCCAACACAAATTTGTATTGTTTCCCTAATGCTTTGCGCGGCTTGACTGCCGGGATTTTTGCCGTCGCCGTCGTTGTCGCGGGCGCTGGCTGTACGATTGTGGTGCATGACAATTCGTCAAGCCAAAATCAAAACGGACGGTCGTTTAGCCGCAATACGGTCATCGTCAATGGCAAAGTGTTTCGCGGCGGGAAAGGTAATATGGCGCTGCGAACGATTGAGCAAAGCGTCCCTATCGCTTCGGTGAAGGCCGTGGAAGTACGCTCGCCGTTTGGCGAAATTACGCTTGTGCCGTCGAAAAGCGCAGACGCCATCACTATCCACGCGGAAATCGCGCTTTCCGACAATTCCTTGAGTGTCGCCCAGCGCAAAAAGTATCTGGACGGCTTTTCTATCGAAACGAAAAACGAGGGCGGCAAACTGCATATTTCCGCCAAACCGCCCGCTGATTTCCCCAGAACACTCGGCTTTCAGTGTGATTTTCGGGTCGGCGTTCCCCAAGGCGCGGCGCTTGAACTGAACGCCGAAACGGAAAACGGAGCGGTGCGAATCGAAGAAACAAGCACGACCGGCGCGGTTGATGCTCGCAGTGAATTTGGCGAAATCGTTGTCAAGGGCGCGGGCAACGGCGCGGACATCGAAGCGCACACGAGCAACGGGGCCGTGCGCGTCGAAAACCCCGACTCCATTGCCCCCCGAAACGTCGTGGCGGAAAGCGAATTCGGTTCGATTACGGTTTCCGGGCAGGCCGAAACCATTGAGGCGAAATCCAGCAATGGGGCCGTTACAGTGTCGCGCGCGACGAAAGCCCGCACGATTTCCGCGCATTCCGACTTCGGCAGCGTCAAGGTTAAGGATTGCGGCGGCGACGTGCGCGCCGAAACCAGCAACGGAAGCGTGTTTATCGGCGGAAGCCCGACACAGCTTGTCGGCAAATCGGATTTCGGCGCGGTGGAGGCCAATCTTGTAGACGGGGCCGCACCGAAGTCCCTCGAACTGACAACCTCAAACGGCGCGGTGCGCTTAACGGTTCCGCAAACCGCCAACTTGAAAATAAAGGCCCATACATCGAACGGCAGTATTACCGCGAGCGGTCTGGGCGGCGAGAAAAACGGCGATTCGTTTGAAAAATCGTATTCCGCCGTTTTGGGAACGGGCGCATCGGACGCGACCCTGCGCTCCGATTTCGGCTCTATATCCATTACGGCCCGTTAAGCGGGCGGCCTTCTTAAAATCGAGCAGGAGGAAAACCGGCAAAACTACGGGAACGAAAAGGCGCGGGCTGCAAGTGCAACCTGCGCCTTTTCATTTCCCCTGTAGCGGCAGGCGCGGCGTTTGTTCGCCCGTTTGCCGAAAATAAGGAGAAGGTCGCCGTGGCTTCTTGGTTCGATACGCTCAACACGCGGCTTAAAACGCGGCTGAACACGCAACTTGACGAGCGCCGCTTTTTTCGCTGGTATTGGTGCGCGCTGTGCTGTTTTTGTGTCGGAATCGCGCAGTATTTTTTGCTCGATAAGCGATTGCCGACTGTGCTGACCGAAATCCAATTTTCCGGCAGTCGGGCGACGGGAAACGCCGTACTCGCGGCGTGGAATTTTCCTAATTCAGGGCTGCGTGTCGTGGGGGCGACCCTACTCAATATCGTGCTGATTCCGCTGTATTTGCCCTTGCTTTTGATGAGCGTGCGCGGTGCGAGCCGCCAGTATTTGGACGGGGCACGGGAATGGCGCGGGGCGTTCGGGGCGGTTTGTTTGCTTGCGGTATGCGCCGCCGTTTTGGAAAACGGGTGCGTTATCGTTTGGGTGCTGTTCCAACGAAACTCCGGCCCGGACGGTTTGCACGCCGCGTTTGTTTTCGCCAGCGCGAAAGCCCTTTTGTACAGCGCGACGTTTTTGTATGTCGCGGCGGGATGGACGGAAAGTGCGTGGGTGCGCGGGGCATGGGACGCGGTGCGGGTTTGCGGTTTTAGTTTGTTCGCCTGCATCGTCGGGCCGCTGATTCTGCTGTTTGGGGGGCAGGGCGCGGCAATTTTCGGCGCAACCGCGAGCCATTTGTACCCCGACGACCCGAAAATCGCCTCCGACCCGTGGCCGTTTCGTTTGGCGCTACTGGCAACCTTTGTTTTTAGCCTGATGTGCTGGGGGGCCGCGCGCTACGCTGTATCCTACAAAATCGAGGATGGTATGGCAAGCGCGGCAAAGGGTGAAAAAAAGCGGCGCACTACAAGGCGAGGCGCGGCGGCAAACGAGATGAACGTGCTGGCCCGCCAAGCGGCGCGCGGCTGGGCGGTCGCCCGCGATTGGGTTCCGCGTTTTTGCGGATTTGCGCCGGGCGCGATTTTGGCCTATATCGCGTTTTCGGTCGCCAAAGCCGCCCGCGAAGCCAAAACCGAGTCGTTCGGCGAGCAAAATATCGACGTTTTGGCGTGGGGGTTTGTGTTTGTCGCGTTTTTCGCCTCACTGTGGATTTGTTTGGTATATGTGTGGATCAATGGCTGGTGGTGGCTAAACGATGCGGAGAAAAAAGCGCGCGAGCGAGCGGGAACGAAGGAAAAGCGCGAAAAAATTTTCAGCGTAGGATACCGGTGCTTCTCCGTAACGCTTGCCGGTTTGGCGCTTGTCGGCTGTTTTTCCCAATCCCTGCTGCAAGAAGCGCGTTTTATCGGGCCGCTCGCGGCATGGTTTCTTTCGTTTGCGTTTATCGTCCCCTTCTTTACGTGGCTGGTTTGGTTGGGGCGCAGGGGTAAAAAGCCGTTACTGGCGCTTTTTTTGGCTTACGGCTATTTGGTCAATGCCACGAACCTCAACGACGACCACGGCCTGCGCCATCGGTACAGTCCGCTTGTCAAGGAGAAGTGGCAGCAAAAAGAACCATCGCCCAGCGGATCGAAAACCGCACGCACGCTCAACAACGCTTTCGACGCATGGCTTGCGTCTCGTCCCGATGCCCAACGTTACAAAGATAACGATAAACCGTATCCCGTCGTTTTTGTGGCGGCGGCGGGCGGGGGCATTGTCGCCGGAAGCCTTGTCACGGCGACAATGGCGCAAATTCACAAGCCCGAATCAGAAGGCGGCGTTGCGAATTTGCCCGATCACTTGTTCGCTATCAGCAGCGTGTCGGGCGGCAGTTTGGGCGCGGCGACTTATGTGACGCTGCGCCGCAGTTTCCCGGGCGGCATCGTGGGAGCGGAGTTGGCCCAGCGCGAAAAAACGGTTTTCACGACCGATATGCTGTCGCCCTCCGTCGCCTCGCTTTTGGGGCCGGAACTGTTTCAGCGGTTTTTACCGGTAGCCGTTCCCGTTACCCCGTTTTGCAGGCCGGATCCAAACTATACCAACGAGTACGTGATGGATAGGGGACGGGCGCTCGATTTGGCGTTTGAGCACGCCCTCGAAAACGGCTTGCCCGGCGCGACTGCCAAAGTCCGCGAAACGATTGCCGATTATCCGACGCCTGCCCAAAGCAATTTGCCCGCCCTGTTTTTGAACACGACGTGCGTGCAAACCGGCGAACGCATGGTAGTTTCTACGCTGCGCCCCGACGAGCAGCCCGCGCCAAGCCCCAAAAGCGCCGTTACGCCATTGGAAACGAAACGGGAAACCGCGCCGCTTCCGTTTGAAACGCTGTACGATGTGGATCCGAACGTGGATTTGCCGTTATCGACGGCAGCGTGCCTTTCCGCCCGGTTCCCCGTCGTATCGCCGCCCGCGTTTTTGCCGCAATGGCGGGCCGGGCATTTGAGCGGAACCACGCCGGATAAGATCGTGCCGCTCACGGTCAAACGCTCCTACGTGGACGGCGGGTACTGCGAAAACACGGGCGTGCAAACCGTGATGGATGTTATCGCCGCCCTCGAAGCGCAAAATGCCGTTCGCAAAGGTCGGCCCAAATGGTTTCCCGTGATTGTTTCCATCCACATGAACGATCAGGACGTGAGCAAGCAAACCGCGCGAAAGGACGATTTCCCGCCCGTTCCGCGCGCCGACGCCCCCCGCCGTGGAAGCGGCTTCGACGAGGTGCTCGGCCCCGCAGGCGCATTTTTTGCGGGGTGGGGCGGCCCGCCGCGCCCCGAACTGATGCGCGCCCGCTTGCGCTACGGCGCGAATTTTATCGAGATGAATTTTCCCAAACCCGCCCTGCTGAGTTGGTATATGTCGGAGGCCCAATATAACGAAGCGGTGAACCGGTCGCACGACCTGTTGCGTCCGGCTTCGGAAAACGCCGAACCCACCGCGGGCGACCGTCTCCGAGCGATCCTCGCAAAATAGTTGCCATCCCGTGCAACCAAAACCCATCGGCGAAACTCATATCTTCAGAAGGCACCGCCCGTTATGGCGAGCCGAAACGAAGGGAAGTTCTGGAAATGAAAGCAAACCTTTGGGCGATGGTAACGGCTTCCCGCGCACTGCTCGCAGTGACGGCGGTGGTTTTTGTGGGCGCATCGTGTGTTGTCGGAACGGGATGCGGCAAGTCCGACGCGCAAATGGCGGGCGATACGGCCCGAACGTTCATGAGCGCGCTGGCAAACGACGACAAAATGCTGGCCCGCGCGCAGATGACGCGGCTGGCCCGCGAAAAAATGGCTGACGCCGATTCCGCGAGCGACAAAAGCGGCGGAATGGGAAAAGACGGCTACACGGTTGGCGAGGCGACCATCGACGGCGATTCGGCAAGCGTTCCCGTCACTGTTACCGAGGCGAACGATGGAACGGGCGGCGAAGGGGAAAGCGAAGCCGCGCCCCCCGCGCCGACCGTGACCGAAATTGGCTCCGACAACGCTTCAAAGGAAACCCGGTCAAGTACACAAACCATCGTTCTCAAAATGCGCCGCGAAGAGGGGCAGTGGAAAGTGTGGGCGATGCGTGTTCCACTTGCGCCGGGCGGCCCGAATATAACGATGGATTTCGAGCATCCCGAAGCTATCCTCGGCGAAGCCTTCAAAGGAATTGGCGAAGGCATCGGAGCGGCGATGAAGGGCCTCGGCGAAGGCATGGTCGCGATGTTCCAAGGAATGGCAAAGGGCATGGCTGAAGGCGCGAAAGCCGCCGAAAAGGGCGCAAAGGCCGCGAACGAAATTACCGAAAAAACCGCCGCTTCCACAGAGCAAGGCGTAGAGAAAAACACTGAAAAATAATATATGACAACTGGTTAGTGGCGTGGGTTTTGTGCCATCAAAAAGCACATGGGTTGAAACCCACGTCTGATTGGCCTGCGGTCCACTGTCCTTCGGACAAAGAAAGGCTGATGCAATGCGAAAGGCTTCCGGTTTGACCGGGAGCCTTTCGTTTGTGGTACAACAACTCAATTTCTGCCCAGCCTCGTCCGCGAGGACGATAGGCCGCAGGCCAACCAGACGTGGGTTTTAACCCATGTTGATGCCGATGTCTAACAATCCATCCAAAAATGCTACACTGTAGTCGTTATGATAAATCCTACCGCTCGTGCCGTGACAAGCGGCCCGCTATTTCATTTTTTCGGCTATTACGATAAAACGCCGTGGGACGAAACGGGCCGCTATCTGCTCGCCCTCGAAACCTATTTTATGGACAGGCGACCCGGCCCGGACAATGTGGCAATCGTTGGAATGGTGGATTTACAGGGCGGCGACCAATTTATTTCCCTGTCCCAAACGCGGGCGTTGAACTGGCAGCAGGGCGCGATGCTACAATGGGTTCCCGGTTCACCCGATGAAATCGTATTCAATGATCGGCAGGGTGACCGCTTTGTGGGCGTGGTTTTGAACGTGCAAACCGGCAAAAAGCGCGTTTTAGAAATGCCCGTTTACGCGGTCAGCCCAAATGGGCGCGATGCCGTTTCGCTCAACTTTGCCCGGCTTTTCGACGTGCGCCCCGGCTACGGCTACGCGGGCGTTCCCGACAAATGGGTGGATACCATTTGCCCCAACGATGACGGCTTGTACCACGTCGATTTGCAAACCGGTAAAGCGCGGCTCATTTATTCGCTCGCGCAAGCCCGCGACTTGGAAGGGAGCGGCGCGGTGGCACTACCGGGCATGGATACCGGCAAGCATCGGTTCAACCACGCGCAGTTTTGCTGGGGTGGCACGTCGCACTCCGAAGGAGTGACGGACGGGGGCACACGCTTTGCGGTTCTGCACCGATGGAGCGGGAATCGGGCCGACTACGGCGTGCCGTGGGGGACGCGCCTTTTAACGTTGAACGCAGACGGGAGCGAGCCGTTCGTATTGTCCGACCACAAAATGATTTCCCATTACGATTGGCGCGACGAAAGCCACCTTATCGCGTGGGCGCGGCGCAAAGACCGGGGCGACAAATACTTTTACTTCACGGATAAAAGCCGCGCGGAACCCGAAATTTGGGGCGAAAATGTTTTCAGCGTGGACGGACACTGCTCGTTTTCGCCGAACAAGGAATGGATGTTGACCGATACCTACCCGGACAAGGAAGGCTTCCGAACCTTGATGCTGTTCCATATCGCAAGCGGCGAAAAGCACGACATCGGACGCTTTCACGGCCCGACGCCACCCGACGGCGAAATCCGCTGCGATTTGCACCCGCGCTGGAACCGCGACGGGACGCAGGTTTGCATCGACAGCATTCACGAAAATGGCGAGCGGCAGATGTACGTTTTGGACGTTTCGGGAATAACGCAACCATGAGTAACTTTGCACCCATAGAAACCCACCGGGGCGCGGTGGTCGCGGGTGGGGGAGTAGTTTCCGCGTCGCAGCCCTTGGCCGTGTCGGCGGGGCTTGCGGTTTTGGCGCGGGGCGGAACGTTTGCCGACGCCGCGATTGCAACCTCGGCGGTTTTGTGCGTCGTGGAGCCGCAATCGTCGCATTTGGGCGGCGACGCTTTTTTGATTGTGTACGATGCCCAAATCCGTCAGTACGATGTCGAAGCCCGCCCAACCGTCGCTTTTAACGGGTCGGGCGCGGCTCCACACGGCGCGACGCTTGATTATTACGCGGGCAACATTCCGCTGCGTGGACTGCGGGCCGCGACGGTTCCGGGTTTGGTTTCCACATGGTTCGCCCTCCATGAACGATACGGAACGCTACGGATGTCGGAACTTTTACAACCCGCGATTGATTACGCCGAAAGTGGATTTTTCGCCGGGCCGCGTCTTGCGCGCGTGTGCGAAACGTATGCGCCCGTTTTGCGCGATTATCCCCAAATGGCGCACGCTTTGAATCTGCGCCCCGGCCTTCACGTCGGCGAAAAAGTCGTCCAGCCCGATTTGGCGTGGACGCTCAAACAAATCGCAACTGGTGGGCGCGACGCTTTTTACAAAGGTGCAATAGTGGAAAAAATCGCCGACTACGCCCGCGCCCATTTCGACGAACACTTCACGGTTGACGATTTTGCCGCGCATGAAACCCGCGTTTCGCCGCCGATTACCACGCGCTATCGGCACTTGACCGTTCATGGACAGCCGCCCCCGTCGCAAGGGCTAATTTTGCTGGAAGAATTGGCCCTCGCCAACGGTTACGATTTGGCGCAAATGGACGAAGCGACGCGAACGCACGTTTTGGTGGAAATGAAGAAGATCGCGTTCGCCGACCGAAACCGCTACTTGGGCGACCTGGAAACCGCACCGGTTCCCGTGGACGCTTTGCTTTCGCCCACCTTTCTCCAATCGCGCCGGGCGGAAATTGATATGGAACGCGCCCGGCCCGAATACCCGGGGGGCGATTTGACGGGTATGGGAACTGACACGACCTACTTTTTGACCCGCGACCGATGGGGAAACGCGGTTTCGTTCATACAAAGCGTGTTCCATGTTTTCGGATCGGCAACGGTGGCCGACGGCACGGGAATCTTGTTCAACAACCGCTTAACGGGGTTTTCGCTCGACCCGGCGTCGCCAAACGTCCTCGCCCCAAACAAGCGCCCCGCCCATACGCTGAACGCTTGGCTTGCGACCGATACTCAAACCGGGGATTTGGCCTACGTCGGCGGTACGCCGGGTGGGCACGTTCAGGTGCAAACCAATTTGCAGTTATTGGTGGAACTCGTCGATGGCGGGCGCACCGTTCAGGAAGCCGTCGAAGCGCCGCGCTGGCAGCATTTGGCAACCGAATCCGCCGTCACCGCCGAAGAAACCGGGCCGGGCGTGCTTGAAATCGAATCGCGGGTTCCCGTAGCCGTCATGGAAGATTTGCAAAACCGGGGCCACACGGTGCGCGTCATCGGTCCGTGGGCGCACGGTTCGTCCGTTCAGCTCCTCGCGGTCGGCAAAAACGGCGAATCGCACGTCGGCTCCGATCCACGCAGCGACGGGCAGGCGGCGGGTTTGTAAATTTCCCAGTGCTTGCCAAGCGCGCGGCGAGTTGCGTACAATAAAATCGTCCACGGCTATATTGGTTCTTCCTTCTACAATTTTATGGGAAAATCAGAGCCGGTGCTTTCCGTGGACACCCTTTTGCACTGTTCCTTTTCCCTGTCGAAAAAGGAAGAACGGGTGGCGTCGCCGAACCGTAAAATCTGAAGCAGGCAGCAGTAAAGGAACCCATCCATGACGGCAGTTGCGACCGATTTTACCTTGCAGCGCCCTTCGGTAGACGCCGAAGGAAACGATAACGACCACTGGGCGGCCCGCGAGCGGCGGCGGTTTCCGCAAATCAGCGCCGACGCTTTTGTCAGTGCGACCGACAAAGCCGCGCTGTCCAACATTCAGAAAATCCCGCTTTTGCCGACCCTCGTTCGCAAGTTTCACGAACTGGCATGGGACAAAATCTCCTATGCCCGCAACTCGGCGGAGAGTGTGCGCTGCGGCCCGAACCAGTACAAATCGCTCCATGCCATGCTGCGGGAGTCGTGCGATATTCTCCACATCACCGAACCGGAACTCTACGTCAAGCAGGCCGAATCGTTCAACGCGTACACCTCGGGCACGAACCGCACCTTTATCGTCCTTCATTCCAAACTGATCGAGGATTTGACCGACGAGGAACTCCTGTTCGTTATCGGGCACGAATGCGGGCACATCAAAGCCGGGCACGTGTTGTACCAAGAACTGGGCCAAATGCTCATTCCACTGATGGAAATCATCGGGCAAGCGACGATGGGATTGGGGCAGCTTGCAGGCGCGGGAGTTGTCGCTGCGTTTTTTGAATGGATGCGGCAGGCCGAAATGAGTTGCGACCGGGCGGGCGCGCTGATTTGTCAAAACCCGCAGGCCGTTTTGTCCGCCTTGATGAAGATGGGCGGCGGCTCAACCCGCTTCAACGGCGAGGGCAATGTGGACGCCTTCTTGGAACAGGCCCGCAACCACTCGCAAACCGTCGGTTTGGAAGGGTTGAGCAAAGCGCTGCTCTTCATCATGTACAACTGGCAATTAACGCACCCGCAGGTCGTGTTCCGCGCCAAAGGCATGGACGAATGGTTGCAATCCGGGGCGTACGACAAAATCGTCGGCGGCGATTATCCGCGCGATATGCTGGGCGCAACACAGTTGGGACAAACCACGAAATGCCCCCGTTGCAAAAAAGTCGTGTCCGATTTGAACACGTTCTGCGCCGAGTGCGGGCAAAACCTCCACCCCGAACGCACCAACGGCGGCATGAACGGGCAAAGCGCCCAACTGGAATGCGCGAACTGCCACGAACCGCTCGCGCCCGGCACAAAATTCTGCGTCAACTGCGGAACGATGGTCAGTTAGTTTTCAAAAAGCAAAAACTCCTCGCTCCATTTGGAGCGGGGAGTTTTTGCTGATTGGACTTGCGTGATTATGCGTGATTACACGACCCGTCACACTACGGGCGCACTACGGGGTGTTGAGAACGTGGCTTGTGTTGGTG
>CAXTBP010000167.1:0-12000 GCA_964241985.1 uncultured Armatimonadaceae bacterium | reverse complement strand
CGGACGCGCGGACGGCTTTTGGGCGGCGCTCGCCCACGTCGGCGTCCACGACCGCCTGCAAATCGTCGATATTGTAAAGAAAGACATCGGGTAAATCGCCGACGGCGGGTTCGATGTCGCGCGGCACAGCAATGTCAATCAGAAACAGTGGGCGATGGCGGCGGGCTTTGAGAACGCTTTCCACCATCGACGGATATACAACCGGAACCGGCGACGCTGTAGAGGCGATCACAATATCGGCCCGGACTAAATGGTTGGCGAACTCGTCGTAGCGGATCGCACGACCATTCAAGGCTTCGGCAAGACGCACGGCTTTGTCGTAGGTGCGGTTGGCGACAAGGACGCTGGACGCGCCATTTGACGCCAAATGCCGGGCCGTCGTTTCGCTCATTTTGCCCGCGCCTAAAAGCATGACCGTTCGCCCCGAAAGCGAGCCGAAAATATTCTGCGCCATTTGCGCGGCGGCGTGCCCCACCCCGAACGCGCCCACACCAAGCCCGGTTTCCGTGCGCGCTTTTTTAGCAACGGTTTGCGTTTGGTGAAGCAGTTTATACAGCGTCGGCCCGGCGGCTTGCGCGGCTTTGGCCTGCGTAAAAGCCTCTTTGACCTGCCGCACAATATCGGATTCGCCCAGCACCATGCTTTCCAAACCGGACGCGACCCGGAACAAATGCTCGATGACGGGATGCCCCCGCGCCTCGTGCAGATACGGCAAAAACGCGGCATGGGATAGCGACGCACTGTTTTGCTTGCGCGCTTGGAGGAGCAAATCGGTCAAATGTCCGACCGGCAAATCGCCGGGCGTCCAGACGTAAAGTTCGGTGCGGTTGCAGGTAGACAGCAAAACGCACTCGCCGCCGACGGGCGCGAGGGCGTCGCGCAAAAAGTTGAGGGCGGCAGGGAGCGCGCCCGGCGCGGTGAACGCGATTTGTTCGCGCACTTCGACGGGCGCGTTTTGGTGCGACAGCCCGGCGAAACTCAGTCCCACGGAACCTCCTCCGGGGCGGCAATCGCGGCAAGGGCGTCGGCCCGTGCCTCGGCTTCATCGTCGCTTGCCAGTTTTTCACGGATGCTTTCCGTTTGAACCAGTCGGCGCAGTGCGCCTGCACGGTCGATTTCGCTTAAGTTGCCGTCGGCTTGGACACGCTCGCGCATTTCACGGAGCAGGCGCACGTAGGTTTCCCATTCCGGGCCGTACTCGTCTTCCCAACCTTGTTTGATGCGGGCGGCAAGGGACGGCCCCGCGCCCCCGGTCGTCACGGCAAGGAGCAAATCGCCGCGCCGCACGGTTCCCATCGTCACGAAATCGCCGCTCATGGCGGCCCGGTCTTCGGCTTTCGCGCCGTCGGGGTTCGCTTCGGAGAGGGCGGGCGCGGCCAAATTGCACAAGACGTTGTGCGCGTGGGCCGCAAAAAGGACGGCCTCGTTGATGGCCGGATTGTCGGTCGCGGCGACACACAACGACGCGCCCTCCAAATGCAGGGGCGCGAACGGTTCGGGAATATGCCAAATTTTCCCCGCATTGGCTAAAGCGTACAATTTGTCCGAGCGCAGATCCGGCGCAATAACGACGACGTGCGCTCCGCAGTCCAAAAGGCCGAGGGCTTTTCGCTCGCCGACCGCGCCCCCGCCAACGACGACGCACCGACGCCCGGTCAGATGAAGGGCGATAGGGTACAGATTTTGAGCGGACGCGACTTCGGGCGTGGATGCAGAGGCAGGAACGGACATAATCACCAAATTATATCGCTTTTGGACAGGCCCCCCTGCCCCCCAATAACGGGGGTTCTGAAAACACCGTTTCCGATAGACCAAACCGTTTTTAGTTTCCACAGGCCAATTCAGAACCCCCCATTATTGGGGGGCAGGGGGGCCAGCATCAAACCAGCTTCAGCCCAAACTCCTCACCCAGATGCGTGGCGAACGGGCCGCGCTGGGCGAAGGCGAATAGGGTTTCCAGATAGCCGTCGGGGACGCCGGTATCCCAGCGGGTCGCGTTCAAGGTGTCGGCACGGTACGGCGGCGCGTCGCCCGCGAGCGATTTTTTGAGGAGTAATTCTTGAGCCGACGTTAACTGAAACTCGTTTTTGACGCGCGTGTTCGTTTGGATGAGTTCGCCCAGCGCGTCGAAGATTTCCGGCGTGAACAAATGGATGCCGAAATGGCACAAATAGAAGCCGTCGGGCAAACCGGGAATTTTGAAATTTTCGCGGGCCTCGTCCACGGTCGGTTTTTCTTTGAGCGCGGAAATATCGTAGGTTTGGCCGGGGGCGTCAACCGCCAAATCGGGATTGCGCGGTGCGCACTTAACGATGCCCGTCACCGACACACTGTTTTCGGGTTCCAAGCGCACACTCGTTACCGATCCGCCTTCGCGCTCGCCGATGTCCAGCATCTGCGCGATTGGGGACGGAATGCCTTCGGGGGTTGTGTATACATGGTCGCCCAGCAGAAGCAGAAACGGTTCGTCGCGGGCGAAATCTTTGGCTTGGTACACAGCGTGCCCGAAGCCTTCGGGCGAGTCCTGCTCCACGTAGGTTATGCGGCGGGCCATGTCGGCGAGTGTGTGGGCCTCTTGCATCGCCCACTCTTTCGACGCATACGCTTTTTCTTCGCTGGGCGACAGGGCGGAAAAATGCGCCTCGAACGGGCCGCGCCCGTTTTTCTCGACGACAACGCAAATTTCTTCAATGCCCGCGCGAACGCAGTCCTGAATAATGATTTGCAGCGTCGGTTTGGTCAAACCGTCGGTATCGACAAGGGGCAACAGTTCTTTTTGCAAACTGCGGGTCGCGGGAAACTGCCGGGTTCCCCGCCCGGCGGCGGTAATCACGGCTTTTCGGGTTCTCATAGTTTGGAGTTTACCCGAAAGCCGGTGCTACAAAAGTTTTTCGATTTCGCCCGAAACTTGATCTTTGGTGATTAGCCCGACCGTTCCCCAAACGACTTTCCCCTCTTTGTCGATTAAAAAGGTCGAAGGAATCGCTTTGATTTGGAAAAACTCGCGGGCAATATGGGGCGTGAGCAAAACGGGGTACGTCATGCCGTTCTGCGCGGCGAACGCTTTGGGGGCCGCAATATCGTCGTCGTCGGACAGGCCGACAATCGTGAAGCCTCGGCTTTCGTATTTCTTCTGGACTTCGATAAGATCGGGGATTTCCATGCGGCACGGCCCGCACCACGTCGCCCAAACATTGAGAAGCACGACTTTGCCCTTGTAATCGGACAAGCGGAATTTTTGGCCGGTCGTAGTTACGCCTTCAATCGGCGGCGCGGCAATTGGGGCCATTGCGCCTTCTCCGGGCGCGGATTGCGACTGGCTTGCTTTACCAACGCTCCAAAAGGCCCCGATCAAAGCAACAACAATAACACCAAGAAACGCCCACGGGGGAAGCTGCTTTTTCATACCGGCGATTCCTTATAAGGAGAGGAAAAGAGGAGAGTGCCGAAGGCCGGACTCGAACCGGCACGGATTGCTCCACACGCTTTTGAGGCGCGCGCGTCTACCATTCCACCACTTCGGCACACTGCGCGGGCCGCCGTTTAAGACGACCCGCAAGTAGTATTCTACGGCGCGGGGCCGCGCGTGTCAAGGCGATTTAGCCCGCCGCGCGCTCGACAATCGCATCCAAAAGTTTTCGCACCGACGCTTCGATAGGTTCGCCTGCGGTTTGCAGTCGGACATCGGGGCTTGTCGGCGCTTCGTAGGGCGCGTCGATGCCGGTGAAATTGGGGATTTGCCCGGCCCGCGCTTTTTGATACAAGCCTTTGGGGTCGCGCGCTTCGCAGTCGGCAAGGCTTGCCTCCGCGTATACTTCCACGAAACCGACGCCTGTATCGTCGGCGATTTTCCGGGCAAGCGCGCGCCCTTCGCTCGACGGCGAAATAAACGAGGCCAGCACGATTTGCCCGTTCGCCGCCATCAAAGACGCGACCTGCGCGGCGCGGCGGTTGTTTTCGATGCGATCTTCGGCGGAAAAGCCCAAGTCCGCGCATAGGCCGTGGCGCAAATTATCGCCGTCAAGGAGAGCGGCCTGCCAGTTTTTCTCGAACAAGGCACGCCCGACGGTTTGCGCCACCGTGGATTTTCCCGAGCCGGACAAGCCAGTCAGCCAAACGACCAAGCCTTTATGCCCGTTGCGCGCGGCCCGCTCGCCGGAGGTAACCGGGTCGGGACTCCATGTCAGGTTTTTGTCGGAAGCAACGGACGGAAGCGTTGCCACACCCGTTTCGCTCGCCGCGCCCAAAACGATGCCGCCGCCTGCGACGCGCCGGTTTTGCACCAAAACGAAGCGGCCCAAAACGGGAACGTGGTCGTGCCGATCCAAAACGAGCGGGGCGCGGGTTTGCAGCGTGATTTCCGCGACATCGTTGCGGCGCACCGTGCCCGCTTCCGCCGCTTCAGACGCCTGTTCCAGCGTGCCCGCGTCCCACACGTGCTCGACGGAAACGACAGTCGCGTCGGTTTCCTGCGTCGATAGTTTCAGGCGCAGGGTTTGCCCAACGATCAAGGGGCCGTCGGTTCCCATCCAAAACAGGTTGGCCCGAAAGCGCGAAACCGACAAGGGAGCCGTGTCGCTTTGGCTGTTTGCTTGGTACGCGACATTGCCCCGCTCCACGAATAACTGTTCGTCCAGCGTGATGCCGACCGATTCCCCGGCAACCGCATACGGCGCGTTTTTGCCCTGCCAGCGTTCGATGGTTTGCACGCGGGCGGTTTTGTTGCCCGGCGCGAAGCGGAGCAAATCCCCTTCGCGGAGCGTTCCCGCTTCAATGCGCCCGGCAAGAATACGCCGCGCGTCGAAGCGGTACACATCTTGGAGCGGCAAACGGAGCGGCAGATCGGCGTCGGTCGCCGGGGCCGCGAACGTGTCGAGGGCTTCCAAAACCGTCGGGCCGTCGTACCACGCCATATTGTCGGATTTGCGCGCGACGTTATCCCCTCCCCGCGCCGACACGGGAATAAACCGCTCGGCCCGCACGTCGATGGAGCGTAGGAACTCCTCGTACTCGGTTTGGATCGAATCGAATGTGGCCTGAGAAAAATCCACCAAATCCATTTTGTTGACGACGACCGCGACCTGCTTGACGCCCAGCATCCGCAACAAATACGCATGGCGGCGCGACTGTTCGCGCACCCCTTCGCTCGCGGCAATCACGAGCAAAGCAGCGTCTGCGCTCGCCGCGCCGGTCACCATGTTTTTCAAAAACTCGGTGTGGCCGGGCGCGTCGATAATCACGTAGCCGCGTTTGTCGGTGCGAAACGGGATTTGCGTCGTGTCAATCGTGATGTTTTGCGCCTGTTCTTCGAGCAAGGCGTCCAGCAGGAAGGCGTACTCGAACGGCATTCCTTCGGCCTCGCAGGCTTTTTGAATGCTTTCGATTTTGCCGTCCGGCAGGGCGTCCGTATCGTAGAAGATGCGCCCAATCAGCGTGGACTTGCCGTGATCGACGTGCCCGACGACCACGATTTTTAATTTTTGCGAATGATTTATTGACTGCATAATTTAGTGTGTGTTAGGCGTGATAAGACGCCACAAATTTGTATCGGTTTCCCGTATAATACGGCCCCGTTTTTGCAGAGTTACCTGCGCGCCCCGCACTTGATGCTTCCATCGTTTGCCATAGTGTTTACCATCGATAACTCGATCAATGGAATCATCACACAAATCAGGATGAATAGCCTGTATTTGCGTGTGCAGTTGATCTGTCGTCATAGCCGAATTTGGAGCACGGGCGAGCAAGTATGTAATGGTGTCACCAAATAGTGCATTGGTGCTGTTTCGGCTCCGAACTCGCAAGTGAAACAAATCGTCGGCTACCGTTTTCTCTTGTTCGACGTATTGCGCGTGCTTATTGTCTACGAAGGTATCTACCGATGTAGGCCGAGCCAAACGCGGAACCACAGGCGATAGGTCTACTTGCCTCGGACTATTTTGTATCGTTTCGCGCGCGGCCTTCTTAATGGCTTGCAAACTTTCCTGCATAGCACGAATCGGTTCTTGCCACGCCGTCAACTGCTCTTGATTGACTGCCACACCCATCTTGGCATAATCCGCAATATCATCCGCCACGCGATTTACGAGCGATGGTTCGCGCAAACGAACCCCATACTCACGGTTAAGGTGCGAACCACCGGAAGTGAAATTCGCGGAACTCACAAGAGCAGTGTGAGCATCGGCAATCAGCACTTTTGCATGAAGGCTTGGCATATAGGTAAGCGTAAAACGACCAAAATGCTCAGTGGCCCATATTAGCGCGTTCAAATCACTGGAACCGTCCGCAAGAATTTTAGGGGTAAGATCCGTTATAAGGTGGACATCAACCGTGCGGACAAGACCGCGCCGCGTCAAAATTTCTGCTAACCGCTGCATCGGCCCTTTTGTAACGTAAGGGGAGCAGAGAACGCAGGAATTTTGTATGGAAACAGCCCAATCATCCCATGCAGGCCAAAACGGTGATGCGAGCGGTTCCACAAGTGGAAGTCCCGGCGGAGTGATGTTTGCACCTGTATTGGAAGTAGTGATGGCTGGCTGCAAGATGTTGTTGGAATGTTTATGCGTAGGAGCGTTCGGTGATAATACCAATTGTATGCTATACGGAAGACTGTGCGAACTTAGGTAAAACCATCAACGTAGTGCGGGGGATTTTGCCGTCTGACGTTGATGATTTTTTTGAAGGCTATGACGGCGACTGTGCCGAAGACTGGTGTCCAACGTGCCACGTTCTCGGTGTCGCAGAAGACCCTTTCATGGAACACGAGTGGGAAAATCGTTATTTCGAGAAGTTGCCCAGCGACCACCTCTCTTTTGCTATTTGACTATTAGTTCTACATAAAGCCCTTCGCCCGCAGTTTTTGCATGGCGTTGCGCTCGTGGTGGTCTTGCGCCCGGCCCGCGCGCTCCGACGTGCGCGTGGTTTCCAGTTCCTTGATGATGGCGTCAATCGTATCGGCGTTCGACGGCACGGATTTGGTAATCGGCATACAGCCGAGCGAGCGGAACCGTTGGCCTTCGCGGGCGAAATACATCTGCGGAATGGGGATATTTTCGCGCTCGATATACCGCCAAATATCGGTTTCCGTCCAGTCCAAAAGGGCTTGGACGCGGACGTGCTCGCCCGGCAGCAAATCGGTCGTGAACTGGCCCCAGAACTCCGGCGGCTGATCTTTGTAGTTCCATTCGTACTGGGCCGAGCGCGGCGAAAAATACCGTTCTTTGGCACGGGTCGAATCTTCGTCGCGGCGGATGCCCGTAATCAGGGCGTCCCACCCGTATTCCTGCAACGCCTGCTGCAAGGCGACGGTTTTGAGTTCGTGCGTGACCGTGACGGGGTCGTGCGTTTCGTAGCCCACGCCGCGCGCCCGCGCTTCCTCGTTGATTTTGACGATGAGATTCAGATCGTATTCTTTGGTCGCCCAATCCCGAAAGGCGAGCATTTCGGGAAATTCGTAGGTCGTATCGATGTGCAAAACCGGAAACGGGATGTGCCCGAAAAACGCCTTGCGGGCGAGCCACAACAAGACGTTGGAGTCTTTGCCCATGCTCCACGGCATACACGGCTTCTTAAAAGCGTGAAAGGCTTCGCGCAAAATAAAAACGCTTTGCGCCTCCAAGGCGTCCAAATGGTCGGTTTGCGCTTCTTGGGCGGTGTTTAAGTTGACAATATCGCTTGGCATACTATTCTCTATTAATCATACCCTGTTTAGGCCGCCGGGTTCCCTGTTGCATGTGCGCTCCGTTTACGGTAAATGATGCCCTGCCCGGGCCAAAACGCGCTGGACATATTCGGCTTCGTGTTCGCGCAATCCGAGGCTGAGAGCGGTTTTATAAGCAATCAGCGATTCCTCCTCACGTTTCAAACCCCGCAACGCGCGCGCCCGGACAAGATGGGTGATCGCCACATCGCGTCGCAAGCGGATCGACTGGTCGGAATCGGCAAAGGCGTCGGCGTAGCGGCGCGCGAGCAGAGCGCTTCCCGCACGCCCCAGCCACGCTAAGGGATCACGTGGGTCAAGTTGGGCCGCGCGCGCGAAGGCGGCGGCGGCGGCTTCAGGGCGTCTCAGTCGGAACAGGGCGTACGCGATGCGTATCAAAAGCAGCGACGAATTGCATGGAAGACTTGCCGCTTCGGCTAACCGCTTTTTCGCTTCTCCGGTTCGTCCTTTGGCGACCGCGCATTCTGCCAGCATCAGCAAGGCTTCCGCGCGGGTGTTCGCAGCACCATCCGATAAGTCTTCCGGCAAAGCGGTCAGCAAAGCGACTGCCTCATCGGTTTGATTCAGAAAGATCAATTCTTGGGCCAGCAGGAGCGTGACTTGCTGGGCGGCGGAGGCATCGTTATTGCTTTCCTGCAAATCTTCCTGCAGCTCCGTACGTAGTTCTCGCAACAGGGAAACGGCCTTGTCATATCGGCCTGCGTGATCGTAAACGCGGGCGAGCAACCATGACTGCTGACGACGGGCGAGGCGTTCGGCATGCGCGGTGGAGAAAGCCAGCCCTGAGGCGATGAGCTGGCTTTCCGCAAGCTGCCGCAAAAGCGCGGCGTCTTCTTGATTGTCGGTTTTCTCCGGCGTGGGCACGGGAAAAGAAGGCACGGCGAAAATGCGGTCAGGGTTCGCATCGGAGTTCGACGCTTTCGTTAAACAGCGTCCGGGCAGGACGCACGGCTCCCAGCCTATTCCCAGCAGATGCAAAGCGGTCGGCATTACGTCCAGCAGGCGCGCGCCGATCATACGCTCTCCGCTTGTTCCAATCCCCGCCCCCGACAGCACGCAGAAACCGGGTTTGGCATCGGTTTCTTCGCCGGAAAAGCCGTCCGCACGGGACGGCAGTCCCTGCGGCGCAATCATAAAAACGGTGGTCGGTTCGCCGCTCGCTGCGGCAAGATCAAGAAGGCGACCCAGAAATAAATCGTGCAAGCGCGCGCCCCCTTCGCGCAGGGCGGCGGAGTGCGCTTCGGTCGGCGCGGCGCGTGCGATTCGGGCGAAAGAAAGCAAGCCGGGATACCGCAGCGCGGCCAAATTCCACGTGTCCCCGCCCAGTGCGCGGGTCGCCAAATTGTGAACCGTGAAGCAGGCGGCAAGAAGCGCAGGAAGTTCGGCGGGAACCGGGCCGGGTTCCGGCAAAAAACGGGCCAAAAGCGACGGGTCGAGTTCGCCGGTTTTCACGCGCAACGTATCGAGCAGGGCCGACGTGAGGGCGTCCGAGCCGTAGGCATCGCTTGGCAGATGAAATGTGCCGGGCAGCGCGGGTACGTCTTTATGATGAAGGCCACGGGCGGCTGCGTCCGAGACGTACATGCCGCCCACGTCATACGCGGGATGGGAGCAGGGCAAGTTGACCACATGGCTTCGTCCCCCGGCGGCGTAAACCCAGTCCCACAGTGCGGGCGCGCGGCGGTCGGCGGGCGTTACGGGCCGCACGCCGCCGACATGAGGATCGGGCATGACGCGGTTTAGAATGCCATGTCGATCCGCCGTCACGCCGGTCAGGGCGGATGTCCACAGCAGCGGCGGGGAAACCGGATGCAGCGTCGCTAGTTCGCCTGCGACACCTGTTGCGAGAAGGCGCGACAGGTTCGGCAGCGCACCGCGCTTTAGCAGCGGCAGCAAAATCCCTTCATCGGCGGCGTCCCACCCGATCAGAAGCAAACGCCGTGCAAAAAGCGCGGCGCTTGCGTCCTTCCGGTTTGGTTCGGAAGGGTTTGAAAGCACCGCGCTCATTGCATCATTTCCACGAAACGGGAACCGTTCGCGTTTTATTCCGCGTCCGTTTTCTTTTTGCCCAGACGCAGGCGATACGCCCCCATGCCCGCCGCGCCGAGCGCGAGGAGGGCCAGCGCGTCCGGTTCGGGGGCCGCTGCGGCGGCGACATTGGTCGTTCCCGCGTATACCCCTTGATTTGCCGTCGCGTTCAGCGCGAACCGGTTGAGCGTCACGGAGTAGCTGGGGTTGATCGTGATGTCCGCCCAGCCGAAGAACCGGTTTGTGTTCGCGGAATCCTGCAACTGAAGCGCCAAATAACCTTGCCCCAAAGCATTCCACGGCTCATTCGTTATATTAGCACTTGCGATGGTTGGACTCGTAATAATGGATGCCCCGAAACCATCGATCAGATCGCCCGCCGCAAGGCGGGTGGCGTAGCAGTCTTGATTCTGCTGAACGAGAGAATTTACCGTGCCGTTGGTTGTGCCAGCAATAGAGGCGTAAGGGCTGCCATTGTTATTGTACGAGCTAATCGTATACTGGGAGCCGGAAAACGACGTCAACTGGCTCACCCCGGTGGATGCGGAAAAATAGATACTGCTGCCGTCAACCGTATTTGTCAGGCCGGAGTTATAAATGACGACCTGCGCGTGGGCCGGTTGGGCCGCCCCGAAGGAAACGGCGAGCGCCGCAGCGCCCGTAATCCCGGCAGTAACGAATCCGGCGGTTGGGCGGCGGGAACCGAAGGGCAACACGGAGCGCGGGTCGTTTTCGGTTTCGTGAGAAACAAGCATGAATGGGTAAAGCTTCCTTATCGAGAAAAGAGGACAATGACTGCACAGCGAACAAAGCGCCAATGGTATGACGGCATATCTCGCCCGCCCTGACTCATTATCGGCAGTTATAATGCCGCTCTTTATACCGTCTTCAAGACAAGGGCCAATGCCGCGTTTGAATGTTGCCTCCGTTATCGCATCACACGTTCTACACTTTTCAGGACATATCCTGCGCTGTCACGCCAAATAAAAGCTCGATACAATGACTTGCAGAAAAGTGAAAGCAATTTTTGATGACTTGCAAACCACGTCGGGTAAAGCGATGCGGCAAAAATGAACTATTTTCGCCTTTTTGAAGAACGCGATTGGCCCGAGCTGTGGCCGATTTTGCAGTTTACGTTTGCCACCGGCGACACGTACCCGTTCGCGCCCGACAGTTCCGAAAGCGATATTTATAAGGCGTGGATCGAAACGCCGACCGCGACCTATGTTGCCTGCACCGACGATGGAGCGCTTTTGGGCACGTTCTACATCAAGCCGAACCAGACGGGCTTGGGCAGCCACGTGTGCAACTGCGGCTATGTCGTCGCGCCGAGTGCGAGCGGGCGGGGTGTCGCTACGCGGATGTGCGAGCATTCGCAAACCGAGGCCATGCGGCTGGGCTTTCGCGCGATGCAGTTCAATCTGGTCGTTTCCACCAACGAGCGGGCCGTGCGCTTGTGGAAGCATTTGGGTTTTACACAGGTCGGCGTTTTGCCCGGCGCATTTAACCACGCGCGTTTGGGCTACGTGGACGCCCTCGTTTTGTACAAGCAACTCACTGGCTAAACGCGACCAAGAATTCCCAAGCGTTTCCTAATTTGCATTGCTATTGGTTATAATGTGAGCATCGGTTCTTTTGTCCGTTTAGCACGCAGAAAAGGCGTTTCCTCCCAGTTTCTCCCATGACGAACCTCCCCAGCGGCACGATCACGTTCTTGTTCACCGACATTGAAGGCAGCGCCAAACTGTGGGAAACGCAGCCGCTCGCCATGCAGGCAGCGCTTGCACGGCACGACGTTTTGCTGCGCGATGCTATCGAAGGTGCGGGCGGCGTTGTTTTCAAAACGGTGGGCGATGCGTTTTGCGCCGCGTTCGCCAGCGCGCCCGACGCGCTTGAAGCGGCGTCGATAGCGCAATCCGCGCTTTTCGCCGAGCCGTGGAACGAAGCCGCCCGGATTCGTGTTCGGATGGCGCTGCACACGGGAACGGTCGAGGAGCGCGACCACGATTATTTCGGGCCGGTTCTCAATCGCGTCGCCCGTTTGCTATCGGCGGGGCACGGCGGACAAATGCTCGTTTCGGCCCCGACCTATGAACTCGTGCGCGACCGCTTGCCGGGCGGGGTTGTTTTGAGCGATTTGGGGCTGCATCGACTCAAGGACTTGGAGCGGCCCGAACATGTGTTTCAGGTGAGCGCGCCCGGTTTGGGTTCGACGTTCGCGCCGCTTAGAACGCTGGATAACACGCCCAACAACC
>CAXTBP010000166.1:0-12098 GCA_964241985.1 uncultured Armatimonadaceae bacterium | reverse complement strand
CCGAAAATCGTTCCCCGCCTCAGCGACTGGCAGTATTTGGAACAATCGCTTTTGCGTTTGATGGCGGCTTGGGGGCGCGAATTTCTTGATTGGGACGACAAGCGGGCGGTACACCGGCACATTTGGGAGCAGTCGGAATGTGTGCGCCGCATCCGCGAACGGCTTATCGAGTTTCCGGGCACAACCGGCAACTTGGATCTGCCGGTTTCGCGCGAACTGGAAACCCTCGTCAACATGGTTTTGCTCGCACCGTCTCACCAAGACGCTGTGGAAGGTATCTACCGCATTTTAACCGGGGTTTTGGTGCGCTCGTATGTCGGCTATGTCGAACACGCCCATTCCGTTCATGACGCGCCTACCGTGTCGGTTTTGCAGGACATCGTTCGCATCAAGGAGCAGCAACGGCTGTGGCTCCGCGATTACCGTCGGCGCACACCGCACACCATTGATCTCGCGTATGAGGCCGCGATTACCCGCCAGTTGGATGTCTGCGGCGCTCTTTCGGACGCTTTGTCTGCGGGCGAAACGTTGGCACGCCCGGCAGGCGTCAGTACGGATTTCAAATTGTGTGCCGCGCCCGCACGCCTCGAATCGTGGAAATCCAAGCATAATTTCATGCCGTTTGTGAACGCCGACTTTACCCAAAGCATCGAAGCGCGCCGCTTGTTCTGGTGCTACGGGTATCTGCTGGAAATGAACTTGGCCGAAGATCAACTGCGCTGGATTTACGACGCCCCCGATATGCCGTGGGAATTTACCCAAGACGTTGCCCGGCACTTGTGGGACGAATCGCGGCACGGCGATTCCGGGCACTCGCGTTTGCTCGATTTCGGCATCACGATTGAGCAGATCGGCTTTGTTCCGCAGGGTGTTTCGGTTCCCGATTTAAGCGTTCGGACGGCCTCGCTCACAACCGAGCAACTATACGAGGCCGTGTTTTTCATCGGGATGTGCGCGGAAACCGGGCATTTTCCGGTCAAGCACGAAGCCTACGCCGATTTTAAGGAGGGCGGCGATCTGGAATCAGCGGAAATGGTGCTGTTCGATATTATCGACGAAACCAGCCACGTTCAGTACGCGCGCCGCTGGCTGCCGCTTCTTGCCCAGAGGGCAGGCGTGGACGGGTCGGATTTCAAAACGCGCGGCCCGCGTGAACGCGCACGGCATCAGGAAAAAGCATACCAAACGGAGCGCGACTGTCAGGCTTTGCCCCGAAGTGAGGACGACCCGAACTATGCCTTTTACCTGCGCGTCTTGCAAATCATGCGGGAAAAGCAGCCGCTATCCAACGCGCAAACCTGCCCGCCGCGCTCATACCGCCCAATGTGACACATGGATGGACGGTCAGATTAATTCGCACAAACAGTAAAGGTATAAAGGGCAGAGAGTGTATGGGAATGTTAAGCGGAAAAGTTGCACTAATCACGGGTGCGGCGTCAGGCATCGGGAAGCAAACGGCATTACGGTTTGCGAGCGAGGGGGCAAAACTATCGCTCGCAGATGTTTCTGCGGAGAAGGGTGAAGCACTAGCAAATGTCATTAACAAAACGCAAGGAGAAGCGTTGTTCACCCCCTGTGACGTAAGCGATGCGGCACAGGTCGAGGCCGTGGTTCGGGCTACCGTGGATAAATTTGGAAAAATTGACATCGTGTTTGCTAATGCAGGTATCAACGGAGTTTGTG
The DNA here is from genome assembly GCA_964241985.1 of uncultured Armatimonadaceae bacterium. Taxonomy (GTDB): domain Bacteria; phylum Armatimonadota; class Armatimonadia; order Armatimonadales; family Armatimonadaceae; genus CAXTBP01. The sequence goes on along the minus strand of CAXTBP010000166.1, from coordinate 10,415 downwards.
CGCCAGTCGAGGAGATAACGCCTGAGGAGTGGGATAGAACTCAGGGAATCAACTTACGGGGCACCTTCTTGACAGTGAAGTACACAGTGCCCTACCTGAAAGCAAATCCTGGGGGAGGAAGCATCTTGATTACCTCCTCCATAAACGGCAATCGTACCTTTAGCAATCCTGGCGCATCCGCTTACAGCACATCGAAAGCAGGACAAGTCGCCTTTATGAAGATGATGGCACTGGAACTAGGACGCCACAACATTCGGGCGAACGCCGTCTGTCCAGGTGCTATTCATACTAACATCGGTGTCACCACCGAGCGCCATGACACGGATCGGATCGGGATTGCCGTCGAGATGCCGAACGGATCACCGGCACTGAACCATGGCAAGGGAGAGCCACAGGATGTTGCGAGCGCCTGCCTTTTCTTAGCCTCCGACTCGTCCCGCCATGTTTCTGGGATTGAGCTGTATGTGGATGGCGGCGCATCCCTTTTGAGTTGATGAACTTTGCATCAGAACGATGAACAAAATATCGTTTAAGCCCGCCGCTTTATCAGTGTTCGAACGTGCCTCGGTTTAGTCACGAACCAACGTGAAAAGCCGGGCCGTCGCGTCTTTTTTTAACAGCCCGAACAGTTGTCGGGGCGCTGGTCTTTTTGCAGCCCAAATCGTGCAAGGATGAGCGCAAGGCGAGACGATGCAATCGCTTTAGAACGATCAGCCTACTTTCGTAGAAATTGATATTTCCAAAGCCCGCTGCAACATGGCTTACATGGGCGCACCTAACACTGGCAGTTTGACCGCAACGAGATCGGCTTGGTCGAACTGCGGTGTCGGGTTCTTTCCCCTACTTGTATGGTTATGGATGCTACAGGCGGACGCGAAACTACAGTTTGGTCAATTGAAGCCCATTTAGGAAGTTTGTATAGCTGCTTTGACTGCTTCGACCACTTTGGCTAAGTCACTTGTTTGACTCAGTCACTTGCACTTTCAGAAACACTAAATATACTATATTAGGTAGGTACTACGTAAAACTACCGCGTAAAACCAATATAAAGTTATTGGCAGCCCAAGGAAACAGAAAAACATGGTGACGATGGGTGATGTAGCCGCACAAGCCGGAGTGTCTCAGGCGACCGTCTCCTTTGTTCTGGGAGGACGCGCCGACCAGTTAAAAATTTCTTCTCAAACCCGTGAGCGCGTCTTGAAGTCCGCCCGCGAACTGGGTTATCAGCGTAATCAACTGGCCCGTGCAATGGTAACGGGAAAAAGCCGTATCATTGGGGTTTTGACCACACCACAGGCCAACGACAACATCGTGCGTATGATGACCGGTGCAATGGAAGCGGCCAGCGAAAACAACTATCTTCTGAAAGTTGTGCATCTTTCGTGGGCCGGAATTGACGATTCCACTATTGCCCGCTGTTTTGAATGGCGGCTGTCGGGTGCGATTATGATTGGATTTAGTGAAGAAACCCTTCCGCGGCTCAACGACGCTTTCCACAAAAGCGGTATTCCTCTCGCACTCGTTGATAATGTTCCGCCCATGAATTGGGCGACGCGAATCAGTTCCAATGATGAACAGGGCATGGAACAGGTTGTTTCTCACTTGCTCGCTTTAGGACACCGCCAGTTCGCCTTCATCGGCGGTCAGCCCAGCCATTTGTCTGAGTGGCGGCAAAACTGCCTGCTTGCTGCACTTGGGCGGCAGGGGGTAGTTGTTCCAGCCCATCGGCTGCGGCATTCATCGTGGGTTGATGCCGCTACCATTGATGCGGACGTGCAAAGTCTTTTTGACGACTGCAAGGGACAGATGCCGACGGCCATCGTTTGTTCGGCGGATACCATCGCTATGGTGGTTTTGCGCGTTGCCCGTTCACGCGGCTTACACCTTCCTCACGATTTATCCGTCACAGGTTATTCCAACGCCGCTTTATCGGAGTTTGCTGACCCGCCACTTACAACGGTGGATCAATCGTTCCATGAAATAGGCCGTGCCGCTGCCGTTCAGATTATCAGACTTGCCGAAAGCGACCACAAAAACGTCGTGCCGCAAAAAACATTGCTGCCAGTAAGGCTAATCGTTCGGGCATCCACCGCTGCGCCGCCATCATAGATTTGTCGGTTTATAGGACAAATGGAAACCTGCAGGGGCTTTTGCGCCAGCATAGGCGCGGCGGCGAAATTTACAGATAAAAGTGCATCGGCGTTTGGCGAAGCGGCAAAAACTGTAGCGGCAGGAGGGTTGCATTGACTGCGGCCTGCGTGAGCGTGCGCGCCATCAGGATAAGCAGGAGCGTTGCCATCCCATTCGAACTGGAGTTGACGGCCTGCTACATGGATTTGGCTAAACGCACAGCAGGGCAAATCGATAAAGAAGATAAAACTACGCAACAATGCTGTCATGAAGTACCGGCAGCGATTTGCTCCGTTGCACCGCACTTTTGCGCCCACCGCTTTCGAGTTTTTTGCCACTGCACATTTTGCCTATTTATCCAGTTATCCAGCGTTTCCCTTGTGCAGTCTGCTGGTCAGGATAACCCGTTTGCGGCCCCAAGTGATTCTATACAGTTATCTCCTGATCCGGCTGATTTGCGTATCGTTCCGAGCGCGGTTTTGTGCTTGCTCTACTCTGCATTCGCGCAGACTACCTACCCATCTTCCTCAGCGACAGGAAGCCACTGATGTTGCCCAGCGACCAGATTATTCCGCACCGAATAATCTGGGCAATTTCACTTAGGAAAAAGCGCGTTCACCAGCGGCACGAGGCTTTGCTCGTGGGCGTCGCCCCGCCGCTTTTCCATCAAATGCGCCCGGTTCGCATAGGCTTTCACCTGCCCAAACGAAAACCCCTCCAAATCGCCCGGCGTAAAACCGTACACGCTCGCAAGCACGGCGAATGTGTCGCCCCAGTCCTGTTCATCGTCTCCACTTTTCATCGGGCTTTGGCCGCGCCGCATCGCATCGCGCCGCCTTAGCCCGTCGTAAAAAAATCGGCAAGCCCTCCGCTGATGGCGAACACTTGCCGCGTCGCCCCGATGAGTTCCCCCAATGACAACGCGCCCAAAACATCGGCATCCGACACTTCGGGCGTTCGCTTTCGGAGCGAGGCAAGCACAATGGCGGCAAAGTCTTTCTGCTGCTCGATGGGCAGGCGCAACGTCAACTTTCGCAGCCCGTCCCGCGCCTCGGCTTCGCTGTAATCTTCCCGACCCGTGATGAGTGCCGCCGCATCCGCAATGGCTTTTGCATCCATCTTGGACAGGTCGCCACCCTTCGGCGGGTCGGTCAGCACGGCGGCGTACAGCAGCGGGTGCTGCCGACTGAGAACGGCTTGGGCCGCGTCGGTTTCGAGCAGCGACAGCGCGGACAAGCGGCACACGCGCCCCGCGAGAACGAACGCATCGCCCGCGCCAAGCATCGCCGATAAAGTAACCGGCTCCGGTTCGGAAACAAGCGCGCCGGGCGCATTTTGCAGGTTCCCGTCGGGCGTGAAGTACGCGGCCTGCGCGGCGTTGATGGCGGCGTCTTCGGCGTCGGATTCGGCGAGCGCGTCGGTTTCCGGTGCTTCTACGGGCGCGGCGTTGTCGGTAAATTCGGTAGTTGATTCGGTGTTTTCCATTTGGTTTGTCCTCTCCCCCGGCCCCCCATTATTGGGGGCAGGGGGCTTGTTTCTGATTAACGCATGGCGACGGCGTCTTGGAGCGAGCTGCCCCACGCCTTGCCCGCACGTTTGGCCGCGCCGTCGCCATGCACGCCGCCGAAGATAGTGATGCTTTGCGCCACGTCACCCACGCCCGCCGACGCGCCCGGCACATTGCCCCGGCTTTCTATAACGGCCTGCCGGATAGTTTCCACGGCGCGCTGCATGGACGCCCCGCCCTGCGATTGCAGCAGGGGAGCGAGCTGCGCGCCCATTTGCCGACTCATAGACAGTTCGCCCAAACCGAGGCCGTCAAAAATGCCGGAGGGCGACGTGGCCGAACCGACGGAACCGATGCGATGGTTTGGGATAATCTCGCCCGGTCTATCTAGACGCACCAGTTCCGGGCCTTCTTCACCGACCCAGATATTGCGCCCGACGGGATACCTGCCGCCCGTGGCGAAACTGCCGCCCACCGCCGCGCCCATTTGTGCGCCCAGTGCCCACTGCCCCGCAAACGAACCGGCGATACCGCCCACGACGGCCCCAATCATCGCGTTTTTTTGCTTCTTTTTCCCGGCCTTGCCTGACAGAAGAAAAGCGTCTTTCTCGGCGCACCAAAAACATGATTTGTGAGGGAAATCTTGTGCAACCGTTTTTCGTTTGCGCCGCTTTCGTCGCCCATTTTATAATTATTCCGCGCGGAATAAATCATTTTATGCTTGGCGCATGGCTCATCCATGCAGCCCGCATCGGCGGCGAATGCTCAACCGATGCCCACCGATGCTTGCTGCACTGCTTCTGCTTGCCGCTTGCATCGTAGATTATTCCGCGCCGAATAATCGGTTTGGAAAATGCTCATCCTTCCTCGTGCCGGTCGTCCCAGTTGTCGAATCTTGCGAACTTGGGCGTGAAGCCAAGCGTCACGGTTCCCGTCGGCCCCATGCGATGCTTCTGCACGATCACCTCGGTCGGGAGCGGCCTTTCGTCATTTGGAATGCCGCCGGGCGCATCTGCCCACTCGCCCTCGACTTGCTCGCCGCTTTGCTTTTCATAGCTTTCGCGGTACAGCATCAGAACCACATCCGAGTCCTGTTCCAAACTTCCACTGTCACGCAGATCCGATAGCTGGGGCCGCTTGTTTTCGCGCTGCATCACAGCCCGCGATAGCTGCGACAGTGCCAAAACCGGCACGTTGAATTCACCTGCGAGGAGTTTCAGCGACCGGCTGATGTAGGCGATCTCCTCAGGGTTGCCACAAACTCATTCAAGACGGTGCGGGCCTCGCCGATTCCACCGCCGACATTTTCCAAGCCCTCGGCCTACCCGCACGTCTCGACGAAACGGAACCCACGCTTCCTAACAACCGCGCCGCGTCCGAAAACGCAAAACTAAACGGGCAAGACGTTTCTGCTGCGCCAAGCCGTCGCCGCGTGGAAAGCGCGCCGTCGAACAGCGATGCGCCCGCTCCGCAAGCGCCGCCGCCGATGCCGACCAACTTATCGCCGGACGAAGCCACGCTCCTCGCCCAATTCGATCTAACGGCGCGGCATTTAGACGACGCCAGTCAAGCCGCAAACCTTTCCAGCCCGCAAGCATCGGTCGCCGCCACCCTGCTGGAAATGAAGAACCTGATCAAACGCCATCCCGGCGGTTTCTTCGTGCGGGTTTTGTAGATTTCTTTTGCCCACGAAAAATCCGCGAATGCGGGTAAAATGGAAAAAGCGCAACAAAACGAAAGGGAAACAAATTGGAAAGAAAGAAAAAACCGATCTCGCCGGAAGCGGCTAAAATTTTGGAACAGTATCGCAACGCGGGCAAACCGCAGCAAGCCGTGGACGAAAACGGCGCACCGCTCCCCGACTCCGGGGGCGCACCCGCGCGGCAAGCCGCTCCGCCACCCTCAATGCCCCGCCGCAGCGGAACACGCGGTAAGTAAAATCAAAAAAAGCCCCGAACCATTCGGGGCTTTTTTGCGCGTGAACCTGAAGCGAAAACGGGTACGCCAAGTACGGAGAATTATTGAATGACCGTTTTAGATGTGATGGCGAAAAGCCCCGCCGTTTGTATGCCAAGTACGCCGATTGCCGAGGTCGCCAAAATGATGGCCGAGCACGACTGCGGCGCGATTCCCGTAGTGCAGTCGCAGGACGACCCGACGCCCATCGGAATAATTACCGACCGCGATATTGTCGTGCGCCTTCTCGCCGAAGGCAACAATCCGCTGGACGCTACGGCCCGCGACGCCATGAGCGAGGGCCTTGTTACAGCGACATCCGACCTGAGTTTGGAAGCCGTCGGCGAACTGATGGAAACCAATCAAGTGCGCCGAATTCCCGTGGTGGACGAGAATAAGAAAGTTATCGGCGTCGTTTCGCAGGCCGATTTGGCGTTGAGTGTTTCGCCTTCGGAGGCCGGAAATGTTTTGCAGGCCGTTTCGGAAGACGAAGCCGACAACGAGGAAAAAATGCCGCTTGGCGGAGCTTATTCGGGTTAGTTCATTTAAGTAAAGCACAAAAAACGCCGGGCCGTACAATGTACAGCCCGGCGTTTTTGGTTAAACGTTCGTGTTTATTGCCAGCCGGGCGCGTCAACCCATGCGCGGCTCACATAGTCGAGGAAAATACCGCCCATCAAGAGCAGCCACACGAAACCAAGACCAGCCCATAACCACACCAGTTTGGTCGAGTTTTTCACGTTCATGAAGAACCAAACCACAAGGCTTGCCTTGATAACCGCGACAATCAGCGCGACGATCAAGTTGATGCCCGGAATGAAATGGATGAACTTTTGCAAGTCCACGTAATACAGACCGACCGTAATGCCGAGCAGAATCAGGAGCAGAACATACGTTACGTACAGTTTGCCGACCGGCATGTGCGCGATATGATTCGACGATTCCGGGCCGCCGGAAATGTTGCCCGGGCCGTGTCCATTACCGTGTCCGCCGCTATGTACCACTGTTGTCATGAAAAAAATCCTAAGAAATCAAATACATCATGGGGAACAAGAAAATCCACACGATGTCCACGAAGTGCCAGTACAAACCGACGAGTTCGGTCGGCATATAATCTTCCACGACCGGGCTGTTTTTCGCCAGCATAACCGCGAGAAACGCCATCAAAATGATGCCCACAATAATGTGAACCGCATGAAGGCCCGTCATAATGAAGTACAGGCAGAAAAACAACTGCGCTTTGTTGGAACGTGCCCGTGCCTGCGCCGCACCCGCTGATTCGGTTGCCTGCGCAATGCCCGTCCCGTCCAAACTGGCGACGGCGGTGTTGAAGCCAACGGCAGGTTTCGCTTGGAACGTGACGGCGGGTTCGCCGTTTTGGCCTTCCACGACGGTTTCGCCGTGCGCGCCTTCATGCACCGCGCCGGGATGCTCTTCAGCGTACATTTCGTTGGCGAGGGCGTAATTGAAGTGCGAGTTGGGGAACAAGCCTTCGTGGAATTTGCTGCTATACTCGATGGTTTTGACGCCCAAAAAGGCAAACGAAGCCAATATAACGAGCGTCAGCCAGCCGATCACGACCTTTTTCTTACCGGCTTGATGCGCGGCAACGCCAAGCGCCATCGCCAAACTTGACGTTAAAAGAACGAGCGTGTTGATCGTTCCCCATTTGATGTCCAAAAAGCGGTGGGCGTCCAAGTACGCGCTGAAATACAGCACGCGGTACACCGAATACGCCAAGAACAGCGCACCGAAGAACATGACTTCGGTCACAAGGAACGTCCACATCCCGACGATATAGGATTCGTTTTGCTGGTCGATGTCCTCAAACTGGTGCGAAACGGTTTGGATGGCGTGCCCGTGGTTGTGCCCCACGGGCGCGGCGTTTTCTAATCGGAGTAAACTCATCCTATTCCGGCCCCTTCCGGCGCTCCGATGGATTCGCGGTCGAGTTCGGCCTCTTCGGCGGACTCCGGCGAATACTCGTAGGCTTCCCACGTGACAATGGGGATTTCGTGGAAGTTATGGGGCGGCGGTGGAGAATCCGTCATCCATTCCAAACCGACCGCTCCCCACGGGTTCGCACCCGCCACTTTGCCGTATTTGAGCGACCAGATAAAGTATGCGGCGGGAACCAACAAACCGATGCCCAGCACGCTTGCTCCGAGCGACGACATAACGTGCCACACTTGATATTCCGGTGCGTAGAAGTGGTAGCGGCGCGGCATTCCCAAATAGCCGACGATGAACTGCGGGAAGAACGTCAGGTTAAACCCGATGAACGTAATACCCGCCGATAGTTTGGCCCACCCTTCCGGGTACATCCGGCCCGTCATTTTGGGCCACCAGAAGTGAATGCCGCCCAAGAAGCCGGACAGCGCGCCGCCGACCATGATGTAGTGGAAGTGCGCGACCACGAAGTAGGTTGCCGTCAGGTGCACGTCCATCGCAAGCGACGACAGGAACAAACCCGTCAAGCCGCCGACAACGAACAAACCGATGAACGACAGCGCGTACAGCATGTGGGCCGAAAACTCGACCGAGCCTTTGTAGATGGTTGCGATCCAGTTGAAGACCTTAATCGCGGACGGCACGGCAACCAAGAATGAGATTACCGAAAAGACCATCGACGAATACATGGATTGCGTCGTGGCGAACATGTGGTGGCCCCACACAATGAAGCCGAACATGGCGATAGCGATGTTCGAGAAGGCAACAAACGAGTAACCGAAGATGCGCTTTTTCGTGTTCGCTGCGATGAGTTCATTGATAATGCCAAGGGACGGCAAAATCATGATGTACACGGCGGGGTGCGAGTAGAACCAGAACATGTGCTGGAACAAAACGGGGTCGCCGCCGAGTTCCGGCGAAAAGATACCGATTCCAAGCAACCGCTCAACGACGACGAGGGCGAGCGTAATAGCGACGACCGGCGTACCGAGCACGATGATGACCGACGTTGCATACATCGACCATACGAAGAGCGGCAGGCGGAACCATGTCATACCCGGCGCGCGCATCTTATGAACGGTAACAATAAAGTTAATCGCGGTCGCGATCGACGAGAACCCAGCGATGAAAATCCCCAGAATGGCAACCGACACGTTGGAGTTCGAGTAGATGGACGAGTACGGCGTGTAAAACGTCCAGCCCGTATCCACGCCGCCGAACGCGACCGCGCCGACAACCATCAAGCCGCCGACCATCCATAAATAAAACGACAAAAGGTTGAGGCGGGGGAACGCAAGGTCACGCGCCCCAATCATCAAAGGCAGTAAAAAGTTACCCAGTGTCGCCGGAATGGACGGCACAAGGAACAAAAACACCATGATAATGCCGTGTGCGGAAAACACACGGTTGTACATTTCGCTCGAAAGGATCTGGCCTTTGGGGGCCGTCAACTCTAAGCGCACCAAACCGGCGGCCAGCGCGCCCAATCCGAAGACGAGCGAGATGCCAACCAAATACATCATGGCGATCCGTTTGTGGTCGCCGGTCAGCAGCCACGATTTGACCGTGGTCTGCGTGTTGAGATAGTTTTCCTTCTCGACCAAAACCGGACGGCTTTCCGGTTCGGGAAAAGGGGCATCAATCGTGCCTACACTCATTTAATACTGTTCCCCTCCGTACATATACCGCCATTGTTGATTGTCTGTGTTGGCTGCCGGGGCGTCCGGGCTTGCGTTGCCGCCATCGTTCGCATTGGGTGCGAACTGCCCCTGTCGCTCACCGTTGGCGTTGGTCGTCGGCAAGGCCCCGCCGCCGCCCGTTTGTGTGTTTTGCAACTCGCCGCTAAAGTCGTCGGCGTTGCCCAATTTTTGCCCCGTGCCCAGCGTTTTGATATAGGCGTTAATTTGCAGAATTTGCTCCTCGGTCAGCACGCCGCTGTAACCGGGCATTCCCTGCGGCCAGCCCGCAAGCGCGTATTCGTTGGGCCGCAAAACGACGTTTCGCAGATACCCGTCGTCCGCTTTGATAACACGCCCATCGGCCATTTGCCGTGATTTGTTGTAAATCCCGACCAGCGACGGGCCGCGCCCGCGCTGAACGGCTTCTGCGTTGTGGCACGACGAGCACTGATACTGCGTGTACAGCGACGCCCCGGCCTGAGCCATCGTCAAACCGCCGGTCGGCGTGTTCAAACCGCCGATTGCGACAGGCTTGGAGCCGCCGGACGCCTGCCATTTTTGGTAGTCGCCCTTGCTCATAACGTACACCCAACCGCCCATTTCGCTGTGCTGCGTACCGCAGTACATATTGCAGTACATGTGGTACTTGCCCACGCGGGTCGGCGTGAACCAGAACGAGGTGTATCGGCCCGGTTCAACCTGCCGCTGCAAACGGAACTCGGGCACGTAAAAGGCATGGATCACGTCCTGCGAAATCATGGTCAATTTTACGGGTTCGCCGACCGCGATATGCAGTTCGTTATTTTCGCGGATACCGCTTACGTGTTGCAAGTGCCACATCCACTGCTTGCCGATGACAAAGACCTCTTTGGCGTTCGGCGGAATGTTGTACACGTTGGAAAACAGTTTGGCGGCCCAGATGAAAACGGCGAGACCTAAAAACAGCGGCGGCGCGCTCCAGCCGATTTCAAGGAGCGTGTTGTGCCCCACCGCCCGCGACCGATCCACATTGCTGCCGCGTCGGTAGCGAACGGCAAGGAAAATCAGCGCGACGGCGACAATGAAAGTGAATAGCAAGGTCAAACCGACAAGCGCAAAAAAGAGTTTGTCTACGTCGTCGGCGAAACTGCTCGCCGCAACCGGGCGAAAAGGAAGATGTTCCATAGATTAGATCGTGTCCCTTTCTGCTTGGG
>CAXTBP010000165.1:0-12206 GCA_964241985.1 uncultured Armatimonadaceae bacterium | reverse complement strand
CGTCGGGACGCATCGTTTTGTCGGACGGAACGACGCTTTGGCAGTACGAGCCGGATCACAATACCGTTTTGCGTCGGCCCGCGCCAGTTCCTACGAGCGGATTTTTGTCGTCGGTCGCGGGCGAAACCGATACGGCAAGCGGGACGCAAAGCGGTGAAAATACGCCACCCGAAACAAGCGGCGCGTTGCGCCTTGAACCGGACGCCGACAGCGTGGCGGGACGGCCCACGCGCGTTCTCGATTTGCTTGCCGCGCCCAACGGCGCGGTCGTGGAACGCCGCTGGATCGATACGAAAACAGGCCGCGCACTGCAAACCGAGCGGTATGATACGCGCGGCAAGCCGTGGCGGCGCGTGGAAATGACGCAGGTCGAGTTTTCCCCCATCGTGGCTGAGAATGAGTTCGCCCCGTCTATTGTCGAGGGAACGCGCATCCTCGATACGAACCATCCCGCCCTTCGCAAGCGACGCAAACCCCGACGCGATGCCGTAGCCGCCGCACGGCGCGTCCATCTTGCCGTTCAGGCCCGCGATTTTGTTTTGGAGGACGCGACCAAGCACCGCAATTTGTCCAGCGGAAACAGCGGCGCAAGCGGCACGACGCATTTGACGTACACGAACGGCGCGTCGGCGATTTCGGTTTTCGTCACGCCGCTTGGCAAAAGCACTAACAACGGAGGCGCGGCGCAAGACAAAGCAGCCTCTACGGCTCAGCCCGCAGAGGCAGCGGTGCGGCAAAACAACAACGTTATTTTACAAAGCGCGTCCGGCTGGAAATCGGCGACGTTCACCACCCAAAATGGCGCTTCGCCGCGTGCGGCGTGGACGCAGGAAACGCGCACCCAAAGTGCGGTGGCGTGGACACAAAACCATGACCGCTTGATCGCGGTCGCACAAATGCCCATCCGTGATTTGCTGCCCGTTGTCGGTATACTCGCGTCCGGTTCGCCGCAAAGTGAAACCCCTCCCCACACTGGGAAAACTCCCGACAAATAATTTTCCGCGCGGGAACTAACAACGGCAGGGAATCCGCTATGGCTTCGGGAAACCATTCCCGGAGGAGTTTTATCTCAATGAACGTCAAATCGTTTACCGCCTCGGTTGTCGCCACCGCGACCTGCTTGTGTGTTTCCGCCGCCGCTTTTGCGCAAGCCCCCACCCCCAAACCGTCCGCTACGCCAATGGGCAAAATGATGCCTAAAGGCGGCAAAATGATGGGCAAAGGCAAGATGGGAAAAATGGGCAAGATGGACAAGTCCAAAGGCAAAATGATGGGCAAGGGCAAAATGGCCCCTAAAGGCAAAATGATGCCGTCGCCCAAGCCGTCCCCCAAAATGTAACCGGTGGCTTTGCCACAACCAAAAAACGCCCGGCTTGATGATCAAGCCGGGCGTTTTTTTTGAGGCCCCCCTGCCCCCCAATAATGGGGGGCTCTGAAAATGCCCTCACCGATAGACGCGAGATTTGCGGTATCGGCAGCTCACTCAGAACCCCCCTTATTGGGGGGCAGGGGGGCATATTTATTAGTGCGCGGTTTGCAGAACGCCGCCTGCAGCGGGATTGTAGCCGTCAAAGGCCGACGGATCGGTCACCGTGTCCATGCTGACTTTGTGCCGGTAAAAGGAACCCAGCACGTAGCCAAAGGCGGTGTGCGCGAGGATTGCGACCGTCATTGGCCCCCAGCCCAAATTCCCTGTACCGATTTGGTTCAGGGCAACGTCCGCGTTATCGAACGCTAAGTGTGCGGGGTGAAAACGCGCCAAAAGGCCGAGGTAAAACGGCAACACGAATGCCATCATGCCGGTTCCAACAAGGATGCCGAAAATCATCCCTTTGCCCGCATTGCTTTGCTGCTTAATGATGAGCAAAACGACCGCGTAGGCTGAGGCAATCCCAATGCCGACGAAAAGGTGGATCACGATACCGATGAGCAGCGCGACCAGACCCGGCCCCAACGCCCCTCCCGGAATCGCTGCCGCTTCACGCGGCGACAAAATAGCACCCAAAATGAGCGCCAAGTTGGTGGATTCGTTGCCGTAAGAGAAATAGATGGGATACCAACAGGCCGTGAAAATGAACGTCGCCAGCGCCCCAGCCCCGATGAGTTTCAAAAAGTTGAGACGGTACGGGTTTTCACTGAGCAGCGCTTCCAGCAAATTGCCCACTGCGCCTCGGTCGCGTCGGAACAAATCGACTTCGGCGTGGTCGGTGTCCGGCACGGGCGTGCCGGACGCGGTGAGTTGCGGGCCGGGATGCGGAAGCGGATCGGTCAGGCGCGGCGCGCCGGGAGTTTCAGCCATGATCAAAAAGTCCTTCAAACACAAACGAACCGGCGCGTAAAGACCGGGAAATTTGCTTATTATTTCACCGAATATGATACCCCATCCTGCGTCCCTTTAAGGACGTGGTGTATACCAACTTGACACCTTATGTAATATAACTTATACTTTGTCAACACTGCTTAATAGGTGTCGCACAAGTGCGGGCACTCACCTGATGTATTTTCAGGCTCTGACTTTTCTGAAAACCGTTCCGATAAAGGATTGGAATGTTTGCTGATACAAAAATCAAATATCTGAGTTGTAACCTTCTGCTTCTTTTATCTCTTCTCGCCGGAACTTTTCTCACCGGATGCAATAAAAAAGAAGCCGATGACACAAAGGCTCCGTCAGCACCAGCCGCCAAAAACGCCTCACCGCAGCCGGGCGGTGTCGTGGGTGGAGCGCCTGCAGACCCTGCAAAAGAATTGCAGCAAATGCAGAATGAGAAAAAAGGCGGCTAACGAGCAAACGATAAGCCGTGTCCTTAATTACGGTGTGCGTTGAAAGCGCCACAGCGTTGTCAGTTTGAACGGGTAAGGAATACCGATCTATTATGAAATTTCGTCGTGGCTTTACGTTAATCGAGTTGCTTGTTGTAATCGCCATTATAGCGATTCTTGCGGCAATTTTGTTTCCTGTGTTTGCACAGGCGCGGGAAAAGGCCCGCCAAACCGCCTGCCTTTCCAACACAAAGCAGATGGGTACTGCGCTTCTCCTTTACACTCAAGATTATGATGGTGGAACCCCTGCATGGTCGGAGTACTGGTATTGCAACGGTATGGCGGCAGTCAGTGAACCGTGCGCCGCTGGACTCGGTTCAGATACCTCCGACCGGTATTGGGACGCGAAACTCCAGCCGTATGTGAAAAGCGGTACGACAGCGACAACAACAAGCCCCCAATCTGGTGGCGTATGGCGATGTCCTTCATGGCAAGGTTCGGATACACAACGCACGTATGGTGTTAGTATGGGATGGATCTACGATTCGGATCCCAATAGCAAATACACTTACCGCTATGTGAACGAAAGCGATCTGGAAAAACCTGCGGCGACTGTATTCGTCGGTGATGGCGGTACGGGGGGCCGCTTGGGCCGCGTCTACTTCGACTTTCAGTACTGCATTGAGCGATACCGCAACAATCCTCGCACAAATCCCGTAACCCGAGAAAACCCGGAAGCGCACAATGGTGGCGCGAACTATGTGTATTTTGACGGGCACGCCAAATGGGAAACGATGCAAAATATGTATCCCTGCCCTTCCCCTCCGTTTACCACTATCCCCGCCGCGACCGTAGCTAAAGCACAGTGCATCTGGGGGACACGGTTTGGCTCGACAGCGAAGGAACGTCTTTCCCATCGCAACACGGCAAATACTCAGGGCTATCCTTGCAGCGATAATTAACTCCCTCGGCATAACGGAACAAAAAGCGCGACCTTGTAGGTCGCGCTTTTTGCTTTATTTGACACGAACGAAAAAATAGTTTATACTCCTTCATTATCTCGCATCAACAATGCCGTGCGCGAGTGATTAACTCTGCCTTTTCCGCTTGCGCAATGGGGCCGCGCGGGTACGCTCGCAGGCAATAGTGCTCCCGGTTTTCTCAATAATCTTGCCATTTTGCTGCGGTTCGTTCAGGCCGCACCGCCTTTGGCTTCCGGTTCAAGGAAGGTTTACGGTTATGGTTTTCACTTCGTTTCGCGGTAATCGTCGCGGGTCTGCCCAACGCGCGGCAGGGTTTACGCTCATTGAGTTGCTCGTCGTTATCGCCATTATCGCCATTCTTGCGGCGATTTTGTTCCCTGTCTTTGCCCAAGCGCGGGGTAAAGCCCGGCAAACGTCCTGTCTGTCTAACATGAAACAGATGGGCACGGCGCTTCTAATGTACGCCCAAGACGCCGACGGTGGCTATCCGACATGGAACGAGGGCTGGCCTCCTACGGGAACAGATGCAAATAATGATAGAGGCTGCAACCAACTCGCGGGCGATTCACCCTCCCGATATTGGGATGCGAAACTTTTCCCTTATGTTAAAAGTGGTAATTTGAATCCCCCAACAGGCGTTGCTTCGTCATGGACTGGACTCTGGACGTGTCCAAGCTTGGATTCCGATAAAACATATTCTAAAGCACTGGCAGCGAACGTCCCTATGCGAAGCTACGGTGTCAGCTTTGGCTACACCCAATACTATGGGGTAGATAAAAACACGTCGCCAACTCATACTGGAGTTGGTTGCTTCATGTACCATTTTGAACAAGACTTTGAAAAGCCTGCGTCCACCATTTTCGTTACGGAAACCGGCCCTGACGGCTTAACCTCGAACCCATATTATGCGGCAGGCTACTATGAATCACTTGGGGATTATCCTATGTCGCGGGCGGGCGGGTATCAAACGGGACGACAGCGACCGTATCGCCACAATGGTGGCGCGAACTATGTTTTCTGCGATGGTCATGCCAAATGGATGAACGGCAATATGATTGAACCGGCTCCCGCAACTCTTGGAGGGTACAGCGACCTTGCCAAAGCGCGTTGTACCGTTGCGACTTATATGTGTGTTACGGCGCAAGAACGGGCGGAGCGAGCCGCACAATCGGGCATCGCCTGCTCACCGTAGTTTCCGATTTGCTCTGCTAACGCACTGAGCGATTACATCAATACACCCCCATGCGGTAAAGGGGGTGTATTTTCTTGAAAGACCAGAAAGCGAAGAAAGAAATGAACTATTCCGTTTGCGGAAAAGTTTTATTTGTGTTTGGTTTGTTGAGCTTCCTGCTCATAGCAGGTTGCAACAGTAGTAATAAAGACGGTGTAGCCCCACCCCCTACAACTACTGCTCCGCCTGCGGCAACGGGTGCGTCAAAAGCCCCCCCTCCATCAGCAGAAGATGATGCCGGAGCAAGGCGTGGCCCGGGATCCCCTGCAACTACCAAATAAATCAAAAAATTAGCAGAACGCGGTTGTTTATCCGAAGCGCGTTTGCGAAAAGCGAAAAGCACTCTGTTATCTAACAGAGTGCTTTTCGTTTTTGAAGCAGCTCGCCGCACAATCGCTCTAAACACGCGAAACCATCCCAAAGCAAAGCCCACGGCAATGAACACAAACCGGTGGCTTGAAAGGAAACCATTTCGTGAAACTGCCCTTGTTTGGAACCCTGATAGCCGCGTCGTGCGTGGTGTCTGCGGCCCTCGCGCCTTCGGTTGCGTTCGCCCAGCAGGCGGGCACGCCGCCGTCCAATCCGCCCGCGCCGTCCAGTAACGCCGCCCCGACCGTGACGCTCGATGTGCGGGACGCGCCCCTGCGCCAAGTTTTGATCCAGCTTTTTCAAGAGGCGAAACTGGATTATTCGATTGCCCCCGGCGTGCAAGGGTTTGTCACGCTCAAAGTAACCGAGCAACCCTTTGAAACCGTGCTAAAGCTCGTGCTGCGCTCGGCAAGCACGCCGCTCACCTATACGCGCAGCAGCGGCGTGTACGAGATCAAGCCGCGTATCGTACTTCCTACCCCGCCCCCCGCGCCGCAATCGGCGTCAACAACAGACAGTGAGCCGGTTTTCTCGGGCGACAACGAACATCAATTGGCGGTGATTCCGCTCACGTACCTTGATCCCTTCGATGTCCAGCAGTTGCTCGGCATCACCTTGCTTCCTAATGGCACGCGGGGTGGCGGCGTGGGAGGGGCGGGTCAATCGTCCGGGGGGCCGACGTTCGGGGGCGGAACGGGCACGGGACTTCCCGGCGGCGGCGTGGGCATACTGGGCAACAACGGCACGGGCGGACGCCTCATTGGCGGCAACGGAAACGGCACGGGCGGAAACCGACGGGGCCGCTGATGCGCCCGCGCCTACACGCCGTCTACGCCGCACACGGCGCTCGATAAAGCGTCGCGCAGTGCTTCCAATCGGACGCGCTCGGCTTCGCTTTCGACGGGCGGGTACTCCGGTGTGCCGTCCATGAACTCCTGAACGCGCGCAAGATGGAGATGCAACTCGCCCGCAATATCGGAAATTAGTTCGTTCACGGCCTCATGGTCGGCGTTTTCGTCGGGCGTTGCTTTGGGATTTGGCGTGTCCATTTGTTACGTTTCTTCGGAGTTAGTTTTGCATCCGTTGTACCCGAAACCAACCATTTGGTTTTCAAAAACGAACCCGGCGAGGAAAGTTTTCCTCGCCGGGTTCGTTTGCGTTTGTCACGGTTCGCGGGTTAAAGCGTGTTTGTCACGCGCTGCCATGAAACGATGTCGTAATCGTTGCCGGTCGTCGGGAAGAACGGCGGTGGGTTATCCGCGAAGCGGTTGTCATAGTGATACTGCGTCACGTAGCCCGTCGCTATAACACCGGAACCATTGACCGTACCGAAAACCGACGAGGCTCTTTGTATCAAACCGCCCATCTGTGTCATGGAACCAACCGTCCCTTTGTATGTTTCCGGCATAAACGTGTTCGTGGCAAGGATCGAACCATCCACACGGAGGTTGTAGCTGTGGGTTGAAGCCGCCGCCGCGCGAATGACAATCGTATCGGCTAAAAGCCCAAGGGTTCCCGCGTACAAATTATAGTTTGTGTCGAGGGCCTGTTTTTTGGTGTAATCGCGGGTCACACCGTACTTCACATCATCCGCGATGTAGATGTTACGGTCGCTGGCGACATCGGCGGTTATCGTCATCGCGGAGCGGTTTGTGATCGTCGCGGATGTCCCACTGCCGGTCACGCGGTTATTGGCAATGCTTCCCGACAAGTTCGTGATATTGCCGTCGCTGTATACCATGCCGTTCGGAACGCCCGTTTGGGTCGTCGTCGTCGTGCTGCCTTTGTACACGGTCGAAATCGTGGTTGTGTTGGCAACCGGGTTAATAGTTACGGTTTGCACTCGGGGCAACAATGTTTGCTTTTGCGACACAACGATTTGCTGGTTCCCACTGGAATCCACTTGCAGAACCACGTCGTTATCGCCCGCCAATGTGCTTCCCGGACTTGGGGTTTTGATATACAATCCGCCACCCACGGTATAAAAGACGCCCTGCGTCTGCGTAGTCCCGGCCCCGTCTTTGGTGGGTATACTTGCCGCCGGTGGGGCGGAGTTTGCCGGGCTGGGCGCGGTCAAGCCGACGGCGGCGTATTGCTGGGCATAGTTCGTCGTAGGAAGCGGAATCGACGGCGAGTTGGGGATTTTTTTGCCGTTTGTGTCGGTCAAAAAGTTCCCGTTCGCGTCGGTTTTGTAGCCCATCGTCATGGTGGCCTGCCCCCCGGCGGCGATGGCCTTGTAATCGGCGGCGCTGGACGGCGGAACGGTGTTGTACAGCGTGTCTTTCCACCAGCGCGGGTCGCCGGACACGGAAAACGCATCCGGGCCTAAGTACTGGAACATCGGGTCGGCCTGCGCGTCGCTTTTCCAGCGAATCGTTGTCGGCAAACCGTCGCTGTCGTTGGAATGGAACGGGCCTTCAAAGTGGCTCGTATAGTTCCAAAAGCCCGCCCCGTCCGTATCGGCGAAAAACGCATACTTGCCAAACGAAACCTGCTGCAAATAAGCGCGCACAATGACGGTCGCTCCCGACGGCATGGTTCCTTTGGATTCCACCAAATACCGTTTTTGCGTCGCCGACGGATTGTTCGCATCGGCGCGGATTCGCACCACAAGCTGCGTGCCCGTTTGTCCGAACGGCGCGTTGATCGTTCCGTTCGTACCGAAAAAGGTGGTCATGTTTTGCAGGTTGGCGGCAAGCGGCGGCGGATCCTGCATTGTCAGCCATGTGTACGCGAGGTCTACGCCCCCGTCCGCCATGTTCAGGGCTTCGGTGGCGTCGATTTGACGGCGCGCGACGCGCAGGCTTGTGTTGATCAGCGCGAGGGCCGCGCCGCCCACAAGCGCCATAATCGCTAAAAATCCCAGCATGGTCGCAAGCGACAAGCCCCGCTGCGTTTTACGCAACGGACGCCGCCGCAAAGGCGAGGGTGATTGAGTTGAAGATAAGGTCGGCATGAGCATAAATGACTTGAAAAAGCGAAGCGACGAAAACGATTAAAGAAGGGATTTTCCCTGCGCGCCGGTCGAGGTGACGCCGTTGGGATCGTGGTTTCGGAGATAAATACATTCGCCCGTCACCTGTGTGACGCCGCCTTTACCACTGTCCGACGACACGGAACCGTTGATGCGGCTGTAATACGCGCACGTCAGTTTGATCGTAACGGCGTTGGGGAGCGGCGTGGTTCCGTCCGCCATGTACGGCTGCACGAACTGCACGGCGTTCCACGCCGGGGCGACCGTTTTGACGAGGGCGCGATTGACGGCAAGCCCGTTTTCGGTTCCCTTCATCCACAAGCACGTGCCCGTCGTGGGCGCGGGATTGCCGCTCGTGTCGCTTCGGTAAAAATCGAGGGTCGCCCCGGTCTCTTTGGGATTGGCGAGGGCGGACGTGCCCGCGAGCGTCACGTTGCCCGAGGTTCCGCCGACCGCGATAATGGTCGAGGACGCCGCACTGGGCGCGTAAATACGAACGCCCGTTACGACGATGTTGGATGTGCTGCTTGGATTTGGCGCATAGTATGTCGTCCCGTAGCCCTCTTCAGGAATCATCAAGTCGAATTTTTGCGCCTGCCGCACGTTTTGGGCGACGCGCCCGATGGCAAGTGATGCGTCGATTGCCGACATTGTGCCCGCCGTCAGGTTGTTGCACATTCGGAGCAGCATCACCAAAAGAGCGGTCGTTCCCGCAATAATGATGGCGAAAACCGAAACACTCGCCATAAATTCGATGAGCGAGTAGCCCGCACATGACGTTCGTGCCGCGCGCGACGTTCGTGCCGAAGACGATCTGCGACGGAGCGTGCGAAGCGGAGGGAAAGGATGGGAAAAGCGCATAGGGGTTTGTTCTTTTGGAAGGGATGTAAACCGAACGACGGGAATAAAACTATTGGGACGAGATAATCGTGTGCGTTTCAAAGGAACCGCCGTGAAAACCGCCGCCGGGCCATGAAATTTTCACGGTCACCAAAACGGCGCGGGACAAGGGCGGGGCCGACGTGCCAAGTTGAGTGAGCGGCTGTTTGAGGCTAATCGACGAAACGGTTCCCGTCGAGAAGTAGCCTTTGGCGGTTCCGTTGTCAATCAAATCGTCCACGATATTGAAACTGTACGTTCCATCGCTGTTGGATGTGGTGTCGATAACACCCAGCGCTTTGAGACTGGTTGCGTTCAAGCGGCTGTACCCGCCCTGACGCAATTGGTCGATTTTGCGCTGGCACAAAAACGCGGCCTGCGCATAGGCCCGCGCTTCACCGGTTCCCCGCGTCGCCACGGGAAATAGAGCGGCGAACAGCATCAAAATTAGCGCGAAAATTCCCAGCGCCGCCATCATTTCAACCATGTTGAAGGCGCGACCGTTGTACGCGCGGCGTTTTTGGGACGGGCGAATGGGCGCGCGGAAAAAAGGGGGCGCGGTAAGCAGCAATCGAAGTTTCATTCTGCTTCTTAAATCGGCAGTTTACGCCCCGAAAAATAGACCGCACAATTACCGTGGCGGTATAAAACGGTTACGTTTTCACCAAACCGGGAATGTGAGGGAAATGCATAAGGGTTTCGACGCACGACGCGCCTTCGCGTTTCTTTTGACGCGGGCGGGCATCGCCGCTGTGTGCGCGCTCCTTTCACTTGCCGTATTCGCCCGCTTTTCCGCCGAAATCCATCACAACGACCGTTTGACGCGATGTGATACCATCGTGCTCAATTACTTCGGCGCGCATCAAATGGCGGGCATTCGAGAAGTTATGGAAGTGCTCACCTTTGTTGCCGGGCCGAAAATGCAGCCCCTTGTGCTGCTTTTGTGCCTCGTGTATTTTTTATGGCGCAAAGAACGGGCGGCGGTTTTGACGCTTCTTTTGGCGGATGTTGCCGGAGCGGGCGTCGTGTCGGGTTTGAAAGCCGTGTTTCATCGCCCGCGCCCCGAAGCGATTTTCGCGCCGCTCGGTTATTCGTTCCCGTCCGGGCACTCGTTTTTCGCGGTCGTCGTGTATGGATTGACCGCGTATTTCCTCGCCCGCCAGCAAAAAACGCGAAAAAGGAAAAACAGCATTTACGCAGTGGGCGGCGCGCTCATCGTTTTGGTTGGATTTTCGCGCATCTATTTGGGGCAGCACTATCCATCGGACGTGGGCGCGGGCTATGTGTCGGGATTTTTTTGGGATTGGTTTTGTATTGCGCTGCCGCCGTTCGCGTGGCAACAATGGCAAAACCGACGCGCAAAACGGCTTGACGCTCCAATGAAAGCGTGATAGTATATTTTCCGTTGGCGTTGCGTGCTGAATGCAGAATACGCCGGTTTGGGGATATAGCTCAGCTGGGAGAGCGCTACATTCGCATTGTAGAGGTCAGCGGTTCGATCCCGCTTATCTCCATTGGTTGGTATTTGTTGACGGCCCTTGATATTTTTGTCAAGGGCCGTTTTCATTTTATGACATCGCACCCTGTACCTGCCGCAAAATAACGCAAAACGTAATTCTCACTCAGGTCATGTAAAATGATTAACAGAAAGTGAGAAACGCCATGTACCGCTATGTTGGCTCCGATGGCAACTTGCATCCCGCCGACTTGGATAGGCTCAAAGAATGGGCGCAGTTGGGTTATGTCGAGCCGTACGCGCCCGTGATAAACACCGCGACCGGCAAGCAAACACGGGCCGACGCCCTCCCGGATCTGCAGCCGATTTTCGCCGCCCGATTTGAGGCTATTGCCCAGCAAACCGCCGCCACAACCGCTTCCGCAGCGGCAAAGGCGTCGCAGTCTCGGAAAACAAGCACCTACGGGGCTTGGGGCAGCGCGGCAGTAGCGATAATCCTCATAGCGGTCATTCGTTCTGTAATCGCCGACAGGCCGTATCATCGCCCACGAACCAATCCGCCGCTTCAACAAACGAATCCGTCCCCTTCGTTTTCTGAGGCCAAGCCAGACTATTTGCCGGGGCCGATGCCGGAAAAAGAACGACAGCGCATTTATTGGGAAATTGGGATGACATCGGCGAACGCCGAGATAGCATCCGATAAACGCTTTCCTTTGGTGCGCTTGCCAAGAAATCCCAGCCGACGTGATTTAGCCCGCGATGCCGCACTGCGCAAACGCTCTTTTGCCTTTTTCATCGACTTGGAAAAAAAGAACAAGAAACAACTGGTCAAAAAAACGAAACTGTCACAAGACGAACTGGACTTGATTTTCAACGAGGGCATGGAAAAAAAGTGGCCGTTTCCGTATAAAGAACTCCCGGTGGTGGTAAAGAATCCGGCACATTTTTAAGATCGGACGGAACCCAATCCCACTGTGGAGTGGTAGTAGGTTTATATGGAAAGCAAAAAGATAAAATCAGGCACTGTCGCCACTTGCATCGCGCTTACGGTGATACTCGTCTCATATTTCTTTTTCAACAGCAGTGCGCCGCATGGAAGCGCAAGCGCCAGTACCGCCACAACCGGTAGCGTGTCCGCGAAACGGTTCAGAAAAGTTGCAGGCCGTATGGCGCGAAAAGGCATTCGTTCACGGGTCGCCCCAAACCAAGTGGATGTTTTCCACTTTTACTTGCCCGCCCCGGTCGCCAGCCATATCGCGCCGGAAGATGCAAAGCATCTTGCCGAGACGACCCGCGAGAAGCTGGGCAGCGGCGCGACCGTTTATATTATGTCCCCTTCCGGCGTATCGCTGGCGGACGCGACCCCATAGAACCCGCAGGAGCGACGGTTGTCTTTTCGTTCGCCACGCTTCTTGTTCGATAAGGAAAAGCAAAAACTCCCCGCTCCATTTGGAGCGGGGAGTTTTTGATGACTGCACAGTCCGCGAGTGCGGCGCTAAACCCGTCACACTACGGGCGCACTACGGGGTGTTGAGAACGTGGCTTGTGTTGGTG
>CAXTBP010000164.1:0-12235 GCA_964241985.1 uncultured Armatimonadaceae bacterium | reverse complement strand
AACAAACTTCTTGTGCTGGACGAATGGATCAACGGGCGCTCCGTGTTCGAGTATATTCCGCTTTTGCGGGGACGAAAAAGCACGCGCGAGACCGCCCTTTTCGTGCTGATGAACGGCGGGCGCAACGAAGAAGAAACCAACGTTACGGTTTGCTCAGCCTATGTATCCGGCGTGGATATGCTGCTGACCAAGCCATTCGACATTGCCGAATTCCAAAGTTTCGCCCGCCGCATTTACAGTGACGTGCGCAAAATCGAAAACAACCCGGCATAGCACAAAAAAGCAAAAAGCCACGCATCGCGTGGCTTTTTGACAGCACGAACTAACCGATTTAGATGGTTTTGCGGAACGCTTCCTGCATTCGTTCAAAACTTTCGCGCTGGTTTTTCATGGTTTCGTCGGTGCGTTTGGCGTTGTCCGCCAAAACGGCGTCTAGCATCGCGCTTTCCGAACCCGCTTTGGGCTTTGCGCCATTGGGTCGCCACGTATTCCAAACCGCCATCATAGTCGGCAAATCGCGCATAAAGGTCGCGGACGGCGCGAAAACATACGACGAGTAAAGCTGCCAGTACGGCGACGAATCCGGGTAGCCCAATGTGGAAAAATAGCCCAGCGCACTAAACAGTTTACCGTCCGGCTTTTGGTATTCGTACAAATAGTACAGTGCGGGAACGCCGGGCGATGCCACCGGCGCGGGCCGCGACCGCAGGCTTTTGACGCGCGAGCCACTTTTTTCCAAAATAGAACGGATGGCCCCGCCTAAATCACCCACCTTCGCACGGGGGATATTGGGGGGCGTTTCGAGCATTTGGGCGACGGGATGGTCGGGGCGCAAAATCGGCGTCCCCATTCCCATCATCAGTCCGGCCCCGCTGTCACTTTTGCAGCCGCAGGATCCCCGGTAGGCTCCGTCAAGCCGCCACCCAGCGGGAAGTCCAATCGTTCCCGTGCCGTCGGGAAACTCGGTCGTGTTTAGTTTCGGTACGGGCGGCTTTTTTCCTTTGGTTTGCGCCCGCGCGCTCCCGCTTCCCGCCGCCAGCCAAACCGCCCCCGCCAACAATAAAGCCTCACGCATCGAAAAACCCACCTTTACAACCGCTTTCGATTGGTCTTCATTATACTAT
Source organism: uncultured Armatimonadaceae bacterium (assembly GCA_964241985.1). Classification (GTDB taxonomy): domain Bacteria; phylum Armatimonadota; class Armatimonadia; order Armatimonadales; family Armatimonadaceae; genus CAXTBP01. The sequence goes on along the minus strand of CAXTBP010000164.1, from coordinate 11,111 downwards.
GACTGCCTCATGTAAAAGAAGTGTATTTTTGGGAATCGTGTATCGTTGTCTGACAATGCTTTCGTTTGACATATTCTGCGGTTGTATCGTACAATCCGCAGCAACAGCCGACGGAGGTACAAAGGTGTTGATGATACATAATCAGCGGCGGATTGTTTTTTCTTTTTTGGTTTTCACGCTCATTTCCGGTTTATTGTCCGGCTGCGGTTCGAGCGGCGGGCAGTCCCCCTCCCCGGTTTCAACGGCCCCAACTTCGACCGCGACCGGCAAAGCGACGCTTTCCGTGCGATGGCCTGCCTCGGCGAACTCGCGCCTTATTCCTTTTGCCGCAAACAGTATTTACGTGCGGCTCACCGCGACGGACGGCACACGCTTATTCGGCGATGCGCTTTTGGTACGTCCACAAAATGGCGGTACGGCGACGGCCTCCTTTGATCGTTTGCCACTCGGCCCGCTGACCGTTGCGGCTTCGGCGCTGCCAAACGCTGACGGAACCGGGGTTGCGCAGGCGGGCGCGCAAACCGCCGCTGTCATTGTTGCGGGTCAAGTCACCCCGATTTCTCTAACGCTTGCCAGCACCATTTCAGAAGTCACCGTTTCCCCAGCGACGGCGAATTTGGTACTGGGGCAAAAAATCACCGCGACCGCAACCGCGAAAAACGCCGCCGGAGAAGTCGTTTTGATTAGTCCAAGCACCCTGTCTTGGACATCCAGCGCCCCGGCCAGTGCGACGGTGGACGCCGCCGGATTGGTGACAGGCGTCGCAGTCGGTTCGGCAACCATCACGGCAACGGAAATCGAATCGGGAAAAGCCGGTACGCTCGCCGCATCGGTTATCGATCCCAACGCGAACCCGCCGCTTCTTTACGAGGGTTTCGACTATACCGCAGGAGCAGGGCTTCCCGGTCAAAACGGTGGCACGGGCGATTGGTCAACTGCGTGGAGTTACCACGGGGCATATTCCGCACCGCCTTCCGCGATAAATAATGGAACGCTTACCTTCGGCAGGCTTTTGACCGGCGGGAATTCGATGCGCCCGACCTCGTCTATCGGAATCGGCGACGACCGCAAATGGAATACCGTTATCGGAACACCGGGAACGACCACGTATTTTTCCACGCTGCTCAAGCCGGAAATGGTAAGTGGCGGCTACCCAACGACCTACTTTGGCATCGTTATCTACGGGCAGTATTTTGGAAAAAGTAGTGATTTTGCCGAGTTCGGCATTGAACGCGAAGGAACCGGAGGATTCGTGTCCGCTGGTGTCACGCCGCAGGTTAATACAACCTACTTTCTCGTCGTGCGCGCAACCTTTACCAGCAACAGTGTCATCTACAATCTATTCATAAACCCTACGCCGGGTCAGGCATTGCCAGCTACGCCCAATGCAACAAAAACCGTTTCTCGTAACGCTTCGGATTTGGTGACCGGCATCAGTTACAGCGGAAGCGTGTTTTGTGTATACGACGAACTTCGGGTCGGGCCGACGTGGGAATCCGTTTCGCCGCTGGGTCAATAAAGGAGAGAAGCAAAAATGATACGTCGCTTAATTCGCGTCGTGCGCCCCGAAGTTGCGCTGGCGGCCTTCGTGCTGCTCCTTCCTTGTGCCGGATTTATGGCGGGATGCGGCAGTGGGGGCGGAGGAAGCGATCCCGCGCCTTCGCCCAGTCCAACCCCAACGACAAGCCCCGTACCGACTCCCACTCCGTCCGTCGCGCCGACACCGACGCCAACCCCGCTACCGGTGGCGGTAACCGTGTCACCCGCGCCCACAGTTACCGTGCCGGTCGGCGCGTCGTTAACCTTTCAAGCACTGGTTTCCAACGCCCCCGATGGGAACAACACGGTGCAATGGTCGGTTACCGAAGGCGATGCCGGCGGCGTAATAACGAGTGCGGGCGTTTATACGGCCCCGAACGCGCCGGGAACCTTTCACGTCGTCGCCACCAGCGTGTCCGATCCGACAAAATCTGCCACCGTTGAGGTATCGGTTGTTGCAGGCGGCGCGACAGTAGGTGGTGGCTTCCCCGGCTCGGGCGGCGGTACGATAGTGATTAACTGAAACCCTAAAAAGCGTTGCCCCGACATCAAAAAAGCCCCCGTGTTTAGCGGGGGCTTTTTTGGTTTCTCCTTCAAGCGTTACATGATTTTGTCAACGCTGGCTTCGGGGCGCGTGAGGGTGGGCGGGTCGCTCAGCACGGCGTCCATGTCGGGGCGGCGGCGATACGTCCGGCGCGCGAACCAGCCCGAAATATCGTCGAAGACCGTGTAGGTGCAGGGAATGACCAGCAGGGTCAAGAGCGACGACAGCAGAAGGCCGCCGATAATCACGATGCCGAGCGGCTGCCGGAATTCGGAGCCTCTGCCAAGCGCGAGTGCGATGGGAAGCGAGCCGAAGATTTGGGCCAATGTCGTCATCAGAATCGGGCGCAAACGGGTCGGCCCGGCTTCGGTCAAGGCGTCTTCGCGGCGGAAACCGCGTGCCCGGAGCGTGTTCGTGTAGTCCACCAAAAGAATGGCGTTTTTAGTAACAAGCCCCATTAGCATGATGACGCCGATCATGGCGATAATCGACAGCGGCACGCCCGCAATCAAAAGGCCTAAGAGGCCGCCGACAAGCGCCTGCGGAATCGTCAGCATGATGATGAATGGGTACAGCAGGTTGTTGAACAAGGCCGCCATCAACATATAAACGAGCAGAACCGCGAGGCCGAGGGCGGCAATCATGTACTGCCCTTCTTCGGCCATCGTGTTCGCTTCGCCCTGCCATTGGTATGAAGCGTTGCCCAAATCGAGCGCTTGGATTTGCGGATTGATGAGCTGCTGCATATTGCCGATGACGAGGCCCGGCGCAAGGTAGGCGGACACCGTAATTTGGCGCTGCCGGTTTCTCCGGTCGATTTCGGTCGGGCCGGTTCCTTGAATAGAGCGGGCCACATCCGACACGTAAATCGGCGTGCCGTTCCGGTTGCCGACAATGACGCGGGACACGTCGGTGACACGCGACCGGTCGGTTTTGCCGTACTGCACGCGAATATCGTACTGCTCGCCGTTGTCGCGGAACTTGGAGTCGATATTGCCTTCCACGGCATCACGCAAACCCTGCGCCACAGACGCGACCGACAGCCCTAAGTCGGCGGCGCGCTGGCGGTCGAGCCGTACCTGCACTTCGGGTTTGGTCGCTTTGTACGAAATATCGGGCAGCATTACGCCGGGCGTTTTTTCAAGCACGGCCTTGACTTTTTTGGCGTCCACGATCAACTCGTCCAAATCCGGGCCGTCCAGTTCGATTTGTACCGGAGCCGCCGAACCGTTGAAGCCCGACACTTCGGACGTGCGAATGGTCGCCCCGACAATATCGGCAACGCGCTTACGCACGTCTTCGGAAACTTCCACGTCGGAGCGTTTCCGCAAGTCCGAATGGTCTTTCCAAAATATCATTTGGTCGAGGCGGCCCAATTTGTCTTTGAGCGTCAAGCGGACGGAACCGTAGTTCGTGCCCGACTGCCCGCCCCCTTGAAAACCACCGGCCCGCGACGCCCCCGCCGACGTTTCGATGAACTTAATGTCCTCCATGTCATGCACGCGGTCTTCGATCTGCTGCAAAACACGGGTCGTCGATTGGAGCGCGGCCCCGGCGGGCAATTCCACCGTGAGCGCGACCTGCGCCTGATCCTGACCGGGCGCGAACCGGAAGCCCAGCGGTTTGCCAAACTGCCCGGCCATCAGCACGACGACAAACGTCACACCGGCGGCAATCGCGCCGACAAACAGCGGCTCGAAGACCCAGTTGCGGCGCTCGCCTTTTTCGCGGGGGCGTCGGTTGCGAGCGATATTCACGAATGAGGCAAGCAAACCGACGATGGCGAAGACGGCCCCCAAACCCAGCGCGACCGGGAGCATTTTCGCGCCCGAACCCGCCGCAGCCATCCACAAGATGACGAGAACAAGGCACATATTGCCTAAGAAAATAACGGTTCCCCGGTGGTTTAATGCCCAACCAAGCGCGATGCGGTACTGGTGGTTCAGAAACTCGTAGAAGCGATTGATCGCGCCGAACAAACCGTGCGTGGCTTCCACGTTTTCGCCTTTTTTGTACCAGCGCGAGGCCAGCATCGGGGCGAGCGTGAAGCTCATCAAAAGCGAGAACAGCGTCGCGGTGGCGACCGTGATACCGAACGAGCGGAAAAACTGCCCGACGATGCCGCCCATAAAGGCGACCGGCACGAACACGACCACGTCAACGAGCGTAATCGTGACAGCGGCGAGGCCGATTTCGCCGCGACCGTTCAGTGCGGCTTCCTGCGGCGTTTCGCCCATCGCAAGGTGGCGGTAGATGTTTTCGAGCACGACGATGGAGTCGTCCACCAAAATGCCGACCGCGAGCGAAAGACCCATGAGCGTCATCGTGTTCAGCGTGAAGCCCAGCGCGTACATCACTAAGAATGTGGCGATAATGGAGGTCGGAATAGCGAGGGCGACAATCAAAGTTCCGCGCAGATTGTGCAAAAACAAGAACACGATGAAAACGGCGAGAAACGCGCCGATAACAAGGGTGGCTTCCACGTCGGCCAAGTTTTCACTGACGCGCTCGCTTTGGTCGCTCGTAAGAGTAAACACGATGTCGGAGGGCATAATTTTCTTGAGGCCCTCCAATTGTTTATTGACGCCTTCGGCGGCTTGAACCGTGTTACCTTCCGACGTTTTCTGCACGACGAGCGAAACCGTATCGTTGGCCTGCCCTAATTTGGCTTTCGGGTCGGCGCGGCCCGTTAAGGTCGCGTTTTCCACGCGCTCCAAAACCGAATCGGTCGCCGTGCCCAAATCGGATACGTTCAGCGTCCGGTCGGGCGAGCCATTTTTGCCGGGGAAATTGAGGCGCAGGTTTTGGATTTCCCGCGCGGACTCGAACTCGCCGATAACGCGCACGGCATAATCTCGGTTCCCCTCGGTGACGCGGCCCGTGGGCACGTTCAGGTTCTGCGCTTTAATGGCCGACGCGACATCCGAAATGGTCAAGCCGTAGGCGTCCAGCCGGTTTTTGTCGAGGGAAACGTTGATTTCCCGCGTATCGCCGCCCGTAATAATAACGGCGGCAACCCCCGGGACTTGGCCCAAGCGGTCTTTGACGGTGCGGTTCGCAAGATCGCGCAAATCTTTGGAGGATCGCCCCGCCGACGAACTCATGGCGATATACAAAATCGGGTCGCTCGACGTATTGCGCTTAGAAATCGTCGGCGCGTCGGCGTCGGTCGGCAGCGAACGGCGCACGCCGTCCACTTTTTCGCGCACGTCGCTTGCGGCTACGTCCAAGTTCGTGCCCAGATAAAACTCAATGGACACGACGGACACACCCTGCTGCGAAACCGACGTGACGTTTTTAATCCCTTCCACTGAGGACACGGCGTCCTCGATGGGCTTGGTAATAATGGTTTCGATTTCCGACGGCGACGCGCCCGTGTACGTCGTGAACACGGAAACGGTCGGGAAATCGACGCGCGGGTTGAGTTCGGCGGGCATTTTGGTCAAGCCCTGCAAACCCAGCACGACGAGCGCGGCGATCAGCATCAGGATTGCCACGGGCCGCTTGATGGCAAGATTGGTTAATCCCATTGGTTGTTTTCTTTAACGCTTTCCGTTTACTGCGCGCTGTTGTTTTTAGCGGTGTCGGATGCCGACGCGGACTGCTGCGGCTCGTTTTGTTTGATGGACACTTTGGCCCCGTCGCGGAGCGCGTTTTGTCCGGCGTCGATTACCGTATCGCCGTCCCGCACGCCTTTGCGAATTTCGGCTGTCGTGTCGGTTTGGATGCCGACCTCGACGGTGTGCTTTTTGGCGACGTTGTTTTCCACGGTATACACGACATCGTTTTCACCATCGGACACCACGGCGTCTTTGGGAACGACGATACCTTGCCGCGTTTCAGCCGCGACACTGCCCTGAGCGAACAGTCCGGGCCGCAGCCTGCCGCTCGTGTTAGGCACTTCTACGCGAACGCGGAAGGTGCGGCTGCTCGTTGATGCCGTTGGATACACCTTGGCGACTCGCCCCTCGAATTTTTGACCGGGGTAGGCATCGACCGTCACCGTGACGGGCTTGCCGCTCGACACCGACGAAATATCGGTTTCCGGCACTTGGGCCTCGAAATACACGTTTTGCAAACGCACGATTTGCAGTACCGACGTTCCGGGCGCGGCAAGTTGACCGGGTTCGGTTTGGCGGGCCGCAATAATTCCGTCAATCGGCGACACGATGGATGCGTCCATGATTTGCTGCCGCACGGCGGCGACCTGTGCGTCGGCTTGGGCGACAAGGGCTTGGGCGTTGCGGATGTCGTCCTGCCGAACGGAATTCTGCTGCGTGTTGGCGCGGGCCAAACGGAGAGCGGCTTGGGCGCGAACGAGGGTCGTTTGCGCGCTTTGCACCTGCTCGCTCCGTCCGCCGGTTTGCGCGATGTTGAGTTGTTCTTTCGCGGACGCAAGCGCGGCTTTTTGCACGGCTTCCTGCGTCGTGTATTGGTCGAGCGTGATTTGCGCCGCCGCCCCTTCCTTTACGAGCGCCGTGTACGTTTTGCGGTCGGCTTGCGCCCGTTCGTAATTGGCTTGCGCTTGGGCAACGTTGTTTTGGGCGACGTTGACTTCCTGCGTCCGCTGCGGGCGTTTGGCAAGTTGAAGTTGCTCCTCGGCGGAGCGAACTTGCTGCTGGGCATCCGCGATACCGACGCTCGATGTCGTGATTTGCAGATTCGCTGATGTGCGGGCTTGGGCAAGTTTTGCGCGGGCGGCCTGCGCGCTCGCCGCGACTTGCTGAAGTTGGATCATCAAATCGCTGGTGTCCTGCTGGACGACGATTTGCCCAGCCCGAACCCGCGAGCCTTCACGGGCGATGACACTCGTGACTTTGGCGGTGATTTTGGGCGACAAGTTCACGGTTTGCAGCGCGGAAATGGAGCCGGTCACGGGAACGGCGCGGGTTACGGTTTCGCGCTTGGCGGGCAAAACGCGCACGGGCGTGGCTTCTGCGGCGGCATCTTGCGTTTTCCCCGCCGCGCCACCTTTCGCGCCCGCTTTATCTCCTTCCGCGCCTTTTTTGTTGCAGCCGGATGCGAGCGCGAAACAAAGCGCGAGCGCGGTAAGCAAAACGGCGGATGGCTTAGTACATTTCATGGTTTGATTTTCTGCGCGTTTTTTGGGCGCGGTAAAAAAGAGCTACTCCGGGTTACCGACGGCGCGCGAAAGGCGGGCAAGCGCACCCAAATAATCGTACTGCGCGTTGACTTGGTTGGTTTGCGCCTGCGTTAAGGCGACTTGGGCATCGTTCACGTCAAGCTGCGTACCGACCCCGGCCCGAAATCGCACATTAGCGAGGCGGAGCGCTTCCTGTGCCTGCGTCACGGTCGCGGCAACGGCGACGCTGCGGTCGCGGGCATCGCCGACGGCAATCACGGATTGCTGCACTTCGGCCTTGATACCCCGCACAAACTGGTCTTTTTGAATCAGCGCGCCGCGCTCATCGGTGCGGGCCGCTTCCTGCGAAGCACGTGTCGCGCCGCCGTCGTACAGCGGAACGGTCAGCGTCACGCCAACCGCCGCCGAACCACGCTGCCGCAAAAAGCGGGACGTGCCGTCGTACACGCCGCCCGCGACGACGTTGGCGTACGGCTCCAAGTTGCGGTGCGCTAATTTGATATTCTTTTGCGCTTTGACCACGTTGATGTCGGCCTGCAAATACTCGGGGCGCTGGTTGATCGCCGTTTGTATCAGGCTTTCCTCGTCAAGAGCGGGCGGCGGCGGAACGGTCGGGATTTCCGGCGCGACGGGTGTAGACGGGTCGATGCCAAGCGTGTTGGCGAAAGCGTTTTTGGCGATAGCGACCTGATTGCGCGATGAAATCAAGGCTTGCCGGTTGTTGTCCAGTTGGGTTTGCGCCCTTAAAACATCGAACTGTGAGGCGACGCCCGCATCGCGCTGGGCCGTCGTCACGCGCAAAAGTTCTGCCGATTGCGAAACGGCGGCTTCGTTGACCCCGACAAAGGCTTGCGCCCGTAACACGCTGTAGTAGCCGTTTTTGACTTGCAGCGCGGTTTCCTGCCGGGTACGGGCAAGTTCAAGGCGCGTCAAGGCTTCTTCAAGCTGCCCGATTTGTTCTGCCGTGCGCACGATGCCGGTCAAGTCGATAAGCTGGGCGACCGTCACGCGGGCCGACGCGACATTAAGGTTCGTCAGCGTGTTCAGCGTGCCGAAGTTGTTGCTGGTTGTGGTAGTGGTCGTTCCGCCGCCACTCGTGTTGCCGCCGCCCGTGCTTCCGCCCGGCGTCGTGGTTCCCGTGCCGCCGCTGCCCGCCCCGCCGGTTCCCGTCGTTTGGCGGGATTCGCCGGTTTCACCGGGTAGCGCGGCGCGGGTTGCGGCGGCTGTCGTTGTTGAGCCAGTGTTTGTCGCGCCGGTTTGACCGACCGTACCCAATGAGGTCGCTCCCGCCGAGCCACCGGTCGCGCTACTGCCCGAAAGCGAAATCGGGGTGGAACCGGGCGGGGTCGAAGTCAAACCGACCTGAAACGGGTTCGTGACCTGCGCGGGCGACAAACCGCCGCCGCTCGCCGCGCTCGCGTTCGACGAACTGTTTAAGAGGCGCGTATAGGTTCCGCTGGCCGAAATCTGCGGCTTCTTCAACGCCAAAATTTGGTCAACCGTGTGCGTGGTTCGCAATGCCCGCTCTTGAGCGATAAGTACGTTCGGGTTGCGATTAAAGGCGATTTCCAGCGCGTCGTTCAAAGTGCGAATGGCATTCGGGTCGGTCGGCAAAGGCTGACCGGGCGGAATCGCATTTTTGTCGTTGAAAACCGTGGTCGGCTTGATTGTATCGGTTGTGACGCCGGTTTTATCCGTCGAGGGCACGCCATTCGGAAACGGCGTGGGCGGCGTTTTGCCGGACGGCTGCGGAACATCGTTAACGGATCCCGGCCCATTGGGTTGCCCGGACGGCGGCGGGGTCGGCGTTACGATTTGCGGCAGCGTCTGCGCACCCTGCCCCCGCGCTTCGCGCCCCACCCGATTTGCCGCGCCCGACTGCCCCGGCGTCTCCGCCACCCGCGGCGACGCCGAGTTCAACCAGCTCTTCCGGCATGAGTTCGCCGATGTCGCCGGGGTGCGCATGCACTACGTCACCGGTGGGACGGGGGAACCTCTCGTTCTGCTTCACGGGTGGCCGCAGTCCTGGTACGAGTGGCGCGGCCTCATGCCGGCCCTCGCGCAGCGGTACACGGTCTACGCGTTGGACCTGCCCGGCCTCGGCGACAGCGAGGGTGTGCCGCCCGGCTACGACAAGGTCACCCTCGCCCGCTTCACGCACGGCCTGGTCGCAGACCAGCTCGGCCTGCGCGACATCAACCTCGTCGGGCACGACCTCGGTGCCGGCGTCGGGTTCTCCTACGCCGCGCAGTACCCGGACGAGGTCGCCCGCTACGCCCACCTGGACTACAGCCTGCCGGGCCCCGGCCTGCCGGCCGCCCAGTTCCGCACCTAGAGCTGGCACCTCGCGTTCCACGAGCAGGAGAAGATCCCGGAGGCCGTCGTCTCCAATGATGTGCGCGAGTACCTGGCACTGTCCTACCCCCAGGTTGCCTACGGCGGGACGAGCTTCGGCGGAACCAGGACGGAGTCGCCGTTCACCGACGCGCAGATCGACGAGTTCGCCCGCACGTACAGCCGCCCGCAGGTCCTCACCGGCGGGTTCGAGCTGTACCGGACGCTGGACGAGGACGGGCGCGACAACACCGCCGCGGCGCCGATCAGTATGCCGACGATGCTCATGACCGCCGAGGGCACGCTCGCGGCGATCCGAACCCAGACCGAGCCGCGGATGGCCAACATCACCCGCGCCGTCGAGGTGCCCGGGGCGGGCCACTGGCTTCCGGAGGAGAACCCGGAGTTCGTCACTGCCGAGCTGTTGGCCTTCCTCGGCGAGCGAACACCTCGATGAGCACATGCGCGGGCGACCGGGCCAAGCGCCCCGGCTGCCTGCGGCTGATCGTCGATCACGGCTCCGCTGCGCCCTGGTCTTGGAACCAGGATCAGGACGCCGGGCCACCGTACCTTCCGGCGAGACCGCCACCATCACTGACGACTTCTTGGTGTTCCGGCGAATCGCCCGTTGAGCACGTCACCGCACGACGAGACCCCGAAGCGGAGTAACACGATGCCACGCAGCCGCAACCAGAAACCCGCGTCGCGGAAGAGGGACACCGGACCTCCGCAGACCGGACCGGACGAGAAGGAGGTCTTGCGGGGCTTCCTCGACTACCTCCGAGGCGCGATCGCGGACAAGGCCGTCGGCGCACCGGAACCGCAGGTCCGGACCGGCGGTGTGCCGTCGGGCACCAGCGTCCTCGGGCTGGTCAAGCATTTGGCGTTCGTCGAGCGGTTTTACTTCCTGGGTGAGGATGTCGACGACTGGGGCGGGACCATGCGCCCGTCCCTCGAGGAGACGGTCGACGACGTGCTCATCGACTACCGCGACGCCATCGAGCGAGCGAACCGGGTCATCGACGCCTGTACGGACCTGACCCAGCCCGCTCCGCGGGCCCCGCGCCGAGGGACAGCGCCGTCCATGCGATGGGTCCTCGTGCACATGATCGAGGAGACTGGCCGGCACGCGGGCCATGCCGACATCCTCCGCGAACAGATCGACGGCTCCGCAGGCCGCTGACGGCCACTTCGACGCGCGTTCCATCTGGGACTCCGCCCTGGCCTGGCGAACCAACTGGTCGACCGACTCCGGCCAGGCGAGGAACCCTTGTCGGCGATGAGCGCGGCGAGCGCGCTTGGATGTTCTTCCGGGACGAAGTGGCCACAGTTCTCGAGGGTCACCGCGGTCGTGTCAGCGGCGACCCTCGCCACCATCTCACCGATGCGGCCGCCCTGGGACCGTTCGCCGCCGACGGCGGTCACGGGCACGGTGACCTTAGCCCTGGTCAGCGGAGTGGTCTGGCCGATGGTGGTGAAGGCGGTTCGGTACACGCCCAGGGCGCCGAGTACCCCCTCGGCCCCGGTGAACGTACGCAGGTACTCCTCGACGGCCTCCGGCCCTACCGCGGCGAGGTCGGCGGGGTGGCG
>CAXTBP010000163.1:0-12242 GCA_964241985.1 uncultured Armatimonadaceae bacterium | reverse complement strand
ACTTGTGCGATGCGTTCGGTTGTGCCGCAAACGCAGGGCCATTGGTCTACAAGATAGGTTGCCGTTTATGATTGTCCGAAGGACAACCGGCCTTTGAGCCTCGGCGAAAAAGGTCACTTAAACGTGGGTTTTCAACCCGCGTGCAAACAAACCCGCGTCACTGCTGCGCTTTCAGCGTCGTTACCGCGTCGTTTCTGATGGTTTGATTGTGCCTGCAGCTACCAACTGCGCTTTTTGTAGTCGGCCCAGTTTGCGCCGTCTTTGACGTACTGACCGCCTGCTTGCGTTTGGGCATACGAGATTTCGCTTTGCGGTGCGCCGATGGCTTTCATTACGGCGATTTGATGCGCCATGCACTTTTTTTCCGCGCCCGTTCCCGTCCAAACGGCATTGGGAACGGTCGCGCCCTGCTTTTTGTGCGCCTTCAAATAGTCGTGGTATAGCTTGGAATGGTAGGAATCGTGAGCAATCGTCGCGGCACACCACGTTAGCGAGGCGAACGCGGTTTTGTCGCTGACTTCGTAGGTCGGCGGCGTTTTGTAGGCCCACATTCCACTGCGCTCGCCTTGTTGAATACGCCCGACGTTCGCTTCCACAATCGCGTATGCGGCTTTATCGCGCGTTTTCAAAAGCGCAAGCGCTTGCTTGATTTGCTGCGTGAACCGCGCCGTTCCCACAATTTCCGGTTCGGCGGCAAAACAAGCATTGCCAAAGCCGAGAACGCAGGCGAGCAGCGAAGCGCAAACGGCGGCGCGAACGCGCGGCGTTAAAGTTGCCACGTTAGTCCCGGCTTTTTCCCGCCAGCATCTCGCGGGCGTGCTGGACGACGGCTTCCGATTTATCGGTTCCGCCCAGCATTCGCACGATTTCCTGCACGCGGGCGTCGGGCGCGAGCGGCGTCACGCCGACCGTCGTGCGGCCCTTTTCCGTTTTCTTTTCGATGAAAAAATGCTGACGGCCCCGCGCGGCGATTTGCGGCAAGTGCGTAATGCACAAAATTTGCGAGGCGTCCGACAAATTGGCTAATTTTTCGGCAAGCACCGTGCCGGTGCGCCCGCCAATGCCCGAATCGATCTCGTCGAAAATCAAAGTCGGCGTCGCCATTGTGCGCGACAGCACAGATTTGAGGGCGAGCATTACGCGCGAAATTTCCCCCCCCGACGCGATTTTTGCCAGCGGCTTCAACGGTTCGCCCGGGTTCGGCGAAATCAGAAACTCGATCATGTCGCCGCCGGTCGCGTTGGGTTCCGGACGCGGCGTCAGCGATACGGAAAAGCGGGTCGCGCTCATGGCGAGATCGGCGAGTTCGCGCATAATCGCGTCCGAAAACGGCTTGGCGGCTTTTTGCCGGGCGTCCGTGAGTTTCGCGGCGCGGGCGTCGAGTTCTTTGCGCGTTTTTTCGGTCGCCGTCGTCAGTTGCGCGATGCGTTCCTCGGCGTTTTCGAGCACGTCCAACCGCGCCCCGATTTCTTCGCGGTAGCGCAGAATTTCCTCAATCGTTTCGCCGTATTTGCGCTTGAGCGTTTTCAAAACGTCCAGTCGGTTTTCGATTTCTTCCAAGCGGGCCGGATTGAACTCTACGCTGTCGCGGTAGTTTCGCACGTCGCGGGCGGCGTCTTCGGCGACGTACAGCGCGTTTTGCAAACTTTCAAGCAGCGGCGCAAGCGTCGGGTCGAGTTTTGCCGCGTGGTCGATTTCGGCAACCGCCGTCGTCAAGCCGTCCAGCGCGCCGATCGCGCTTCCGCCCCCACCGCCGTCGAAGTTCAGCGACGCCTTGCCACCCCGCCCACTGACGGCTTGCCCTCCGCCGCCATGCAATGCAGCATACGCGCCGGATGCGGAGCCGTGGAGTTTTTCCGCGCTTCCCAAGCGCAGTCGTTCGGCGAGGAGTTCCTCGTCTTCGCCGACTTTGGGTTCGGCCTGATCGATTTCGTCGCGCTGAAAGCCGAGCAAGTCCAGATTGCGCGCCCGTTCGCGGGCGTCCTGCTGCAAGGCCGCGAGTTCGCGCCGGGCAGTCTGCGACGCCCTGAACGCTTCCCCGACGGCAGCTTTCAGCGTGGCGATTTTCGGCCCGGCCCAGTTGTCCAAAATGTCGCCGTGCCGCTCGACCGCAAGCAGGGATTGGTGCGCGTGCTGCCCGTGAATATCGACGAGGGCGTCGCCAACCGCTTTGAGCATTCCGACCGTCGCCGGTCGCCCGTTAATCCGCGCCGACGATTTGCCCGCGCCGGACAGTTCGCGGCCCATGAGCAGCAAGCCGTCTTCGGGTTCCACTCCGGCGGCATCGAGGGCGTCTTTCAGGCGGGCGTCGTTTGGGTCAATCGTAAAAACGGCCTCGACACGCGCTTTGTCGGCCCCGTGCCGGACGGCCTCGGTTCCCGTGCGCTCGCCCAAAACCATCCCTAAGGCATCCAGCAAAATGGATTTACCCGCCCCGGTTTCGCCCGTGAGCAGGTTCAAGCCCGGCTCAAAGTGCAGGCGCAATTTTTCCACAAGGGCGAAGTTTTCGACGGAAAGTTCGGTAAGCATAAACGGGTTTATTCCATTTTAATTATACCCGTTGCCGCAAACCGGGCGCAAAAATTTGTTTGCGCCGTACTATTTATTCCAACGGCAGAAGCGGACTGTTTGGCGGCGCGAACTGTACGATAGCCTGCCCAAATGCCTCATTGTCCGTTAAAAACAAGGGCAGCCACAGCGCGTTTTTCGTGCGGCGAGATTGTACGACCAGCCACGGTAAGCCCGCGTAAGCCGTCGGCTTCACGAACGCCATGTCGTCCCACTCTATACTGCCGGGCACGCCCCAAAAGTTGAAACTGTGTATTCCTCGCATGCCCACGCGAACGGGATACAAAGCCGCTATCCCGATGGCGAACGCAGCTTCAAACAGTGCCCCACTAAGCAAAATCGCTGCGATATTGAAACTATTCAGCGGCGCAAACGCCCCGCCAGTCACTATTTGCAGCAAAAGCAGCAGTACAAACAGCATTATTAGCAGAACAACTACACCGGAAGTCATAGCGGCATAAAGACGCAACCACGACATCCGAAAGGTTTGCGTAGGTGGCTCGTGTGTGCCCGTGGTTACCATTACTTATCTTTCCCTGTGCCCGAAAACTTAATAGGAAAACGAACGCGCTTTTGTTCTGGTTACGGCTTGTTTATCAAACGACCTGCAAAAGAGGGGCGTCGCGGGGTAAAATAATCCATGCGAAACACTACTGCTCTTTTAATCGCTTCGATTTGCTTTTCTCCTGTCGCGGTGTTTGCACCAAGCGCGCTTGCGCAAAGCCCGGACTCAGGCGCGGGCAAGGCGACAGGTCAGTTCATTATCGGCGACACGACCTTTCCGTTGCGGTTTGCGTATGCCAATTCGGAAGACGATGTGGAAAACACGCGCTCCGATGGGCCGCAAAAAAGTCTTTTTTTGCTTTTTTCCGACGAAGCCGTTCCCGCCGAAAAGCGGAGCGATTGGTTTACCTTGACCCAGCGCACGCGGGCGGGAAAAATGCACGCCGTTCAACTGCGTTACGATCCGGCAAAAAAAGAACTGTTTGGCGCGACCATTTTTTATGTGACGCCGAACGGCAAAGATTCTCCCTCCAATATCACCATGTCTGGCGGCGACAACAATTACACACTGGAAAATCTCGCCATCAAAGACGGAATGGTTTCCGGGTCGGCGTCGATGAAGGGGCCGGAACAATGGACGACGTTTGACGAGCCGGAAGGCAGCACGCCCCGAAACTACACCTATTCGGTTTCCTTTTCCGCGCCGATTGTCAATCCGTCCCCCGTCACGGCGAATTTAACGGGGAAAGCGGCCCAAGCAAGCCCGCAAACCGCGCTTGCCACAAAGTTTTTCAAGGCGACCTACGCGGGCGATTTAGCGATGCTGCGACTCTTGTCGCTTCCCAATGCCGCCTTCGAGGGTTTTGTGAAGAAGGAAGGGGTCGCCAAAGCGAAATCCGTGCTGAAACAACTCGCCCCCGACCCGGCGATATTCACCAAGATGCCCAAACACGTTATCGTCCGAGGCGATACGGCGACCGTGATCGCGGGCACTGCTAAATCGAAAACTGGTTCCTTGATTTTGCGCATGGTACGTCAAAACGGCAAGTGGCTCGTTTCCCGGTAGCAGGTAACTAAATTCGATTACGCCTGCAATTACATTTACGCTTTTTTCTGTGCGTAAAATTGCGGCATCTGAAACCGCCGACTGCGCACCAAAGGCGACTGCATCGGTTCATACGTGAGCCGTGTTTCTTTGCCGTCGCGTAGAATGATTTGGTAGGGCTGCTTCAAAACTTCCCACCAATGATACACCGCGACGAATTCGGCCAAGTCGTCGCCCCAGTTACTGCCGCCGTACAAGGAAACGAAGGGTGTTTTTTGCAACGAATGGTAGACGGCTGGCGCTTGAGCAATGGGAAGCGGCTTGCCGCCCGGATAAAACCGAATGCGCTCTCGCAAAACGATGCGGTAGGGCGGAGCGCATTGGGTACGACTGCTCCAAACATTTTTGGTAAAAGCGTGGGGCGTTGTTTTGTCGTCTTCCGTCCGCTTGCCAGCCGGTTCGGAAGGCGTGATACCCAAAGCCAAGTCCACGATATGCGTCGCTTCATGGAGCAGAACAAAAGCAAGCGCGTCGCGCTGTCCGGCCTCGATAAAAACGCGCAACGGCGAGCCGGTTGTCGTGAAGAGGCTGCACTCTTTTTCCGTCAGCCACTCGGACGCCGTTTGACGCAAAACACCGGCTCGGATCGTAATGTCGAAAAGTGTGTACGAATCGTCGGGATTCACGGTTGAGGTAAGCGCGGTATTCGGCATCCCATCAAGGAAACTTACGCGCCGCAGTCGCTCGCGTAAAACCCGTTGATGGAGCGGGGGCAAGGAAGCGAGCGCCGCCGCTAACTTACCCCGCTCGGTGCGCGAAAGTGTATGCGGTTTTGGCGACGCAAACCCAGCCTCTTTGAACATTTTGAGGACGGAATCCGGGGTTTGCCCAACCCGCGATTCCAGCGTCGCCGTAGGGTCAAAGCCATAACGACGTGCCACGGCGTCCGCGTTCGGCGGGGGCGGATCGTCCTGCTTTAGAATCGGCGCGAACAAGGCCATGCCCGTTTTCCCTTTTTATGGCTTATTTGTGCCTTCGCGTCCGTAGGCGTCTTTGAGACGGATTACGTCGTCCAAGTGCGGGGTAGAAACTTCCAGAACGTCCGAGTCTTCGACGCCCTCAATCGTGTGGATTTCACCGGGACGGTTCCGCCACTGATGCCCGGGCGTGATTTCGGTGACGGTCAAATGCTCAACGTCCGCGCCTTTGGTTAAGAGCATTTTGCCCTTCATCAAGTAGCTGGTTTCGTCTTTGTGGTCGTGGTATTGCAGCGAGAGTTTTTCGCCCGCGTTGACGTGGATGATTTTGCCGACGTACTGATCCGTCCATGCCCACCAAATTTCGTAGCCCCACGGCTTTTCCACGCGCACCGGCAAATCTTCGGGTTTGATGTCCATATTGAAGGGCGCACCCAAGCGCGCCGCTTGCTCCTTAAAAAGTAAAAACGGGCGCGTCATGGCAAAAAGCCCAACGCGCCCGCCGTTTCAGCGTTCACCAAACCAGAAACGGTTTCCTTTACCGGTCTATTCCGCTTACATCATGGACGGGCCATACAAAAAGTACGCTTCGGCGATTTTGCCGTTTTCCACTTTGTACAGCGCGACTTCGTCCATAGTGCTGCGCTTTCCCGTCGTTT
The DNA here is from genome assembly GCA_964241985.1 of uncultured Armatimonadaceae bacterium. GTDB lineage: Bacteria > Armatimonadota > Armatimonadia > Armatimonadales > Armatimonadaceae > CAXTBP01. The sequence goes on along the minus strand of CAXTBP010000163.1, from coordinate 6,489 downwards.
TGTCGGTTATATCGTAGGTGAAGCGGACGGCAAACTGGTCGCCATTGATGAACGGCCCGACCGCTTCGCCGCTATGCACTTCCATGTTGGCATCCCACCACGCCACGCCCGCCAAAGCGGCGTCGATTCCGCGCGTAACCGGCGCTTCCGGCGCGGCCTCGTAGGAAACGAAGTCGGGGGCATAGTAGGCCCGTACCGCTTCGGCGCTTTTTTCCTGTTGGCATAACGTGACAAGCCCGCTGGCAATTTCAAGGGTTGACATAGGTGCAGTTCTTTCCCGAAACCGAAGCGAACGTGATAGTTTTACACGCTCCGTTTTCGTTGCGACTATGATACTCCGCCCTGCTATTCCAATGCGGAAAGGTTGTTACGCAGGTTTTTCCCCGCCTATGTGGAACTACTTTCTATGAGGCACTTTTATTTCCGGCCCGTTTTTGGTTTGTTTTTTGCGCTGCTTGGCGTTTGTTTTTGTCAGCCATCGGCGCGGGCACAGGAAGAAGCGCCGTCCAATCCGCCGCTTGAAAGCCTGCCTGCGGCCTCCGCGCCGCTGCCTATTTTACCTGTTCCATCGGATGCGCCTATAGCCGAAGCCGCTCCGTCCCAAAGCAATTTATTGTTCTGCAACATGCCGGAAAAAATCCGCATGGGCGGGGCCGTCGCCGATTACCGGCTCCAAGCGGGCGCGACCTACACGATTTTTTATCACTACCGCAACGTGTCCAAAGACAGCGGCCCGTTCGTTATCGCCCTGCACGGATCGGGAAGCGGCCCGCTCCGCTTCATGGCCCGTCAAGGACTTGCCGACCCGCAGCACGATCCGCCGCTTGCCGGGCGTCAAGCGATGGCGCGCTTTTTGCAGGCGGGCGAAAACAGTCTCACGGGCAAAAAAGGCGCGGCCCGCTTCGCCCATACGCTCAAACAGGGGCAAGTCGCGTCCGGCGTTTTGACCGTGCGCTGCGAAAAGAACGCGCGCCTTCGCATCTATTTCAAGCACGACAAATGGACGGTTCCCGGCGCGGGTGTTGTTTCGGTTCCCGACCCGCGCAAAGAGATTGCGGTCGCTTTAACGCCCCACGCGAAATCGGTGTATTACCGAATCGGCGTGCCGGACGCGGGCTGCGACCGGCGCATGGACGGAACCTATGGAATGCTGTATGCGTTTCGCGTCGCGGCCCCTGCCGGACGGCGAGTTCGCGTATTATTTTGTCCGCGTGGAGGAAAAGCGGGTCTTGTCGGCTCCATCGGCGGCAAAATGACGCAATCGGGCATCGTCGGCGCGACACGCTGGGCGATTTTCTGCGAAACCAAAGTCGGCAAAAACGGCGTCGTATTGACCACGGCCCCGTTTGGCGGCGTGTTTTATCCTGTGGAATTGCTTTTTCAACTCATTTAATGCGCCCAACGCGAAAACCCGGTAATTGAAGGGATACAGATTTTTATTTTGATCCCGATAAGTAGTTATGCCTTGTATTCCGCGCCGCGCTCTTGCGGCCAGCGAACGGGGCGACCAAACTTGGAGGGATTCCCCATGTTTTCGCATTTGATGCCCGCGCTGGCGACTCCCGCCATTTCTCTGCCGCCCGCTTTGGCGCACTATTTCGCGTCGGACAGTCCATTGCGGTTTTGGGCCTACGCCCTCGCGCTGTGCATCGTTCTCACCCTGCCCCGTGCGACCCGCCGTTTGGGTGGATTCGGCTTTTTCGGGGTCGCGGGCGCTTTGTGCGTGTATATGGGCATGAACTCCATGATCGCCTCGGTCACGCCCAAGTAGCGCAGTGATTTAAGCCGCGATATTTTCCCCCTCGTCGGCGGGCAAACCGAAGCGCGTCAGATGCTTGGCGTTGCGCGTCGCCACGACGTACTCGCCGGTCGGCAAATTGAGCGCCAACACCTGCGCCGCCAAAATACAATCCCCGTCCAAAGCATGTGGATCGGAGGTTGCCTGCCCCGTGCGCCGCAACTGCCCCCACATTCTGCCCGCTTCCGTTAAATCTTCTATCGCCAATGGAACGAAGCGGGTCGGGTTGAAGCAAAAACTTTGGAAGTGTGCAATTTTAGTAGTTGCTTGCCGCTGAAACAAATCGCGGACACTTTCATAATAAGTGATGGCAGGCACAAGAAGGGTTGTACCTGCCGCCTCGCAATTGTGCATCCATTGCCGACACCTTTGAGCCTCGGTAGGAACGGCTCCCGCTTTGGCAAGCGGAACTGCCGCGTTGCCCAGTGGATACGTGTCCAAAACGACGCACTGGTATATGGGCATCGGTTCTAAATTTCTACCCCTCGCGTATCACGGGTGCGTTTATAATCCTCCCAAAAACGCAGTTCCTCTTCTACCTGTTCGGGGGTCATATTTGCGTCTTCCGCTTCCCACTCGGCGAAGAGTTCGGTGAGTGTTTTGAAGCCGCCGGGGGGCGTCGGCATTCCGTACTGTTTTTGCCGTTCGGCAAGAATTCCCATCACGCGGGGATGGGTTTCCTCCGACGTTTCTTCCGCGACGGGTTTGATGGGCGCGGATTGTGAACCCTGCGAGGGCTGCGCTAAAAATCGGTCGAGTAATTCCTCAATCGTGACGCCGTCGCGGGCCGCGCGCTCGCGCACGCGGCTTGCGGTTTCCGGGGCAAGTTCCAAGAGTTCCAAAGCCATTACGTTTTCTTACCTTTCCATCAAATAATGCCTAACTTTTTGCCCGCCGTTTCAAACACAGCTATGGCTTCATCCAAATCGGCGCGGGTGTGCGCGGCAATTGGCATGGTGCGGATGCGGGCTTTGCCACGCGCGACCGTGGGGAAAACGATGGCGAGCGCGATGACGCCCCCGTCGCGGAGTTCTTTTTGCAAGGCTTGAGTTTTGGCCTCGTCGCCGACCATGACCGGCGTAATCGGGGTTTCCGTGACGCCGGTATCGTAGCCCAGTTTTTGCAGCCCGGCGCGGAAATAGCGGGCGTTGTCCCACAAGCGTTCGGTTAAGGTCGGGTCGTTTTCCATGATGTCGAGGGCGGCGATACACGCACCGGCGACGGCGGGTGGATGGCCTGTGGAAAACAAAAACGGGCGGGCGCGCTGCGTCAAAAAGTCTTTCAGCGGCGACGATCCCGCAATATACCCACCGACCACGCCCACGGCTTTCGATAGGGTTCCCAGTTGAATGTCGATGCGCTTATGCACGTTGAAGTGATAGGCCGTGCCCCGTCCGTTTTGGCCCATAACGCCCGACCCGTGCGCGTCGTCCACCATCACGGCGGCGTTGTATTTGTCGGCCAAATCGCAGATTTCGTCTAAAGGAGCCACGTCGCCGTCCATCGAGAACACGCCGTCGGTGATAATGAGGCGCATTTTAGCGTTTTGATGCGTTTTCAGGGCGTCTTCCAGCGAATTCATGTCTTTGTGCTTGAAGCGCACGGTCGGGGCTTTGCTCAGACGGCAGCCGTCGATAATAGAGGCATGGTTGAGTTCGTCGGATAAAATCACGTCGCCCTCGCCGGTCAGGGTCGGAATGGTTCCGGCGTTCGCGGTGAAGCCGGACGTGAAAACAAGGGCGGCGTCCACGTGCTTGAAGTTTGCCAAGCGCGCTTCGAGTTCGTCGTGGATTTGCAGATTTCCGATAATCGGGCGCACGGCCCCGGCTCCGGCCCCGTAGTTTTCTACCGCTTTTATCGCCGCTGCTTTGACGCGCGGATCATTCGCCAGTCCCAAATAGTTGTTGGACGAAAGGTTAATCATGTCGCGCCTGTCCACCGTGATGCGCCCGCCCGGCGCGGACTGCACGGAAAGGAGCGGCTTGTACAAATGCTGGTCGCGGAGCGTGGCGAGTTGCTCGCCCAAAAAGGATTGTAAAACGTCGTTCATAGTGCGCTTATTATAGCGCAGGCCGCCGTTTGCGTATTTGATGCCGCTTGCCCGGTACTTTTAACATTGTCTTAACCCAAGCGCCCCGCACTCGGGTTACGATAGTTCCGAAAGACATCGCTGGGCAGGTTTCCTGCTCACCAAAGAGACGCCTCCATTGGAAAGGTCGTGCCCCTCATGGTCAAATTCCCTCGCCCCGTTGAACGCCGTGCGTTCACGCTGATTGAATTGCTTGTCGTTATCGCCATTATCGCAATTCTTGCCGCTATTCTTTTCCCCGTTTTCGCGCAGGCCCGCGACAAAGCCCGGCAAACCGCGTGCCTATCCAACCAAAAACAGATGGGCAACGCGATTATGATGTATTCCCAAGACTACGATGAGATTTTGCCCGCGACCGGCTGGCAAGGCCCCTGCACGGTTCCCAATACGACCACGACCAACGACAACGGGTTTTACGGGTTTTATTCGTTCCCGCTCGCCATTCAGCCGTATGTGAAAAACTTCGGCGTTTTGGTTTGCCCCAGCGACACGAGCGGCGCGGGCGGCTTCAACAAGCTCAATTCCAAGTGCTACGAGGGACAACTTGTTGGCATGAACGTGCCCGGCGCGTATGTCGGCATGAGCAGCGTTCCCAACGCCATGCGGAACGCCCTTCCCTTGTCGTATGCGGGCAATTATTATTTGGCGAAGTCGTACAATTCCGTGCCCGGTTCCAGCCCCGCCGTGCCGCGCGGAACCCCGTTTGAAATGGTAAATCTTGCCGAGATCAAGAACCCGGCCAGCGTTTTCTACCTTGCCGATGTCGGCACACAAACCGAATCCACGCAAAACGAGTTCGCGGGTTGGTATATCGTGCCGGGCTACGGCAACGCGGGAACCGGCAAGGGCCGCTGGGAACTGGGCGCACGCCACGCCGGAGGCCGCAACTGGATTTTCTGCGATGGGCACGCCAAATGGTACAAAGACCCCGACTTCAAAACGGCTGCCGGAGCCACTAAAACCGACACCGTTTTACGAGCCGAGTACCGGGCGCGCGGCATCTACACCGACTACCTAACGACTTCCGACAACTAAACGGAACCCCGTAAACGCACTGGCCCGCCGCGTTCCTTTTTGGAATGGGCGGGCTTTTTTTGTCCGGTACAATGGTCGTATGAAGCGCAATTTTTCCGGTTTGACAATGGAGCAGGCGATGGGGTTAATCCCGGCGGAAAATTTGACGCCGTGGAAAATTGACGTTGGGGAGCGTGCTCCAAGTTCCGTGTTGCAAACCAATTTAAGCCGTATGCAATCGTTTATGTTGTCGGCTTCGGAAGCGGCAAAACTTTTACTGATTGACGCGCTTCTGCTCGAAGTCGTGCCCGATTACCCCGCCCTTCAAGTTTGGAAAGCCGCGCCGCTGAAGTCGGATACGGTTTTCGGTGTCGCAGACTACCTTGTCACGCCCAAGCGCGCGTATCTTAAAACGCCGCTTTTATGTGCCATCGAAGCCAAGCGCGACGATTTCGACGCGGGAGCGGTTCAATGCGTCGCCGAAATGGCCGCCTGCCGAGATAACAACACACGGGACGGACATCGCCTCGATGTATACGGCATCGTATCCAACGGGCAGGGCTGGGTATTTTACAAACTTTCGTCAAGCAATGAAGTTTTCGTTTCGGGTCTGTTTACGACCGAAGATATGCCCAAACTCTTAGGCGTCTTGCATTTCGTATGTGCCGCCTGCGCCCAAAACGTGCCGTAGAAAGGGCAGATTTAATAATCGTGCACCATCCAATTTTTGCTGTGATCTTTTTTAGCGTTTATTTGGTCGGGGCGGTGTGCTGCGGTGTGTTCGCGTTAGGCCCAACGCTGTCCGCCGTTCCCGACAAGAAAATAAAACTCTTGGCTTTTATTTGGGCGGTCATTATTTTCCTCGGCTGTGTTGCCCAGTATTATGGTTTGCGTTTTATGGACGACCGCTCACCAAGTGTTTGGCGTTCCGTGCTGCCGCCCGGTTTCTTCGCCGTGATGTTTGTCAGCGGCCTTGTGCGACGCGCCCTAACAAAGCGTGCCCACGCGGGCAACCATCCTTCACGATAGGAGCAACGATGCGCTTTTCGTTGGCTTTTGCAGGGCTTATCGCTCTCGTTGTTACCCGTCTATCTGTGCCGCTTTCCGCGCGGGCGCAAATTGCGCAAGCTCCGACACAAACTGCCCTCGTTCCCGTCGTGCCCACCGCAAATGATACCGCTGACAAGAACCGCATTCTTCCCGTTGTGGAGCCGTCGGCTTTGTTTGCGGGCAAAATGGGGGCGCGCAAGATCGCGCCGGACGAAACGGTTTATGTCGCTTTACGCCCTTTCCCGCGTGGCGCGAACCGCACCCCCGAAAACGAAACGGATGCCTTTTCCTACATGGATGCGACCAAAACGCTGGTTCTTTATGGCGGATTAATCGACCGTGCGTATCTGAGTAAAATCGCCCGCAGCACGGCCATAACCATCGAAGACAACACTCGTTTGACGTTCTATGTCGATACCAAGCGCACTTTCGGCGCACCCCGCGACGAAAAAAACGAAGACGGAACCCGTGTTACCGTTACGCCGTCAACCGTTTCGGATTATTACTTGGAGTTGACCAATCTATCCGCGTTCGATGG
>CAXTBP010000162.1:0-12243 GCA_964241985.1 uncultured Armatimonadaceae bacterium | reverse complement strand
TGCATGAACAAAGCCTGTATCTGCGCCGCGAACTCGGAGACCCGTTTAGAATAGCGTGAGCCGTGACAAATTTGGGACCTGTTGACTACAATGCGGGGAATATGACATAGGCAAAAACGCGGTTTACGGAAAGCCTCCATCTGTTTCGACAGTTGGGGAACGGTGGGTGCATAGCGGCAGCCATGATCAGTCTTGGGCGCGTGCTATGCGTTCAGGGCGACCCGGTTTTCGCCCGACCTTTGATAACTGAGGGAATCGGCCTGCATAGTGAATTCAAAGGTAAAGAGGCAATCGCCGATGATCTGATGACGGTGACCAAACTAAAAATGGCCGAAAAGCAAGCGCCAAAAGCCGTTCGATTGTGGGGTGCTGCCGACACGTTGCGCAAAACTATCGGGATGCCGCTCGCGCCCTATGAGCAGGTAATCTATGCGGGGCAGATGGCTCAGGCAAAATCGTTGCTCGGCGCAGACGCTTTCTCCATGGAAGGGGCAGCAGGCCGTGGCCTGACTTGGGAAGAGGCTATCGTCTATGCACTCAACGAAGCAATTCCTTAAATTTCGTAAATCAGAAAGCAAATACTATGGACTCCCCCAACTCCCCCCATACCTACCCAACCTACCCCCCTTACGCCGTGCTCCTTTGGGATAATGACGGCGTGCTGGTGGACACCGAGCGTTGGTATTTTCAGGCCACGCGCGAGGTCTTCGCCGAAGCGGAAATCGATTTCACGGTGGAACATTATTTCGAGTACTTTCTATCGCGCTCTGGGGGTACTTCGGCGTTTTCTTCTATGCACGGACTCAGCCAAGCGGACATCGCCACGATGCAAGCCTCCCGAAACGCGCGGTATCTGCAACTGCTTGAGCAGGAGTGCATCACTATATACGGCGTCCGCGAAACGCTCGCGCTCCTGCGGCCCCATTTTGTGATGGGAATTGTGACCAGTTCCCGTCGAGAGCATTTCGAGGCGATCCATCGCCGGACGGGCCTTTTGGAGTTTTTTGATTTCGTCATCACGCACGAGGATTACGCACACAGTAAGCCCGCACCGGATCCGTATCTTGCCGCCATCGCGCGTAGTGGATTTCCTGCGGGCAAATGCCTCGCCATTGAGGACGCCCCCCGTGGGCTGATGGCTGCGCAGGCTGCCGCGCTCGACTGTTTCGTCATTCCGACGGAACTAACGCGGCGCGCACCGTTTTCCGGCGCGACGCGAGTTCTCGCTCACATCACGGACGTGCCCGCCTTACTGCTTAAAGAAAACGCAGCCTGACGATCTCTATATTCGGCTTTTTCAGAGATGCAGTTTTATTGCTTGGCATCCGGAGGCAATACGCTCATTTCCCAGAGCGAGTAACCGTATTGGCTGCCCCGTTTCAAACTGAGCATCCGCACGTAGCGCGCCCGCGTCGGCGCAAAAGAACGCACTTCTTCGCCACCTTGACCATCGGAAACCGTCGCCACATCGCGCCAGACGTGTCCATCCTCCGATACCTGCAATTTGTACTCTTTGGCGTACGCCGATTCCCAGTTCAAGCGCACTTTGCCGATGGTTTGCAGCCCACCTAAATCGAGTTGAATCCACTGGTTATCGCTACGCGCCGACGACCAGCGGGTTGCGGCGTCGCCATCGACCGCATATTTGGCGGCGTGGGCGGGCGTCTCTTCGCTCGACGCGAGCGCGGCAGGCTTCCCCAAACCAAGAGGGGCAGCGGGAAGTACGGTGCTGCGAACCCGCAAAGGCAACGTGCGCCACACGCCGTTTTCCCACGCGCGGGGTACGCTGTTCCAGCCATCCACCACAATCTTGGTTTGCGACGGTTGAATCTCGCCCGTGTATTCAATGCGAATGGCGCGCGATTCGCCGGGCAAGAGCGAAATGAAGTTATCGCTATAAAATGCCGGGCGAATCGGTTTGCCGCTACGCGCATCTTGCAAGCGCACCCATACCATGAAAGCCAGATTCTTCGTGGGATTGCCAACGGTCACGGTGGCAAAATTGCGACTACGCCCATTTCCATCGCGCGCTCGGCTGCCTGAAACGGTTGATTCGAGGGCTACCGGTGGCAGTTTATTGAGGTCTTCAAACCCTTCATACTGCGGGCCAGTCCAAGTGCGCTTGGGTTGATACGGACGGTTGGAGCGCCAGTAGAACGTTTGATCGATGCTTTTTCCCGTGCGGTCGGCAAGGTCGAGCCGGATGAAATGCACCGGCGAAAGATTCGTGGGAAGAGTGACCGCAAGCACGTCTTTCATCAAACGGTCGGCGGGCACATCCAGCGAAAGCGTCTTGCGATACGCCTCGGTCATATCCCTATTCAGGACGCGCACCGTAAGCTGCGTGCCCAAATGTGGCACAACCGTTTCGTTGTTGATTGAAACGGTGTTTTTAAGAAAATCGTATTGCGCGTGCAGCGGCTGATGCGCGTTCTGGCTAAAATACAAGGCCGCCGTCGGCTCCAGCGACCAATCCCACATCCGCCCGCACACCTGCCGGTTGGGGCTATTGTGATACCAAAACAAAACGCCCGTCGAGAAGCGGTCGCCGTACTCGAAACGGTTGGCGTTCCATTGCTCCCAAATGGCGCGATAACAAAGCGCGCCAAACAGTTGACTTTTCCAAGCGAAATCTTCGATGCCGGAACTCGCGCCATATTGCTCGACGGCGCGGCGATAATCGCTCGTCATCAGGTGAAAGCCGCCGCCATCCAAGTAATCCCACACGGTTTTGTTTATCGGCCATAAATCGTGCGGATCCATCATCTCACGCAAACCGTCGATGGTCGGCAAAATCGGCGCGCCATATTCGGGGCATAATCCGTTGATGCGGCTGCCGCGCTCCGAAGCGGTATCCTCGTAGTACCACATCGGGTTCACGGTTCGATAGGGGCTTCCATCGTGGACGCCGTCGGTTTCTGAGCCGGGCTGCCAGCCGTGCGTGGGGTCGAAGGTATCCAGCAAATCTTTGATGGGCACTATGTTGTTTGCGCCGCGTTCATTGGCCGAAACGTAGTACGCGAGGCTGGCGTGATTGCGAATACGCTTGACCGTGTCTTCCACGTTGGCGCGGTACAGTTCTTTGTCGGTCGGCAGTTGCGTGTCGCCGGTTTGCCAGAACTCCGTCCAAACGAGAATCCCCAACTGATCGCACAAATCGAAGAATTGATCCGATTCGGTGACGCCGCCCGCCCAGAAACGCAAAAAGTTGACGCCCGACTGGCGCGTGTAGCGCAATTCCGCTTCGGTGCGCTCTTCGGAGTTGCGGAGCATCGCTTCAGGAATCCAATTGCTGCCGTGCAAAAACAGCCGCTTGCCATTGACATAAAAAATGCGGCTCCGGTCGGGCGTATTGCGGTCGCTGCGAATGTCGCGGACGCCGAAGCGGGTTTCGATTTTGTCGGAAAGTTGTTTTCCAATAGTGAATTGGACGGTGAGATGGTACAAATACTGCTCGCCTTTATTGAAGGGCCACCACAAACGCGGTTTCTGCATCACGAGTTGAGGAAACTCCTGCGGCGTGAGCGTCACGATCCGGGTTTCACCCGGCTTAAGCAATACCTCCTTGTGCACGTCGATTTTGGTTCCAGAAACCCGCGCGGACAGCGTTCCCTTTTGGGCAACCCCGGTACTGTTGGTTAACTCAACCGAAATTTGCTCGCTCGAAGAAGAAGTGTCCGGTAGGGGCAACGTGGTTTTGACGAAGGGATGGCGCAGCGAAACCGAGCCGGTTGAAAAAAGTTTAATGTTGCGCCAAATGCCGGTATTGCGGTCACGGATGCCATCCGGGAAGGTGAAGTCCCATCCTGCCGTCATGAGCATCGTTGTGTATTGCCCAATCGTGCCATCGCCACCGTTGCGGTTTTCTCCTGCCGCTCGTGGCTTGTCGCTTTTGGCGCGAAATCCGTTGGGCTTTTCAATCGGTGTCACTAAAACCGCGAGCGCGTTGGAATCGCCAATACGCACCGCATCGGTTACATCGAACAGCCCGCGCTTGAACATACCTGCCATCGAGCCGACGCTGCGCCCATTCACCCAAATTTGCGCGCGGTAGTTGATTCCGTCGAACTGCATCCACACCCGCTTTCCCCTAAACGAAGGCGGAACGGCAAAGCGAGTGCGAAACCAATAGGTATAAAAGTCGGGGCCGGTTTGCGAAATATCCGGGATGCGGTTCTTCTCGTGCGCGTTGTTCAAGCCAAAATAGGGTTCAGGAACCGTGCCGTTCGCCACCAAGCTATTAAGAACCGTGCCGGGAACCACGGCGGGAACCCAAGCGTGCGGCGCAAAAGTTGGTAACGAGATTTGCGCACCGTCGCCACCGGCCTTATCGCGCTGGATCATCTGCCAGTTGCCCACTCCGGCCTGCGTTTTTTGTGAGCCGAGCAGAATCACGTCGCGTTCGGGAAAAGCGCCGTACGCGCGGCTACCGGGATCCGCGTGAGCAGGCGTTTTGCCTCCAATCAAAGTAAGGAGGCAAACAAGCAACAGCCACACCATACGCGGCCAGTACCGTCTTAAATCGGGAATCATGGTTATTTTTCTGGGGTAAAGCAAAAACGCCCCCCGCTTGCGCGGGAACGGTGCGCCGCGATTTGATGACGAGTCTGCAATCGTGCTGCCGCACCGTTCACCGATCGGGCGGCGGTGTCCTCTTTGCGGAACTTTTTAGATTTGGAACAAGGGCTTGAAACGGCATCACAAGCAACGGTAAAATGTTCATTAAAAGGCCCGTCCCGACATTAGAAACCTACGTGACCATGCCGACTGAAACGTTTCCTCATCCCTTGTTTGCAAAACGGATTTGCGTTGTAGGCTCGGCGAGCCTGCCCGTTGCCGCTACGCTCGTCCTCGTGTCCATTGCACCCCACCAAAGCGCTGCGCAAACACAAGGCGTGAAGCCCCTCCCTGCCAATGCCGCATCGCCGACACGCCGCGCCCTGCCAAATGCGGACGACGATGGTTTTCCCCCGGCTTGGCTGACAACGCTTCGCGCTCTGCCCTACGAGACAACCGAGCGGGGGCCGCTTCTCGCGGTCATTCCCGCGCCGCTCATTGAGTTTCCTTATGACCCGGCCCAACCCCAACCGCCCACACGCTTTGCGACGCTCCCCGCGCTCACGACGGCAACAAACACCAAACTCTTTTCCGCTGGCGGAATCAACGTGCTCGCGCCGCGCACAATTACGACTATCAATACCAAGCCCGGCAAGGCGAACCCGTTCGGTGACCTGAATCCGTCGGATACGCTCAAGCTACTTTTATCCACCTTCACGCCCGCCCAGTGGCAAATAGCGGGAAGCGCGACCGGCATAGGCCGGGGTGATTTGACCGACGACCAAATGGTGCTTTGGGCGCAGATGTTGCCGGAACAAGCGCGCGTGCAAAAAAGCAAGGTTGCGGCAGGGGACAAGCCCAACTCCATCCGCTACACGGACACCACGATGGTGGACGTACATCCCGCCAGCACGGGCCGTTTGCGTTTGTCTAAAACCGTATCGTTCTCGTTCTACAAAACGGGTGCAAGCGACACCTCATGGGGTAGTGACCCGTACATGGGCAAGAGCGACCAAATCGGGCAAACCACGTGGCTTTTGCTCAACTTGCAAATGCGCTCCCAAGAAAAATCGAACAAAACCGCCTACGGGGTAACGCTTCTATCCGACCAGCCGCGACGCCTCAAAAACGGGGCCGTGGATTTTGCCGCGCCCGTGCTGGACAAGACCATTTCGCTGCGCGATTTCCCGCCGCATAACGCGAAACCGACGGGCGGCCCCGGCAAAACCAATGCAGCGGCAAAGCCCGTCGCAAAAACGACACCCCCGTCGCAGCCGCTTACCCCGCAGCAACGATACGCGCAGTTGCGACAACAAGCACAAGCGGAACTTGCCGAAGAACCAACCATCGGCGATTTGCTCGAACGCATCACGAAGACAACGGGGGTGGAGTTCGTCGCCGACAAGCGCGTGCGCGAGCTACCCATGTATTTGCGCGGCGAGTCGGCGCGCGCGGGCGATTTGCTCATGGCCCTTGCCGTCAGCGTGGGCGGCGCGTTCCGTAGGATGGAGGCGGGTACGGCAAAAGATACCGCCCCGCTGTACGTTTTAACCGACGACGTAGAAGGTATCGGGGCGCGAACCGCGCGGCTGGGCGAATGGGCCGAAGCCGCCGACGAACTGAAGCGGCGCATCACGGACAAAGCCGACGAGGCCGCCGCCAAAAACGATCCGCTCGCGCACCTATCGTTCGCGCCCGGCGACAAATACGCGCTGTCCGAGGCGCAAACCAAACGGCTGGAAGAAAGTTGGCGTAAAGAGCAATACGGCAAAACGCCCGATGTGCTCCAAGCCGATATGTCGCCCGCGCTCAAAAAAGCCGTACAGGATTTCGCGGACGAGCGGGCGACCGAGGGCATCTCGATTCGCACTGACCGCGTCCAGATGGGCGAAACGCTTAAGCCGTTCCTGTTGCTTCCCGAAGCGGAAGGGCAGCCTTTGGAAGCGCAAGAACTGGGCAACGGAGTAGGTCATCAATACTTGCAGCGGGTCGCTTTCGACCCGTCGAAAAAGCCCGCGCCCGATCCCAAAGCCATGAAGTCGGTCGCGCCCGTTCCGGCTCCGGGCTTCACTTCGCCCGCCTTAAAAAAACAACGGCGCGTTCTTATCGCGCGCCCCAAAACGGTAGACGAAGCCACGCGCATTGTTCAGGCGGCAATAGGTCGCGGTATCGAGGCCGTGTGGCTCGATGTGAGCCTCGCAGACGCACCAGCATCGGCCCAACTGCTGACAAAAGCCACCGCAGCGGGCGGCAAGAAAATTGCCGTCGGCGCGGTCGTTCACCTGCTCAAAGGCAGCGTGGGCGAAAACGGCGACGATACGCTGCTCGGCGAGCCAGATCGCAACATCATGGGCGAAACGGGCGAAGCGCACCGCGCCCGCGTTGTGAGCGAGTACGCCGGTGACAAAACCTACCTTTCGTACTACCAAAACGCCCTGAACCGCTTTGCCGGTTGGAACGCTATCGGGCCGGATGTCAACGGCGCGTCGGCAGCCGAATTGCGTCGCCGGGTCGGCGTTGTGGCTGCCGTGCCCCATTTGGCGGGCTTGACCTTTCGCGCAACGGGCGGGCCGGGTTGGACAGGAGAAAAAGACGGGGGCGACGCCCTTCACATCAACACGGCGCAAGGCTACACCGCTTCGATGCGCCGGGCGTTTCTGCGTGATTACGGCATCGACCCCATCGACATTCCCGACCTGCGCTGGCAACTCGGTGGCGTTCGGTGGAACCTCGGCTATTTCCAACCGGACGACGGGAGGGGCGAGTACGAGGTCATCGACAAAAAACTCGTGCGGCGCAGCGGCGATGCCATTCCGCTCACTGCGTGGTGGACGTATCGAAGGAAGCGCAATGCGGCGTTGCTTGCGAGCGTGTACGCTTCGGTGCGAAAAGAGCGGGCCACATTGCCGCTGTACATCGATGACATCGTGAGCAGCTACGCGAGTGCGAACACGGACTGGTTCGGGTCGTGGGACACGGCAAGCGGCCTGCCGGAAACCAGTCCCTTCACGGTGGAAAGTGAAACGCGCACGACCGCCCGGCACACGTCGAAAACGATCTTCGCGCACTGGGGCTGGTGGTGGGGCGAGCAAGATGTGGCGAAGCCGAACGCACCGACGACGTTCGCGCGGCAGGTCAGCGCGTCGGCTTTGCGAAACCCGCCGCCGTCGTGGGACGGCTTGGTCATCGACTTGACGGGCGTACCCGCCGCGTCCATTCCCGGCCTGCTCGAAGGATTACCGAAAGCTTTAACGGCTCCATAAAATTGTCACCGCCCTTCCAATATTTTTTCCTGCGCGTTGTTTGCGCTCGTAAAGTTCAGTGGAGAACGCCGGTGCTTGCTATAACAATGATTTTCCAAAGACGGGCCGCGACCGCTTTTCGTTTTCTTATAGTCGCCGCTTCGGCAGCTATCTGCACCGTTTGCCCTGCACAAGACGGACAAAACGCCGCGCTGCCCCCTCTTGCTTGGCGTTCCCCGGCGTGGGCCGGGTCGGCCCCCATCGTTGCGTTGAGCGGAACCGCCTCGAATGGTTTTCAGATCAAACTTGCTCCGGGTCGCCCGTGGTCGGCAGCCGTCGCTTCCCTGCCCGTCAATGTGGACGCGACGCCGGTTCTCGCCGTATCCGTCGCCAATGTGTCGCCCGGCGCGGGTTGGATAATCAAACTGGATGACGCACCCTACGCCCCCGTTCATCCCCGCGAAATCGTTACGACCCCGGCAGGCGGCGAATCGCCGGGCAAATACTTGGTGGACTTGCGCGAAATTAGTGGGGGCGCGTGGCGCGGGCGCAAACAAATCGATGTTCGCTTGTTTGTCACCGGCCCGCCCAGCGGCGCTGCGGTCACGTTTTCGCAAATCGCGCTATTGCCCGGCGTCAAAAAAGACAAGATGGATAAAAGCCCTGCGAGGGCCAGTACGGCAGATAGTTTCGAGGCTGCGGCCCCGCAAATCGCCTCTGGTACATGGACAGCGCGTTATGTCCCGGCGACGAGGCGCATTCTGCTAAGCCGCGCCGACACCTTTATCGGGAGCGGGGCGACGGGCGAGGTTTCGATCTTTCTGCCCGGTATTACGAATGGCATTGGCCCCGTCGCTGTCGAGGCCGAAAAGGATCGTAACCATTCTTCCAAGCGCCCTGCTATCACCGCCTTCATCCTGCGTATGAAAAACGCTGCCGCCGAGTACGAGGCGAGGGCGTCGGCCTATCCACCGAGAAACGTGGGAAATGGCGGCAGTTCAAGCGGCAAGGCGGCTCTATTGCGGTGGACGGTCACCGCCCATTTACGCGCGCCACTTCCCGCAACGGCCCTTCGCTCTTTGATGCCTGCGACCGGCGCGGAATGCAGCTACGAACCGACCACGGCGTCCGGTGCTGGCGCCTCGGATTTACCGGTGCGCGTTCTATCCGTGCATCGGTTCGGTCAGCTTGGACAGGAAACCGGGCAGGCGTTTTTGCCCTGCGACCCGGTTTTGGGTACGACTGCCCTGTACGTGCAGAATCTGACCGCCATAGCCCCGTTCTTTGACGCCACGCACACCACAGGAACGAAGTCGGTTTCCGCCACACCGGAGGGGTTTGGCTTCTCCCCCGTTCCGGCTGCCGGACAAGCCAGCGGTGCGGACACGCAATTACCGGCGGGAATAGTGCTGACGCTCGCCGATTCGTTCCTCGCGCTCGCGGAGAATAACGATGGAAGCGGCGACGCGGCAGCAGTGCCGTCATCGCCGCTTTCGCAGTCGCGCGACTATCTTGACTTACTCGCCACGGTTTACGACGCTTTGCCCGATAGACCCGCGACCATAGAAACCAACTGGGCCGCCTTAGCGGAGCGGTCGCTGTCTGATCTCGCCTCGCCCGCGTGCTGGTCAGGCCCCGCCAGCGGCTATTTGCGCAGTTATGTCAACGAACCGTGGGGCGACACGACCGGCGAACTCACCGTGCAGCTTGCCCCGCTTGTCGCCTCGCTTCTTTACGAGCGGGCACGCAACCTAACGCCGACGCTTTTGACCTGGCGCATCACGCCCACGCTGCGCGACTTCTATTCGCCGGAAACCCGCAGCGTCCATGACTTCACCACCGTCCCCCATCCCGACCGCGCCGACAGCGGAACGCAGGTCGGCTGCCTCCTGCTCCTCGCCCAAGCGGCGGAGTTGGGATCGCCGCAGGCCAAATCCCTGCTCCGAGATTCCCTTGACGCAACCATCGCCCTCGCGCGCCGACATCAGTATCGCTTCCCGGTCTTTTTCGACCCCAAATACCTAAATGCCATTGGCGGTGTCGAGCCGGACTGCGCGGGCGTGTATGCCTACTTGATGCTCGCGTCCTATCGCTTGTTTGGCGACCCGACGTATTTGGACGAGGCAAAAAAGTCGCTTGCCACTATCGACGCTTTCGGGATGGAGTACGCTTACGAGATGCACGGCACGGCCATCGGGGCCGTTGCCTGCGCCCAGCTATGGAAATTGACCGGCGACCGTGCGTATTTGGACAAAAGCCTATTGCCACTCGCCAACGTTTTGCGTCACTGCTGGCTTTATGAACCGGACTATGGCTTTCGCAAAAACGAGCACCACTTTTTCACTGCAAGCGCGATGCCCGGCGTGTATGCTGCGCCCGCGGAACAGTACCAAACGTGGCTTGCGCTGCGCGAATACGACGATATAACGCACGACACCCTCCCTCGTTCGGCCCGCCTTTTGGTCGGCGAGTTCCTCAAGTACGGGCAAACTAATCTGCGCTACCTGTACCCAGCTTACCTGACACCCGGCTCCGTCGCTATTGCGAGCGACCGGGGCGGGAAGCTGGAGCCAAATCTGCTGGTTCCCATTGAGGACTTGAACGACGCTTGGCTCATTTCGGGGCGCATTGGGCAGGAGGTATACGGCGCGGGCGGGCCACTCGCCCTCGCTGCCAAAACAATCAGCACGATTTCCGAAGCGGGCATAACCGTGTCGAGCGAGTACCCGATCCGAGAGTTTGTTTGGAACGCAAAGCGGCATATCCTGCGCCTGAACATCGCGGGTGTCGGGCCAATCCCAATAAGGGGAGCGAATGAGACCACCCCGCTGCTGGGCAGATATACCACGCGCATCACCATCCGCTACGATGCGGTAAAAACGGGTTGGAAACGACTGCGTGTCCAAATTGTAGGTGGCAACGGCAAGGTCACCGCTCGGCGCGATACGCTCGGCACGCAGCTTCTTGAGGTTGCAGGCGAAAACACTCTACTGATTGACGCCGAGCCAACGCCGCAGGCATCAGAAACTAAGCCAAACAAGCGCAGTTTATGATATGCGAAAGATACTCATTTATTGTCAAATTTGATTCGTTTGGTCACTATGATGACGGCACGACGGGTAGGATCGCCCCGTTTGCATCGTATAACAATTCAGCGACTTTGACGCAGCGCAAATGATTCTTGCCGCCCGATAGCGAAGCGTCATGGTAGAACAAATACCACTTTGCCTCAAACTCTACGATGGAGTGGTGCGTCGTCCAACCCACTACCGGCCCAAGTATCTGCCCCCGATACGTAAACGGGCCAAGCGGACTGCTGCTGGTGGCGTACACTAAATGGTGCGTGTCGCCCGTCGAATACGAAAAGTAATAAAGGCCGCTGCGTTTATGCAGCCAAGCGGCCTCGAAAAAGCGCCGCTCGTGGTCGTCTGCTCCGAGCGGATTTCCGGCCTCGTCCAAAATTGCAAGCGGCAGTACCTCGCCATCGAAGGAGCGCATATCCTCGCTCAACTTAGCGACGCGCGGCAAAAGGGCGGGCACATCTCCCTGCGGCTCTTGCCCGTCGGGATCGAAACTGCCGGACTGCCAGCATTGGAGTTGCCCGCCCCAAATCCCGCCGAAAAGGAGATACGCCTGCCCGTCTTCGTCCACAAAGCAGCAGGGGTCGATGCTGTAACTTCCCGCGATTGGCTCCGGTTCGGCGGTGAAAGGCCCTTCGGGCGCGTGGCTTAGGGCAACCCCGATGCGGAACACACCGTTTTTGTCGCGGGCCGGAAAATACAAATAATAGATGTCGCCTTTTTTCGCGGCGTCGGGCGCCCACAACTGCCGCGCCGCCCACGGCACGTCTTCGAGGGCCATAGCAACGCCGTGGTCGGTGACCGGCCCGCCCACCGATTGAAGCGAAAAAACATGGTAATCGACCATATCGTACTGGTCGCCCAAGTCATTATCGGCGATGTCCGTTTCGCGGTCGTGGGAGGGATACACATAAATGCACCCGTCAAAAACATGCGCGGACGGGTCGGCGGTAAAAAGATGCGAAATCAGGGGCTGGTTATGGGGTTTGTTGGACATGACGAGGAAATCTCAATGTTGGTGGCGGCACTCGAATATACTCGAATATATTGGAATCGTACCCCGAAGCGGCGTGTTTCACTTGATGAGGGCAATCCCGCGCTTGATGGAATTTTGCGGGTTTCTCGGTTCAGAAATTCACAAATTTCTCAGGTCATTGGGTCGGCTCCGTGAAATGATTAGGAATGAGTTTTGCCCGTGATTTTCCCGACAGTTTTACCACTTCCTTCGATGTGCCCGAACGGTTTCGGCAGCGCGCCCATGTCTCCAGCTCTCACATCCTAAAGTGGCTCGAAAACTTGCCCCACCGCGTTCGCGAGTTGAAGCAAAACTGGCTCGCGTCGGCGCTCCCCTTGCCGGCGGCTCG
>CAXTBP010000161.1:0-12245 GCA_964241985.1 uncultured Armatimonadaceae bacterium | reverse complement strand
TGCGTAATAACATGTTTGAGACGCTCGATAGCAGGCAAACCTAAGTCGAGCGAATGCAAATACAGATGAGCCTGCCGCACCGACCGAACCGCCACGGCAAGAGCCAAATCTTCTTTGCTTTTCACGTCGTGGTACAGCGTCGCTTTGGCAATGCCCACACTGTGCGCCACGTCGTCCATCGTCATAGCCTCGTAGCCCTGCGTCGCCATCAAACGCCGGGCCGCATCGAGAATGGTTTCTTCGCGCAGTTGTTTTTGTTTTTCCTTCAACGACAAGCGGGGCAGAGGTGTTGCCGCATTGTTTTCGGTTTGCTTTGCGCTTGGCATAGTTTAGTGTAGCACAAGCAAAACGGCGTGGGCATTTGAAAGCGTCATTTAGTGGGCGGCAGCCACGGGCGCGCCTTTGCTTTTTTTGAAAAGGAACACGCAGGGAAACGTAATCAAAAACACGACGGCAATCATGATATACGCATTATTAATCGCCATAATATAGGCCTGACCGCTGACGGCCCCGTCGATAATGCGCATCGCCGCACCCTGAGCCTCGGCTGGCCCAAAGCCGCGACCGACGAAATTTGCCGTCAGTCCCTGCATTCGTTCCTCGAAAATGGGATTGCCCGGATACACATGGGCGACCAGATTGCTTCTGTGCTGCGCGAACATCCGCGTCACGTAGGTGCTGCCAATCGCAATACCGAACGATCCGCCCAACTGCCGCGCCAAACCGGTCAAGGCCGAACCCTGCGGAATATCGCGCACTTTGAGATCGGCGAGCGCGGCGGCGGTAATGGGAATAAACAAAAAGCCCATGCCAAATCCGCGTATCAGCAAACCCATGCCCGTATCGTAGCTGTTGCTTTGCGGGCTGAAATGCCCCATCATCCATTGCGAATAAATGAAGACCAGCATCCCGATGATGATTAACGTGCGCGGTTGAACGCCTTTGCCTAAAACGATGCCGCAAAAAATCATGCCGAACCCGATGCTCGCCCCGCCGGGAAGCAGAACGAGTCCGGTTTTTGCGGCTGTGAACCCCAAACTTTGCTGCGCGAAAATGGGGAACAAGAACAAGCCCGCGTACAGTCCGAAGCCCAGCACCAAACTGAGCAGGGTTCCCGCCGCAAGCCCCGGGTCGCGCAAAATGCGTAAATCCACCACGGGAAAGCGGTTTCGCGGCCATAGTTCCCACACGACGAACACCACCAAACTGACAACGCCAATCACGCCCAGCCGCATAATCAACGTATCCGCGAACCAGTCCTTGCGGTTGCCTTCTTCCAAAACGTACTGCACGGCCCCCAGTCCGACGGCAAGCAAACCAATACCGAGCCAGTCCACCCCGCCTGCGGCTCTCGATTGGCTGTCGCGCGGCTTCGGCAAGTACACAAACAGCAAACCGCCTGCGGCAAGGGCGATAGGAATGTTGACGAAGAAAATCCACGGCCACGAATAGTTATCGGTAATCCATCCGCCCAACGCGGGCGCAACCGTCGGGGCAGCAACAATTCCCAGTCCCCAAATCCCTTGCACCATCGCGTGCATTTTGCGCGGGAATACGTCCAAAAGGGTCGCCTGCGTCATGGCGATAAGCGGCGCGCCCGCCGCTCCCTGCACCAAACGCCACAAAATAATTTCGCCTAAACTGCGTGACGTACCGCAGAGAACCGAAGCCGCCAAAAACGCGATAATGGAAGCAAGAAGATAGCGTTTGACCCCGAACCGGTTTGCAAGCCATGCGGTCATGGGCAGTAAAATCACGTTTGCCAAAATATAGGACGTGGACACCCACGCGATTTCGTCCGTCGTGCAGCTCAAATTGCCAGCCATTTGCGGCAGGGCAACATTGATAATGGTGGTATCGAGCACCTCCATAATCGCCGCCAAAACCAAGCCGACCAAAATCAGCCATTGCGCCAAACCAACGTTGCTTGCTTCCGCTTCCGCCGCATCCATAACTGGGTAGCCCCGCTTTCTGCTACCCTATACACGGATTTATACCAATGAGTTCACAATTTATACTTTCCGTATAAATTATATATTTACCGTTTAATGAAACTTTTTCGCATCGGTTTTCCGGGTCGGCGCACTTTGGCGGAGGGGATGAAATCGAATGGGTGAAGAAGGAAACATTAAACCGATTTGGTGAATACTAACGTATCTTTTTAGCAGATACTTACACCTAAAACCGAATTTAACGGAATTTACATACATTATGCTGGCAATGACCGAAAACCGGGTGCAGTCGCGGGGGCGCATTTTGTCCACCCTGCTCAATGAAATGCGGGCCGAACAGATCGGCGTCGTCGGTTCGCCGTCGGATACGACCGAAATCACGCTCGATATTTTGGAAAACGCGGAAACGTCGCGGATTCGCGGGCAAATGGTGTATATCGTGCTGCCCCACGATAACTGCCGCATCGCCGTGATTGGGCAGATTTCGCGCGTGGAAACCCAAAACCGCTGGCACGAAGACATGGCGTTCCGGGGCATCATCAAGCGGCAGGGGCAGTTGCCGCACCTGTCGGGCCGCGCCGACGTCCGCACCGCGACGCTCACCGTACAGGCCGCGTTTACGATTGACGTGTCCGACGAAACCGGCGAAGAGTTTACGCAGGAAGATATGCTGGGAACCTCGCCGGGCACGGGTTCCAAAGTTTATCTCGTCCGCGACGACGTGCTCAATTCACTGCTCGAAAAACACGCGCACGAGTTGGTCTATTTGGGCAAAGTCTTCGGCGCGAAGGTGAAAATGCCGTTCACGCTCAAGCACTTCGGTAAGGGGACGGGCGGCGCGGGCGAAGCCTACCATATCGGCGTTTTCGGTAAAACCGGGTCGGGAAAATCCGGTCTGGCCGCCTATATGCTCTTAGCCTACGCCCGGCATCGGCAGATGGGCTTGCTGTTCATCGATCCACAGGGCCAGTTTTCCAACGACAAAGACTTGCCGTTTCCGCTGCACCGGGCGATTCGCGCAACCGGGCGCATTGTCAAAGTCTACCATTTGGCGACCGGAGTTCGATTGCGCGCGGACGCCAACGCCTTTGCCGACTTGCTCCGCAAATCGCAGTTTTACCGCTTCTTAGGCATCAAGAACCCGGAAAATCAAGAGGTCGCGGTTGAGGTGATGTACGCCAACGTTCGCAAGGCTTTGACCGAATCGGGTACGAAAATCGAGGAAGCGCCGTCGGACTTGCTGCGACGAACCCTAATGCTTATCGCGTCCGACGCCAAAGCCCTTGAGCGCATTTACACGGGCAAAGAGCGGCGCGAACAATTAGCAGAACGGCTTCGCACCATTTTAACCGATCAAGACGAGTTCGACGACTGCTTGAAAACGTGGCGCACGGCCCTTGATTTGTTCCAAAAAGTGGACAGCATGGGAAATATCCGCGAGCCGCTGTGGAATATCGTCAACTCGGTGATTTCCGCCAACGAAGCTGACACGCAGCCCATCGTCTTTTTGGATATTTCCGGCGAGGGTACGGCGTTCAAAGACGACGAGGAAATCAAGGCCCTGCTTCTCAAGGAAATCGCCGACGCGCTGAACGTGCAGGGCGGCGAAGCCTTTCAGGAGGGGCGGCGCTTGAACTGCCTTGTCGCCCTTGACGAAGCGCACCGCTATGTCCGCGCCTATTCTCGCAGCGATGACACGAGCGAAATGGCCCAACTCACCAAACGCTTTGTGGATGCCGTTCGCACAACCCGCAAATACGGCTTGGGCTATATGTTCATCACGCAGACGTTGGCGAGTTTGCACCGCGAAATTATCGGGCAGTTGCGCCTGAACGCCTTCGGCTTCGGCCTCACGATGGGGTCGGAGTTAGGGCAGTTGGAAGAAATCGTCGGCGACAAAGAAGCCTTGTCGCTGTACAAATCGTTCGTCGATCCGCAGTCGCGGCGCGAGTATCCGTTCATGTTTACCGGCCCCGCCTCGCCGCTGTCGTTTACCGGTATGCCGCTGTTCGTGCAGATGTTCACCCGCTTTTCCGACTTCAAGGCCGCGAACCCGTGGGCCGACGATGGCGGGGGGGATGCGGTCGTGCCCGTTTCCATCACAACCTCCAAAGGTTTTGCTAACGGCGACGCGATGAAAAAAGCCGCCAGCAGCGATTTTGACTAAACGCTCCTCTTGACTATTGGTTTATAATTGGTTTACAATAAACCAGTTTGAACCAATTTGCACAAAACAAAAAGGGCGAGTCGGAACGGCGTTTGCTGGAATATCTGCATAGCTCCGGCCTCCGCCCCGGCGACCAGTTGCCCAGCGAGCGCGAGATGGCGGCGCATCTTGGCTTGGGCCGCGCCGCCCTGCGTCCGCTGCTCGCCCGGCTGGAAGATCAAAACTTCATCGAGCGACGCCCGCAGTCGGGGACGTTTCTTGTTTCGCTTCCCCCGCAGGTTGCAGCGGCGGAAGAAGCGGTAGCGGCAACTGGCCCTGTTCGTATCGCCCTTATTGCGCCGTTCCAAGGAAGCGGCGACTTGGAGCGCCGCGCCTCCGATCCCTTTTGGTTCCATCGGGTTGCGTCCTCATTCGAGCGCGTTGTTACCGCAGCGGGGGCGGATCTTGCCCTTTTTGACCAGTCGCCCCACGTAAACGATCCTTGTTCGATTAAGAATTTGGCCCATGAGGCTATTCGGTGGGGGGCGCAGTCCGCCGTTTTGCTCCATCCTTACGGGGGCCGCGAGAAAATCGTGTGCGCTTTGGGATTGCTGCACGATGCCTCAGTGCATCCGCTTATCATTTCCGCGCGTACCTATCCGGGTTTTGCAAGTCAAGTGTATTTCGATTCCGGTTGGGGCGTGCATCTGGCAACGGCGCACTTAATTAGCAAAGGGCACACAAAAATAGGCTTTGTCGGCGCATCCATTGGGCACGAATGGGTGCGAGAGCGGCTTGCCGGATTTCAAAATGCGCTCGCCTCGGCGGAAATCGCGTGCGATGCGGCATGGGCTTGGCTGCCGCCGGATCCGCCGGGAAGCGAACGTTTAGCAACGGAGGCCGACTACTTGCAGGCTTTCGCGCATTTTCAGACGCTGCCACTGGAAAAACGACCCACCGCTTTGGTTGCCGCAAACGATGTCCTTGCGCTGGGATTGCTCCATGCCGCGCAAAACGCCCACGTTGCCGTGCCGGAGGAAATGTCGTTGATTGGTTTTGACGACGATCCCGAAGCGATGCTTGCGGGACTGACCACGATTGCCCGCCCTGACAACGCTTTGGGGGAAGCGGCGGCGCGAATTGTTTTGGAGCGGTTTACCGCCCGCCCCTTCAAGGACGCGGTTTCGGTGCGTTTACGCCCGGTTTTTGTCGAGCGGCGCACCGTCGCCGCGCCGATAGTTTGTAATCCAATGGAGGAATCTATCTGACTATGCACCCGTCTTGTTTGGAACACCGTTTAACCGATGCGGAGCGCCGCACGTTTAACGAAACTGGCTATCTCATTGTGGAAAACGCCCTGTCGCCGGAGCAAATCGCCACGTTGACGGCGGCTTCCGACCGCATCTACGCGCAAAAAGTCGCGTCGGGCCACGACGACCGCAAGGCTTTGTTTTATCCGAACTTCATACCGGACGATCCGGCTTTTGCCGACTTGGTGGATTATCCCAAAACGCTGCCCAAAGTGTGGGGGATATTGGGCTGGAATATCTACCTGTACCATGCGCACCTCATCGTAACGCCGCCAACGGGGGCGACGCCCGACGACAAAACCTTCGGCTGGCATCAGGACAGCGGGCGCGTCAATGTGGAAATCGAATCGCATCCGCGTCCACGACTGTCGCTCAAAGTGGCCTATTTTTTGTCGGATACGAGCGTGCCGGGGCGCGGAAACTTTTGGGTCGTGCCCGGCAGCCAAAACGACGATACACAAGAGCGTTCCGCCGATGGGCAAGGGCAGCCCGAAGGGGCTATTCCCATTTTGGCGAAACCCGGTGATGCCGTGTTTTTCGACCGTCGCTTGTGGCATTCGGCAAGCCCGAACTGGTCGGATGTCACGCGCAAAGTGTTGTTTTACGGCTACGGCTACCGCTGGATTCGCACCAAAGACGACATGACCGTGCAGGATTTGTGGCCGCAAAGCGATCCCATTCGGCGGCAGTTGCTCGGCTGGGGAACCGGAGCCAACGGCTTTTACACGCCCACCGACGCGGACGTGCCGCTGCGCGGTTGGTTGCGCGAGAACAGCCCGGACGAGGCAAAGTAAGGAACGACATTGCGAATATTGATTACCGGGGCGACAAGCACGGTCAGCCGGGGAATAATTCCGCTTTTGCAAAAGGCGGGGCACGAGATTGTGCTGCATGATTTGGTGCGCTTGCCGACCAACAATCCCGTGTTTGAAGGGCTGCCGTTTGTGCAGGGCGATATTCAAGCGGGCGTCGGTTTGGCTCAGGCCGCGCACGGTTGCGATTTGATCCTTCATACCCCGGCGTGGCACGGCATTCATTGGCGCGACAAAACCGAAACGGATTACTGGCGGCTCAACGTGGACGGCACGTTTTGGACGTTTCAAGCCGCTGTCGGCGCGGGCATCACGCGCATGGTTTTCTTGTCGTCGATGGCATGGCACGGGCACTACGACAAGTACGGTTTCACCAAGCGCGTCGGCGAAGAGCTGTGTGAATACTACCGGCGCAACCACAAAATCCGGTACGTCGCCGTTCGCCCGCACGATTTTACGCCGTGGGGCAACGACTTCGTCAACCGCTACGGCGCGCGGCTTTTGTACGGCGGCGTGGACTGGGACGACGTTTTGGACTGCGTCCGTCTCTCGATAGAAAAGTTAGCCGAACCGCTGCCCGCAGACACGGAAACGGAAGCCCTCTTCGTAAACGCTTCGCGGGCCAACGCTTTCACCCGCGAGCAAATCGCCGATTGGGAAGCCGACCCGCTCACAGCCTGCGAGCGGATTTTCCCCGGTTCGCGCGCCCTTGTCGAAAAATATGAAATTCGTATCGACAAGCAGCCGTCCGTGGTTGACTTGGGCGACGATGCCGCGCAAATCGGTTACGCTCCGCGTCAGCATTTCGGCACGTTCTTACAACGTTTGCGTGAACTGGACGCGCAGGGTGGGCCGGAAGCGGTCGCCGCTTTGCGCTGCCCTTACTAAGTTAGGAGTTTTTAATTATGAGTTTGCCAACCGCGCTTTTAGGGCGCACCAATTTGAACGTGACGCGCTTGGGCTACGGCGCGATGGAAGTGCGCGGAACCCGTATTTGGGGCGGGCGGCCTGTGTCCGACAACGAAGCAGAAACCATTTTGAACGCCGTTTTGGATAGCGGTATCACGTTTATCGACACCGCCAACGACTACGGGCGCAGCGAGGAATATATCGGGCGGTTTATCTCACACCGGCGCAGCGAGTTTGTGCTCGCTACCAAATGCGGCTGCACGGTCGTTCACAAGGACGAAAATACGGACGATACACCCCACGTTTGGACGCGCGAAAACCTGTTTCGGGGCTTGCATGAATCGCTCGCTCGCATGAAAACCGATTATGTAGACGTGATGCAGTTGCACAACCCATCCTTTGAGCAAACCGAAGAAAACGATTTGGTGTCGGCGTTGCAGGACATGAAAAAAGAGGGCAAGCTCAAATGGATCGGCTGCTCGTCCACCAGTCCGCACTTGGAAAAATACATCGCAATGGGCGTATTTGACGTGTTCCAAATCCCGTACTCCGCGCTGGAGCGACAGCACGAGCAGGCCATTCAAGCCGCGTCGGACGCAGGCGCGGGCGTTATCGTGCGTGGCGGTGTGGCGCGGGGCGAACCGGGTGTGGGTTTGGGCAACAAAGATCGGTGGGCCGTTTGGGAATCAGCGAAAATAGACGAACTGCTGGACGAGGGCGAAACCCGCACTTCCTTTTTGCTGCGCTGGACGCTCAATCAGCCGGGAATGTCCACCAATATCGTGGGCACGAAAAGTCCCGCGCACTTGGCGGAAAACGTTCAAGCCGCCGCGCGTGGCCCGCTATCCAGTGAAGTGTACGAAGAAGCCAAACGCCGCTTGACGGAAGCCGCCGCGTAAAAAGGAATCCTATGGAATATCGAATGCTGGGTAACTCCGGCTTATTGGTTAGCGATGTGAGTTTGGGATGCTGGGCGATTGGCGGGCCGTCGTGGCGCGACGGGAACCCGGTCGGTTGGTCGGGCAATAACGACGACGAATCGCTGGCCGGTTTGCAGAAAGCCTATGAACTGGGCATCAACCATTTGGACACCGCCGACGTGTACGGCGATGGGCACTCGGAGCGCGTTATCGGGCGGTTCTTAAAAACCGTGCCGCGCGACAAAATGATACTCGCGTCCAAAGTCGGCTGGTTTCGGGGAACCGCGCCGAATGCGATGCAGCCCGCGCATATCCGGCATCAGTTGGAGCAATCTTTAATCAATCTAGGCACGGATTATATTGACCTGCACTATTTCCACAACACGAATTTTGGCCCGAACGATCAGTATTTGGAAGAAGCCGCCGATACGATGCGGCAGCTGCAAGCCGAGGGCAAAGTGCGCGTGATTGGGCAATCCGCCTACGGCTACCACGATTTTCTGCGCGTGTGCCCCGTAACCAAACCCGCCGTCATTCAGTTCGGCTACAGCGCGCTCGGCAGCGGGTTCGACAAACCGGAAACCAATCTGTTTCAGTGGGCCGCGACGCAAGGCTTGGGAATGGTCGTTTTCGGGCCGCTCGCGCAGGGCTTGCTTTTGGACAAATTCGATCCGAACAGCCCACCGCAGTTCGATGGTGGCGATATTCGCGCGGGCAACCGAGGCTATACGACCGAACGCCTGCTTGCGATGCGCGAAAAGTTGCAGCCCCTCAAAGCGCGGTTCGGCGACAGCGTGACGGATTTGGTGCGCGTCGCTTTGCAGTATGCGCTCGCGCACTCGCCATCGGTCTGCGTTATTCCCGGCTTCAAAAACGCGCGGCAAGTCGAAAGTAACGCCGCCGCATCAGGCAGGCCGTTGTCCGCCGAAGACGTGACCTTTATCCGCGACACCCTACAAGGATAGAAAGAAAACCACTTATGCGTGTTTTAGTTACCGGGGCGGCGGGCGTCGCCGGGAGAGCGGTTAGCCGTCAACTTCTTGATGAAGGCCATACCGTGCGAATGGCGGACGTCGGCCCCAAGCTGACGGGTTTCGAGGGCGCGGAATATATGCGCTGCGACACGCGCACCGATAGCGACGTGCGCCGGGCCGTCGTGGGAATGGAGGGCGTCGTGCACTTGGCGGCGTGGCACTGCGCCCACGTTCCGCCCGTGTCGGATCCGACCATTTTTGCGGTCAATGTGGACGGAACCTTCAACGTGTTTGAAGCGTGCCGCGCGGAAGGCGTTCGTACTGTCGTGTATGCCTCGTCGATGGCGTTTGGCTGGGGCGGTGTGTACAGCGTGACCAAAGTTATCGGCGAAGATTTGTGCCGGACGTACCACGAAATGATGGGTATGGCAGTCGCCATGCTCCGCTACCATGATTTCGTGCCCAAGCCGTATCTTGCCTTCGGCGAAAAACTGCTGCGAAACGGCGTCGATGCCCGCGATGTCGCGTCTGCCACGGTCGCGTCATTGGTTGCCGGGCATGAGCGGCGCATCGGTTTGTTCCGCACGATTGTGCATACGAACCACGGTTTGCCGCCCGAAGTCGTTAGCGATTTTCGCACGAACGGCCCCGCGTGGTGCGAGGCCCAACTGCCCGGCGCGCAAAAACTCATCGAAAAGTACAATTTGTCCCTGCCCGAACGGGTCGAACAGCACGATTTGAGCGAAGCCGAACGCTTGACGGGCTGGACGCCCAAATACGGCTTCATAGAATTTCTGCGCGATTTAGCCGAACGCGACGCGCGCGGCGAAGACGTGAAATCGCTCTGGTCTTCGGGCCAAATTGAGCCGTGACGTTTAACGAGAGCATCGCGTTTTGCCCGCGCTGCGGAAGCGGCGACTTTCCCCAAAAGTCGCCCGGCTTCTTTTTGTGCGCGGCCTGCGCGTTTCACTTTCACCCGAACTGCTCGGTCGCCGTTGCCGGAATTATAGTAAACGACGCGGGCGCGATTTTGCTGATTCGCCGCGAACGCGATCCGGGAAAAGGAAAATGGAGCGTTCCCGGTGGCTTTGTGGACGCGGGCGAAACGGCGGAAGCCGCCCTTGCGCGCGAAATCCACGAAGAAGTCGGTTTGGAGGTCGCGGGCATGATGTATTTGTGTTCGTTCCCGAACCCGTACAACTACAAAGGCGTCGTATTTTCCGTTTTGGATTTCGTGTACGTGTGCCGAGTGCAAAACAGCAACGTATCCGAAGCCCCGGACGAAGTAGGGGCGCACCGCTGGGCGCGCGTACACGAAATTGACGCCGCAACCATCGCGTTTCCGTCCATTCGCCACGCGCTCGAACAATTCGCCCGGCAAACGAAACGTGCGGCGTAGTTTGTTTTGCTTTCCGGTTTCGTTTGCGCGATACAGTATAGAAAGCACGCGCGGGCGAATGCAGCAAAAATAAAGCGTCGCGCGGGAAAGCGAGTCGAACCCAAAGATGAAAACCGACTACACCGATATTTTCGTTGTTCTTGACCGCTCCGGCTCGATGGAATCCGTCCGCGCCGATACGATTGGCGGCTTCAACGCCTTTCTGGGCGACCAGCAAAAAAGTGGGGCGGGCGAAGCGACGATTACGCTCGCGCAATTTGACGATGTGTGCGAGATCGTGTACAACGCGCTACCGCTGTCAAGCGCCAAGCCGCTGACGACCGAAACGTTTGTGCCGCGCGGCTCGACCGCATTGTTGGACGCCATCGGGAAAACCATCGACGAAACCGGGGCGCGGCTTGCCGCCCTGCCCGAGACCGAGCGGCCCGAAAATGTCATTTTCGTGATTTTGACCGACGGACAGGAAAACGCGAGTCGCACGTTTAGCATGGCGCAAATTTCCGAAAAAATCCGGCATCAGCGCGATGTGTACGGCTGGGAGTTCGTGTTTTTGGGCGCGAACCAAGATGCGATTGCAACGGCAGGCCATATCGGCGTTCCGGCTGCCGCCGCGCTGACCTACGCCCACGACGGCAAGGGCGTTATGGACGCGATGGAAACCGTGAGTTCGGAAATCACGTCCATGCGGATCAAATTACAGCGCGGCTTTTCCATCAAAGACGCCGACCGCGCCAAGCAAAAACGATAGATAAAGCGAGTAAGTTAAAAAGTCCGGGGAAATTTCCCCGGACTTTTTTCGTTATGGCGTCAGTTTTTCAGCGAACTCGCGTCTTTAGTTATGGAATGCACGATACGCAAACGATAGCCCGACTTGTCCAACGCGCGCAAACGGGCGACCGATCCGCGTTCGGCCTAATTGTGGATACCGTGCGGCCCGGTTTGCAGCGGCGCGCGCTTAGGCAAACGGGTGGAGATGCGCACCAAGCCGACGATTTGGTGCAGGAAATTTGTGCCCGTGCGTGGGCCGCGCTCCCGCAACTCAAAGAACCCGAAGCATTCGATTCTTGGCTGCGTACCATAGCGACGAACGTGCAGTATGACCAAGTGCGTCGTCGTGGCTTGCCCGTTTTTGTTTCCCTACACACCATAGAAAATGCGTCCGCTTTGGCAACAAACGCCGATGAACCCGTGCGCGTTTTGCTTACCCGCGAGCGCAAACGGGAACTGATGCGCGCCTTGCGAAAACTGCCGAGCGATAGCCGCGACGCTTTGCTGTGGCACGTGTGGGGCGGCGTTTCCTATGAAGAAATCGCCCGTCTGCAAGGCGTTCCCGTATCCACCATCGAAGGGCGGATTTATCGCGCCAAGCGACAACTACGCAAACTGCTCCTTGGCGACGGCTCGGCGTTTTTCGCCGCTTCCGTATCCATCGGAAATTCCGTTTTATCCAAATCTACGCCGCGAAGAAAGCCTCAGGAAACCACATTGTCACTTTCCACACAACCCGCAGCAAATGCCGAACCGGCCACGCAAACCGACACGCTGACCTTCGCCCTCGTGCTTTTTGCCCAGCGACTCGCCGCGCTGGTGGACGGGGGCGTGTCGTTGACCGCAGGGCTGGACGCCTTGACCGATTTGACCGCGCCGTATGGCGAAGCCGTCGGCGACTTGCGCGACCGCGTTCGCGGCGGAGAACTTCCGTCTCGAATACTAAGCGAAACGCCGGAACGCTGGGGGCATTTTTACATCGCCCTCGTCCAAGTCGGCGAAATGGGCGGCGTTTTGGACGAAACCTTGCGCCGCGCCGCGCAACTCTCGACGCT
>CAXTBP010000160.1:0-12296 GCA_964241985.1 uncultured Armatimonadaceae bacterium | reverse complement strand
GAAGGCGGCCCAGCCGGGCGCGAGCGCGTGTTTGGTTAGCGAAGTCGGTGAAGGGAAGCCCTTCGGGTTGATGATGTGAGTTTCCATAGAAAACCTGCCAGCTTTCTCTCGTTGCCGCTGCCCCGGCTAAAAACAAAATAGGCTCCTACCCGTCCGGCCAAGGAGGTAGGAGCCTATTGAGTATTCTGCCAATTACAGAGTGGCGGCGGGCAGGCACGACCGGGCAGAAAATCTCAAAAACGTCAAAAAGGGGTCGTCATGTGGCCGGACGACAATCAAACAACAAACAAGGGGCGAATGGAACGCAGCAGGCAGGTCTATGGTAAACTAAATGCAAAGTGCTCTTTGGTTTACCAAAGTAACCGGTACGGCCCGCGAATGGAATTGCCCTTCTGTTCGCGGGTTTTGCTGTCTTATATCGAACGCTTGCAGACAGTATACCCCTTGTAGCATTAAAAACAATGCTACAAAGTCAAAAGGTCGAAACTTTTTTTTCTGATCTTTCGGCCCGCCGCCTGCGCGTTCCCGCCGTATTGGCGCAGCGGTGCGAGCAGTAAACCGATCCTTGCTTCCGCGCCACGAAGATGTTTTGGCATTCCGGGCATTTTTCCAAGTAGGCGCGCTTGTGCCAAAGTTCGCCCAAAAGCGTTTCCAATTCCGCCGTGATGATTTGGCTGGGCAAAACGTTTCGGGGTTCCGTTGTCCAAACAAAGTCAGACAGCGGCATAAAGCGTTCTTCATAGTCATCGGATGGGGCCGCGCCGCCCACGACATCTAAAATTGCCATCGCCTCCTGTTTGGGAAAAAAGCCGGAACGCAAGGAGGTTTGTACCCGCAAAGCAAAGAGCCGACCGAGCGGCACGGTCTGGTTTTCGTAAAGCGAAAGCACGATGTCTTGGATGTAATGGCAAGCCGATTTGAAATGCGGATCGACGACGGGCGGGTTGGCTTCCAGCGGAAAAACAAGTTGTGCATTTTCCACGACGCGCCACCAAAAGCGCGACACCTCGGCATCGTCGTCCGAATCAATTTGCATCAGTTGCGTAATCAACGGTAAAGCGGCGTCGTGTTTGCTTTCAAATATCGCCATCGTTTATCTCACCTCCCTTCGTTCAAAATAGGCCGTCCGCCGGATGTCGTGCCGATGTCGCAGCGACGCCCGTAGGATGTACGCCCGATGTCCGTCGGACATTGCTTGGGCGCTTGGTTTGTCGGTCGGACAAGCCCAAACAGTAAGCAATTCCTTCATTCCGGCACACCGTGCCATGTTTCCTGCGCGTCCAAAACCTCGTTGATCGCCGCGCATTCCGGCGTGCCCAAGTTGTGCCGCACTATCAAATGTAGATGCGCGTATTTGGCCGCGTTGACGTTGTACTGGGCTGCAAAGCCAAACAGAAGCCGGAACTGCTGTGCAACCGTCGAGGCGTCGAAGCCCATACCATCGTCCGTGTCGGCATCGGCGAACCGGCCCACGCGCGCGTCGACCTCGGCCCCTTCCAGCGCGGCGCGGTGTCGCAGGCGAAGGCTTTAACTTCGCGCCACTGGCCGGGCGTCAGGGCATGGTGGTAGCACAAATAATCGGCAGCCTCGTCCGATGCGTTCGCGCCCGGCGGCAACGACATCTCGGCGGCGAACCGAGTCAGCCTTTGCCACTGCTCTGTGGCTGCCCAAAGCCTTTGCTCGTCCATCGATTTCATTACTGCTAACACCGTTAATACCGCTCTGCCCCGAAGATTTCCCTACGCAGCCGGGCGGCAAGATTCGATACATCTTCGGCGTAGTTCGTGCCGCGCGATTGGTTCAGGGCCGTTTTGATGTGATCGAAAAAAACGTGCCCTCGCTGATAATTGACCTTTTCGGCGAACGACTGCACCATCTCCAAAGCGGCCAAGAGTTCGCGGCTTTCATTCGTGTCGAGCGTCGCCAGCGCAGTCAAATCAAACGTTCGCGTTCGCATCCTTTCCGGTTCCCGTCCACGACCGGGGGGCACTGCTGCGCCTAATTTATCGCACAGAACAAGCAGGGCGCGGTTAGCATCTTGCTTGGATTCCTCGGCATAGTGAACGGCGGCTTGCGTGTCGCCGCTGTGGGCAAGCAGCGCGGCGCGGTCGGCGGCGACTTGTGCGGCGTGGACGTGAACGGCGGCGCGGTCGAGATAGGAGGCGAACTCGGATTTAGGATTTGTCATTTCGATTTGGGTTTTACCCCATTCCCGGTTTTGCTCAGCAATATCGGCGCGAGCCTTATTTTTACTTGCCGACGGACGGAACGGATAAGGAAATATCTTTGCTCGCGTAAGCGGTGATCATGCGCGTCGGCCTATCCTTATCGCTGAACGTCACAGTGGCTCCCTTTTTAGGTTCAGTGGCAATTTCGATTTTTCCGCTTTTTCCACCCGCACCCATAATTAAAATAGCGGACTCGTTGCTCCCCGTACCCATCGTGATGGCGGGGTTTCCTGCTGCATCCAAAATAGTCAATTTGCGGGCCTCTATTGCATCGACAGAAGGGGGCGCGGCCTGACCGCCGTTCCGACCAATAATCGCCGCCGATGCAAGAACGACGCCCGCCCAAAATACTCGATTGCTTACGACAAACTTTTTCATAGCGCAAGTATTCGCCCCGGTGGGTGTAAGTCCCTGCGCCCCGCTTGTGATTAGTCGGATGCGAGGGCGTTTTCATCGCTTTTTGGTTCCAATCGTGGGCCGGGTTTGGTTGAGCGATTCAGCAAGAACGCTTCCAGATCGCTTTCTTCCACAGCAAACGCTTTCTCGTTTATCTTTACGAGTTTGACGCCCGCTTTTTCTAAGGCACGCTGGACGCTCCCGCCGCGTGTGTATCCCGCCCGCCGTGCCGCTTCCGGCATACCAATAACCATAAAACTATCATACCTTAATTGTGTGATATTGCATAATTACGCCATACCTGTTATAATTATTTGTGTGACATATCACAATTATTTGTAGAGAAAAGGCAGTAAGTGAAACCGTGGAAAGTCGCCGCCGTGTTTGGTTGCGCCTATCGCAAGCCTAACACAAAAAAATGTTTTCATCGCCCCGCCCGGCCCGCGCTTTCCCGGCTTGTTTCGGCTACGCGAATTCCTGCCCGGCTCCGCCCTCACCCGCGCGCAACTCGACAAAATGGCCGAACTCTTGACGCCGGAAACGATGAAACACCCGTTCATCCTCAGCGTCGGAGGCGACGCTGCCCATGATGCCCACGAATGGTATGTGTTTTTCCGTGACCCCTTTGACGAGCGCGAAGGCAAACGCAACGTGTATCAGTGGATCAAAGCGCCCAACACGGACGTCGCCCGCCTGCTGCTCGACCACGCGCCGCGCCCGGCACGCAACGAAGAAGGGAGCCAGAACAATGGTTAAAGCCATCGAACAAGCAAACAAAGCATTCCGCCCGGCCCCGCCGCCTTCAAAGCGCGGCTGGCCGTTTCAGTCGAGCGAGGCGGTTTCCGCGCGGTTCCTATGCCGCGCATTGACGGGCGCAAAGTTTTTGTTTGGGTTTTCAGCGACGTCACTGAATCCAGCGCAACGCCTTCCGGCTTGTTTTGGGAGGGAACTGCCGCCCACGCGGTTTTGCTGCATGAACACGCGCGTATCGGCAAGATCGCGCCCGGAAAGCAGCCCTTGCTTTTCATCGTTCGGGAAAGCCGCGCCGAGGACGAGTACCACAATATTGCGGCTCTCTTACGGAAGCACAAAATACCGAACGACGACCGTACCGTATGGCTGTTTGACGAGTTCGACAAGGACGGCAAGCGGACGCGCGGCCTGCGCGTCTCGTTCGTGGTGTATTTGGACGACGAAAACGAGGCCGCGCCCAAACAGGACGCCTAAGCCCTCACAATCGGCCTACAGGCGATAAAGCGATGCCCCGGCGACTATTCGGACGCCGGGGCTTTCTTATTTTTACTGCGACGAAATATCGCGTCAAAAAGCATCTGACCAACAAAGCCGCCGACACCGCCGGAAAAACAACCAATACCTGCCATGCCGAGAACCGTCTCTATGCGAGGGTTATTTCCTTGTGAATGAGACAATATGACTTCCCCTGCGGCCTGCTGTGCGCCCATCGTAATTGCAAAAAGCAAGGGGTTTGTGTACCATTTCCCTTCGCCCCGGTAATGCCAAAATCGTTTTTGGCTTTCATCGGGCGGAGGCTTTTGCATTTCGGCTTCCATGTATCTGCATTTCCTTTGTGCTTGCCCAAATTGTAGCACAGAAGCGCCCACAATCGCGCCACGCGCACGAAACGAGGGGCTGACGATTAGGCTCGGCGAGGCGAAGCGTTTACTTTACAGGCGAAGCCGGGTGTTGTGAAACATCATTTGCCGTAGTGTTCAATCGCTCCAGCCAGGTAAGAAGGCGGGTCGCTATGTCCGTTCGTTCCTCGATGTCGAGCATCAAGTCGTGACTCGCGCGGGGAAAGGTATCGCACTCGGTAGTTCCATAGACTCGTGCTGTTTGTTCAACCTCAGATTTGCTGATAATCGGGTCGTCTTCTCCTCCCATAACGAGCACGGAAACACGTGCCTTCCTTAGTCGCATCGCCACCTGCCGACTCAGGAAAGGACTTGGCAATGTTGTCTGTATGTATCCCCAAAGGGCTTCATCGCCGAGCCGCCGCTGAAAAGATTCGCGCGCTTCGTCGGTCACGGACGGCGTGGCGTGGCGGAAAAGCGAGTGCGACCGCTTGGGGGTGTTGACCAGCCTGTACATCTCAAAGTGCGAAAGCGCATCCCACACGGAGCTTCCATAAGTCTTGCTGAAAAGCAGGCGCGCTGTGGATGGCAAAACGCCCCACGGCGGAACGGCGGCTATGAAGACAATGCCAGCGGGCAGCGGCCACCCCTCGCGCTGTTGCCTCCGAAGATAATGCAGCACGATCCGACCGGCGAGCGAGTGAGCAATAAAAACGAACCGTTTTTCGGGTGGCAGGTGTTCGGCGAGAGCCTGGGCCACGTCGCGGGCGTAGTCATCCAGGGATGTCCTGCGGGTGACTTTTCCTTCGCTTCGGGCTTCCGTGCCTTCGGCGGATTGGTCACCGTGTCCACGCAGATTGGGCGCGAAGCTTGTATACCCGGCGCGGGCGAAGCATTCTTGAAAAGCCTTCCACGTCCAAGCCCCATGCCAAGAGCCGTGTAGGAGTACGAGAATCGTGTCGCGCCGCGCCACGCCGGGGTCTGGGAACTGGGAGGCGACGTGAATATAGAGTTTTCGTCTCCCACTTTTCATGATGCTTTACCTGACTCGCTGCCATGCTGCGGTTCAGACGCCGGGGCTTTTCATATGCTTTTTGAATCCAAACGCGCAACGGATAGGATAGGGCGCGGCGTTGGCCGGGTTCGCTGCCACTTACGCACGACAATCGACCCGACAGAGAGCGCGATAACAGCGAACAACATAGCGTAGGCAACGGCGTAGGCGAACCAGAAGCCGGGAGCGGGCGGCGAGTTCAGCGACGGGCGGTAGCTCATGGGCGAGTTGTACCGCAGAAGTGCCCACAATCGCGCCCCACGCACGAAACGAGGGGCAGGGTGACTATTCTGCCGGGGATTTCTTGGTTGTGACCCGCGCTTCTCGGCGCAGAATGGCGTAATAGTCTTTGGGCGGGATACGCCCCGCCACCGTTTCGCCCGTGATCTTGCCGCGCAACGTTTGGTTGATGACCGTGTGATGGTCAATGGCCCATTGCTGCCGATTGAGCCGCATCGCGCTCCCCGCACTTCCGCCGTGCAAAACGTCATAGTACACTTTCACGTCCGTCGGCAATTTGGCGGGGTCGCGGCGCTCATCGCCCTTTTGGAGCCTAAGCGTTCCGCCCGCATCCACGCGCACCTCGTGGTTGGGGCCGATTTGCTCGCCCACGCGCAGCGGCTTCCATGGCTCGAAACGAAGACCGTGCTTAGTTCGGTCAAAGCCGCGTACCCACGCCTTGCCCGATAACGACACGACGACGCGAAAGGCGTCCACGCCCGCGCGTGCAGGCGAAGACGGCAGGAGGGAAAACAACAAAGCGCAAACACAAGCGATGCAAGCAGCGACGGGGAAACAGGGCGCGATTTTCACGGGCTTGACTCCTTAGCGGCAGTTTGCAAATTGTAGCACAAATCAGCCGCGCAACTGGACATGCAATTCAAAGCAAGCTGGAAGTCTGGCTTTGCACGAACACGCTGTTCCATGCGCCGTCCGGTAGCTGGCGGTTTCTCGACTGAGGACGGTTGATATATACCACCTGCGCCGACACCTGCTTGATACCTGGATGCTTGAACGCGCCGCGCCATATCCGCCTCATGCCGCCCATACCCCTACCGACGACAGGACGCCTGCCGCGCACATCTACGCCGACCATTGCCACCGCTTCTTCCGGCGAGGCCGCGCGGCTTTGCGCAGGTGCAGGAAGGAGTACGCCGAAGGTGTTGGCCTTGTAGCTGTCCGCCGCACCGTTCTTGCCCGTGTAGAACCAAACCGTGATTGTCGCGCCGGACTTGATATACTCGCGGCTTTGACTGCGCGGCCCCATATAGTAGGCTTCCAACTCCGGCTTGACGGGCAAGTGGCCTTGCTTTACAAGTACGGGTCGCCCCAGCGCGGCATCAACCTTTTGGGGGCTTTGGTCGAAGAGTTGGTACACGTCGAAAAGCATACAAAAGTGTAGCACAAAGTCGCCACAGAAGGCCCCACAATCGAACTACACGCACAAAATGACTGCGATGCTACCCTTCGGCTTTTTCGTCGCTGTTGGGCAGCTATCGATGGCTACCATATGCGCTCCGGTTTCCGGTCAGTTTCTGGTAAACACATAATCCACCCCGGTTTTTGGTATACGGGTTATTCGTACCGGCCCTAATTCCCACGCGAAACTTGGCGTCTGCTTTTCTACTGTTCCACTTCGAGAACGACGCAGTGCTTCGACGTAAGTGATCGGGTATCCCCCCACGCCCCACCGCTTCGTGCTGAAAACGAGATACCGCGTTTGGTTTCCCCTCGTGTCAATCGCAAACCAAGCCAGTAGTATGAAGATCCCGGCGCAAACGACGGGAATGAGCGACTTTGCCACTGCCATTTTCATACTGCTTTCTCAGCCGCTGCATCACGGTCTTGTGATTACAAATTGTAGCACAGCATGCCCACAATCGGCGCATACACGCATCAAAAAGCCCCCGCGACAGTTTGGTCACCGAGGCTTTTTGCTTAATTGAACCAGAACACCAGTCGCGTGTCCGCCGGGTCGCCCAACCCGAGGAGCGGTTCCATTATCTCGGCTATGCCGCCCACAGCCTCGTCATAGGTCACCTGCCATCTCACGGGAACGCCTTCAGGCCATTGCTCGTAGGGAAGCCCGACGCGCGGCGTTTTCGGCCCATGCCATTCCTGCCACGGAAATAATGGGCGCTTGTAACCAAATGCAGGCGCGGCACGTTCGTCTACCATCGCCTCGTGTACGATGACTTTTTCTTGCCACGGGAAGGCGAGCACCTCGTCCAGCCACAGCCACGATGGCGCGATCATCTCGCCCCACTCGTCGGTGAACGCTTTGAGTTCCGGCGATAGGTTCGTGGGTAGACCGCGCGGTGAGGCGATAGTCTCGAAGAGCGCGTCGTCAGCGGTACGCATCCCGTTTCGCACATCCGCAAGAATTGCATACAGAGGATAATTGCGCCCAATGTCAAGCGATTCTTTGGGTATGAGCGGCGGCCACGGCGGGCTGTCGTCAGAGTACTTTTCTTCGTCACCCAAAAACAGGTACTCGTTCGGCTCCATGCCGGAAACCAGTGCAAAGGAACCGTCGGGTTGACGCCGTTCCGCGTAGAAGCTAATGTCGATTCCCATAGTTTGCGAAGTGTCTGAGTTGCTCTACAAGTTGTAACACAAAACGCGCCACAATCGGCCAACGCGAACAAAACCGGCTCGGGCGCATTCCTGCATCCGGGCCGGTTCATTGTCAGGTTTCGATGTTTCTTAGGCAGCTTGTTTGGCTTTGCGTCGCCTAACCGTGCCGATTATCCCTGCGCCAGTCACGAGGCCCATACCTACGAGGGGAAGCGTGCCGGGTTCCGGCGCGGCGGAAGGGGTAATGGCAGTTATCACCACACGCCCGTTGCCGCCGTAGTTACTACCGCCACCGCCAACCCCAATGCCGGGAACATAATAGGGAGTGGTTGCACCACCGGGTAACACATTGCCGCCCGTCGTGTTCGTGACGCCATCAAAACCAAGCGCGTTGCTCAAAAAGTTGACCAACGACGAACCACCGCCACCGCCATACAGCTGGGTTCCTGAGGAGCTTTGACTGCCACCGCCGCCGCCAAACCAGCCGCCTCCACCGCCTGCGCCTCGCCCCTGCGAATTTGCGCCCAAAAGCGGGCCGCCGGTA
Source organism: uncultured Armatimonadaceae bacterium (assembly GCA_964241985.1). Lineage (GTDB taxonomy): Bacteria > Armatimonadota > Armatimonadia > Armatimonadales > Armatimonadaceae > CAXTBP01. The sequence goes on along the minus strand of CAXTBP010000160.1, from coordinate 3,905 downwards.
ATCCCATAGGGTGGGGCGCTGCTCCCCCCTTGCGTTTGCGTTCCGCCGGTTCCAGTGTTGGGATCCTCCGCGGAAAGGCCGACGAGTACACCGCCGCCGCCGCCGCCATGCCTCGTCGCATTGTTCGTTCGTTGGCTTCCTCCACCACCCGCGCCAGCGATGACGCGAGCATTATTGGGGTCGGTAAGTGCGCCAGCAACGAAAATGCCCGAGTAACCGCCGCCCGTGCTTGCTAATACATCGCTAATGCCAAAGGCCCCTCCTCCAGCTCCATAAACAGGATTCGAGGATCCGTAGCCACCACCACCACCACTTCCAACGACGACTGTCAACGTTTGACCGGGAGTTACGGAAAGGTAACCCGCGACGAATGCACCGGAACCGCCATTGTCACCGCCGCCTGCACCCCACAACTGCACTTGCAGTTGACTGATGCCACTACCCACCGTATAGAATTGTGAGTTGCCGGTGTAAGTGAACGCCGTCGTTTGCGCCTGTGCCGCCGCTGGCAAGAGCAGAGCAAAAACACCAAGTGCCGTACCTAAGCGAAAATTCATGTTTTACTCCTTCGGGATAACTCAAGAGCCTGTTATCATTGCTGTAATTATACAACTTTTATCGCTTTTTTCGGATTTCAATAGCATAAAAATGCTACTCGTAAGTAGCCATTATGCGAGCCTCTTGGTCTTTAAGTCGCTTCAATCGCTCTGGGTGAATGCTTCTTCAGCGGACGAAAATCGCCCGATGCAGCGATGCGCCCGACGGTTTTATCGGTCTTTGATGGCGACGCCGCCGGACTGAGTGAGCGTGTTGTCTTTGTCCAATGCGACCCAGCCGGACAGCGCGCCGCTGAAGTACTGCACTTTCCCGGTTTCGGTGTCTATGCGGTACACGAAATGATCCTGCGTCGCTATCTGGTAGCGGGGCGAGCTGGGTACAGTGAGCACGGCGGGAACAGAGCGGGCCGTCACGGGGAGCGACTGCGTGGCGATGCGGCCCGACCAAATCCACGCCCCACCGGGCAGCGACAGGGCGAGGGCGAAGATCGACCACGCGAGGAAACGAACGTCCGGCGATTTCATATCGGCGATACTGACCTTTCGGGAGTTGCCACATTCTACCCAAAACGAATCAAAAAATAGCCATAGGACGCGCCACAATCGCCCCCACACGAACGAAACCGGCCCGGATGCAGTAATGCGCCCGGGCCGGTTTTTATTTTCTTGTTCTGGTCGGCAACATCTGCGCCGCCGTGAGTTCGCGCTTGGGTGGCTCGTTTTGCGGCTGATAATCTATGAAGTGCTGCACTCCGGTGTCCAGATCGTCAAGTGTCTGCAACACTTTCCGCGTAAGCGGCCCGATTACTTCGCCATTGTTGTTCAATTCAATCGCCGTCGCTATGGCAATGGCAAGTTTGGCAATCGTTCGGTTGCCGAGTTCCAACTTCTCTTTTTTGTCCATGCTTTTCCCCTCGTTTGTACGGTTAGAAACGGCCCGCCGATTCGGGCCTCATAAGGGTAGACGTAGAGAGAGGGCAAAAAGCGTCGCAAAATTGCCCATTACACGGTTTGTGGAAATACCAATTATTCCGCACAGAATAATTGGTACGGGTTATGAACTTGACACAAGTGTTATTCTGACGGTTGGTCAGAGACAATAGGCTTCAAGAGATTAGATAATTCTCGAAGTTCTTCGGGGCTATTTGCAATGAGCCATTTGGTAATCGCAACCGAATGTGTGGTTTTTTGATAAGCGACAAGTTGCTCAGACATTTCCTTAAACATATCCTCAAGCAGATGCGCCCCATGAATCGACGCTCGCCAATTCTCGCCCTCTTTCGCTTCGTACTTCTTTTCAGTTCGATGCGCCTCTATCCAGTCTGAAACCTCCGACTCCTGAACGCGGCTATTGCGAAAGTTAGGCGACACGTCCTCATCGTTCATGACGGCAGCAATAGCTTGTGGATTTAATAAATAGTTTTCATACAATTTTCTGTTGATGAATACGACCGCACCTTTGCCGTGCCGCTTCATGTCGTCGATGTCGGTTTGGGTACGCCCTTCCATGTCGAAAATGAACGCTAATGCAGGCGGGAGTAAGCCATCCCCCTTGCTGATCCGGTCGTAAATTGTATAAAACGCCTCTTTTTGCTTGCCCTCTAAATCGCCTGTTGCCCGAACTCTAAGGATCGCCGAACCCTTCAGATTAACGTTGGCAATCCCTTCAAGTATTAGCGGGAAGCAAGCTTCCTCAGTTTGCCCCTCGACCCACAAAATGTTGTCGTAACCAAAAACATCAGAAAGCCGTGCCCCTATGTCTAACAAATACTCACGAAGGTGTTGCGCTTTGCTTGGGTCGAGAGATTGCAGATGTGTTTCAGCTTTGTTCTGCTTGACAAGGGTGAACGTGTCTGGGTTTGCAGCATTAATCACGGTCGGCGAATGGGTCGTGATTACATACTGATGCTGAGGAAACTTTTTCAACACTTGGATCAGTCGCCGAACAGCTCCTGGATGCAAGAAGCTATGTGGTTCGTCGATTAGAATGATTCGTGGCTTTGAACTATTGAACGCTACGTATATCATCGCAAGGACTTGCCCGACTCCAGTGCCACCTTCATCGAGCAAGATACCAAGATCGTTGCGTGACACAGCTTCGTCATCATTCCATATTCGTATTCCGATTTCTGTGGCGCTTCGCAGATACGTTGCTACATGACGAACCTGCGGCAAAACCTCCCGAATGAGATGATTGTATTCACTGAACCGATATTGGTTGCTCTGCAAATTATGTAGCACCTCGGCCAAATTGCTGGAGTTTGGTCGAAGAACACTGTCTGTTCCCGTGTTGCAAGTCCCAACATTAAAACGTTCTGCGCGAAAAAGATAGATTTGCTTCCTCAGAAAAGGAAGCATTTGGCATCCTACTTCGACCCGTGTGTCGGAATGTTGAGATGAAACGCCAGTATGCCAAGTTTGGTCAGCCCTCATGGTCACAGGAACAAAAAGGGTCTTGGCTTCGTGAGCGGTGTATACACGGAAAGAGGGATGGGTTTCCGGTTCGCCCCACTCTTTTTTCTCAGAATGATGCTGGTTCGCATAATCCCATGTTATTCGTAAATTGAAGTGAATAAATTTTTGTCGCTTCAACGATGCGGCGGCGGCATCGTTCTTGTGCTTTTCCTCGTTTGCCACTCCGAGAGGATAATCATTGGGTTTTGGCGTCGGAATCTCAAAGGATCTACCCCCCGAAATCATCGCAGTTTGAAACTCCTGAGCGTCGGCAACAAAGGCTAATTTGACGACTGAGTTGTCGTCAAAATTCCCGTCGTCAAAAGGAAGTGTAGTAAGACTTCTATGCGGTTTCGGTTCAATGGTCGTACTGATTGCCTCAAGTAAAGCTGTTTTTCCTGCATTATTTTGACCAGTAATGATATTGAAACCCGGTTTCAACTCTATGATTTGCTCATGAAGAAAGCTTTTATAGTTACTGACTTTTATGGTTTCGATGTACATTTGAAAACCATTATCTCATCAAAGTGCGAGTTCCGATACGTTGCTTACGGATCCATGAGTAACTCCTGTTGCGTGTTGTGTCGCCCGCGTCGCCCCGCCTTGTAGTCCAGAATGCTCTTCTTCTCCTGAATTGGGAGCGGGGAGTTGTCGGCGGAGTTGATGTTGATTTGGTGTTGTGCGATGTACCATGCCATTATTATATGCGACAATTATGAGACATAAAACCTTTGTTTCCAAATCAAATCGGCAAACGTTATCGGTGTGTTCAGTTCACCAAAACGCCCCATGCCCCTCAACAATGGGGTGTTTGATGCAACAAGGGCCGAGCCTGCCCGTGTGGACAAACCCGGCCCAAAATGGTATACTGTATTCATAGTCGAGTTTGAACCG
>CAXTBP010000159.1:0-12315 GCA_964241985.1 uncultured Armatimonadaceae bacterium | reverse complement strand
GCTCCAAATCAATCCATTCTTCGTACCAACCGGCGAGGAGCGGCCCTTTGTACAAGCTCACCGCTTGCAGCAGCGCACTGGTGCGCGTCGCTACGTCGGCCTCGTCCGCGCTGCGCTCGGCTTTGAGGGCGCGCTCAAACTCGGCGACATCGGTCAAAACGGTTTGGGATTTGAGCGCGACAGTCGCGCGGTCAGCGATTAACACTCCGCCCGGCGGAATGGGCGGCGGCTCCAGTTGGCGACGAAGCGAATTGAGGGCGACACGCAAACTGTTTCGGGCGGCTTCGGGATCGTTTTCAGGCCAAAACAAATCCGCCAGCACTTCGCGCGAAACGGGCTTTTCTTTGTAGTAGGCCAGATAGCCGAGTAGCGCGCCGGTTTTGCGGGTTTGAAAACGGCTAACGACGACCCCATGGTCGCCGAATAGCTGCAAACCGCCAAACAGTTCAATGCGCCACGGGGCGTTCATAGACCAACTTTCCGCCTAACACCGCGCCAAGATCGTTCGGAGCGCAGGGGCTATACAAAACCTGACAATTTTCGCAGGTATGATACCTTAACATTATGCCGTACATTTTCCCGAATTTGCCGAAAACACGCCGCGCGTCCCGCGTTTTTTGCCGGTTCGCGCCGATTTGTGCCCTTTTAGCCGTCGGTGGTTTTAGTATCGGCGGGTGCGGGCGTGAAGTGCAGGGTGGGCAAGAAAACGGGAGCGGCGCGCTTTCCATGCCCGCCGACGGTTTCGTTAAAGTTATAAGCCTCCAAATCAAAGACCGGGCCGACGCGCCCCCGCCCCTAACGCTCCCAGAAGGAGCGCAAAGAACGGATAAACCATCGCCCGTTCTGCATTACCATTGGAGCCTTATCGGCGAGCGCAACTGGCAAAACCCGAAAGCCGATAAAACCGGCTTCACGCTCGGCGACGCCTACCCGCTCAACTCTACCACGCGCCGAGGCGGCTGTTTTGCATGGGAATGCGACCTTGTGGCCCAAAGTTTTCAGCCCGGCGAACAATCCAAGCCCACCTCAGCGGTGGCGTGGAAAATCACCATCCATGGCTCCAACGGGCAAACCGCGACCGCCGATGGAGTTGCCTACCAAAACGCGATACGGCCTGTCGAAGAGGTAGTGCGCGTCGTGCAAACCCGAGACGAACCCGTGCGCCTTCCCACAGACGTGGTTTTGGCGACGATTACCGATCCGACGCAGCCGAAGCCACAGGAAATTCGCTTGCGGGTTGCGGATAAGTAGCCGAAGGGGCGGCAACCTTCGCAAGAAATCGAGCGGCCTCACGGGGCGAACACAAACGCACGAAATGGAGATGGGCGCATTCCGGCGACTGCGCGAGTTGGGCGTATTTGACGCGGTTCTTGCGATAGGTTTTGAAGAGCCACACGAAAATGGAATCGCGCGACAGCGTGGTTTTCCACGTTTCTTGGCAACCGTCCCACAAATTTTCGTGCGTCGTGATGCGCCGCCATGTACGCCGGGTCAAGCGCCACAAATTAACCCAAAGCGGAAAGTCCAGCCAAACGAGCGTATCGGCGCGGGCTAAAATAAGCGGCTGAAAGCGGGAATAATTGCCGTCGATAACCCAGCCATCGCCCGCAACGGCGACAACGATGGCGGCTCGCATTTCCTCATCGGGGGCTTCGTTCCAATCCGCTCGCCAGTGCAAACCGTCGAGTTCCGTGTGCGGAACACTCAAACGCGCCGCTATGGCGCGAGCGAGCGTGGTTTTCCCCGAGCCGGACGTACCGACAACGACGACGCGACGCACGTTAGGTGGCAGGCGCGGTGACGGCGGGCGCGGGCGGCGGAGCGACGACAACCGGCATCGGGGCGTCGTCCACAATCGATATGCCATCCACTTGCGCAAACGTCGCATATTTCGCCGAGGCGTCGTTGAGAATGGCGGGCTTGAAACCAGACATTTTGCGCTGCACGGTTCCGTCGCCGCTTGCAATGACGAGCGTCGGGTAGGTCGTGATGCCGTACAGCATGGCGTGATACCCGTCGCGGTCGAGCAGCACGGGGCATGTCAAACCGGCTTCTGCGGCAAGCGTGCGGGTCAGTTCGCCGTCCGTATCGTCCACCGACACGACCCAGAGCGCGAGTTTCCCAGACTCTTTGTAAACCGTCGCCATTTTTTGCAGCAAGGGCAGCAGTTCGTTGGAAGCAGGCTCGCCCACTTTCACAAACGCAAGCCCAATCCAGCCTTTTTTACGGGCGTCGGCGGTATTGCACACTTTGCCGGACAAGTCCGTAAGCTGCATATCGCGCATGATTTCGTTTTGGGACACGGTGTTGTCACCCCAGCGCTGCTGAGACTGACCGCCAAACGGCGACGGCATAAAAAATTTCCTTACAGTACAGTGATTTGCGCGGACGTTTGCGCGGCGTTTCGGTTCCGGTCGTCGCGGACAACGGCGGTAATTTTCACCGGCCCGGGGTTCGGCAAAGCGATATTTGCTTCCCGCCCGCCCGATTCGCGCACGACGGCAACCTCGCGCCTGCCCACCAAATACGCGACCGAAAACCGCTCGGAATAGGTGCGCGCCCACGCGGACAAGCGAAGTATACCACGGCGCACGCGAAAACCGGAAACGGGCACGGCTTGAAGCGGCGCGGGCCGAAACTCCGTGCCGACATCCGACAAAAAATAATCCGGCGCGATTGCGCGGGCGTAAGTGTCGGTCACGGTTTCTGAATCCGTGACGGAAAAGTTATTAAGCTGCCTGCCCGGCTGCGCGTAGAGCAAATTATCGTTGTCGAAAATATCGACGAGTTTGACACGCGGGTACAAGCGCGGCAAACTCGCGTACAATTCGTTGATTTTGCGGCCCGCCCACTCGCTGCGGTCGCGCCCGCGTTCGGCTTGGCTTTGATGCGACGCGCCGTATTCACAAATCGCTATCGGCTTGCGGGCCGCATAGAGTTTGTACACAAAGCGCACCAAATCGGCGGGGTTCTGGTATAAGCCGACGCGCGACGGATTGTTGTCGAAAAACGGCACGCTGTACAAGTTGACGCCGACCCAATCCACAAAAGCGTCGCCGGGATAAAATCGCTCAATCGTGCGTTCGGGTATGTTGTTGACGCACCAAACGAGAGCGACATTCGGGGCGTATCGGGCCATGACCTCGCGGACAATCCCCCACTTGATTTTGTATTTGAGCGGGTCGCCGCCGTAGCGCGTCCAGTCCCCATTCATTTCGGAAGCGTAGCGCAAAAAGATGGGGCAATCGGCGCGGGCGCAATCGCGGGCGAACTCGCGCAGATAAGCGTCGTCGCTTACTTGATCCAAGCCCCGGTTCGGCTCCCACGCGATATGCGGCGCGACGCCTTGATTGCGCAGAGAGTCTACCCAGCGCGATGGGAAAGGCCGACCGTAGGCAAGGTAGCAAAAAACCGAGGCGTGCTTCTTCCCGGTCAGCCGCCCGAATGCGCCCGGGTCGCGGTGCGATTGAAAATTCTCGTCGAGGGTTTGGCGTCCGGCTCGTTCATCGCGGTCAAGGAACGCACCAATGTAGCACCCGTAGGCGGGTTCATGCAAACCAAGCCGGGCCGGAACATACGGCGGACGCGAACCGAAAGGCAACTGCGCGTACAGCCGAATGGAACTCGACCATCTATCGGCTTTGGCTTCCTCAACCTTCGCGCCCTCGGTGTCGCCGTTTTGGCGGTAAATCGCCGCTTCGCGCCGGTAAGCCTCGGCGGCTTCGGCGTACCGCCCCAACTGCACCAACTGCTCGGCGCGACGACGCAAAGACGCGGCGGTTTCCATTGCCTATTTAGACCGTTAGTGCTGTTTTCTGCTTCAAAAACAGCGCTAAAACTACCGGCGGACGGCAACAAGGGCGCGGGAATAATTGGGCTTGGAAAGCGGATCAACGTCCACGCGCCCGTGGTTCGTGGAAGCGTGAATAAACAAGCCGTTGCCGACATAGATGCCGCAGTGCGACACGCGGCCTTTGCGCCCCATGTCGAAATACAAGCGGTCACCGGGAAGCAAATCGTCACTATTACCCACAGAACGCCCAACGCGCGCCTGCTCTGCCGCCGTGCGCGGCAAGCGGACGCCGTGCGCAGCATACACACTTTTCACAAATGCGGAGCAGTCCAATCCGGCCCGCGTATTGCCCGCCCATACATACGGCACGCCCAGATACGTGAACGCTTCGCGCAAAATGGACGCGCTTCGCGCTTCCAATCCTTCGGTAAGACTGCCGACCATGCTCGCCGCCGAACCGCTTCCGCCATTGAACGCGGGTAACTGCCGACGCCCCGTATTTTGGTTGGGCAGACTGACTTCGGTATGGTAGTCAATCATCTGCAAGGAGGATTTATTGATCCAGCCCATCGTATTGTTGACCATGAGGACGCCCCAGTGCGTATCGCCATCGGCAACGACCGCAAGGTACATCCCCTTATGCACGACATTGAGCAAACGGGACGAACTCAACTTGCCCATGCGAAGCTGGGCTTCCACCGGCAGAACTAAGCCGAGCGTTGCCGAAACGGTCGGTGCAGCGTTTGGGTTTTGCCGCAAAGCGTCGCGGTCGTACCCGTTGCTGCGCGACGAAAGAACGGTCAGATTACGGTTTGTTGGAAGCGGTTGAGGCGCGAACGAGTTAGGCTGCCCCGGCTGCGGCACATTCGTGATGAAGATACGGCGTACGGGGGGCGCGGTAGTTTGCAGAGACGCCTGTGGCGTGGCATCGGGAGCGGGGCCGGTTTCCAGCGTCAGGTTAAGCGTGTTGCCGCCTGTGGACGGCGGGTTCGGCGCGGTTTGTCCAGTCGTCTGCGCGAAACTCGCGCCGGGCAACGCGGCAATACCTAAAACGGAAGCAACAGCAAAAAAGGGTCGAACAGGCACGCGGGGCAAATCCTTTGTAAACCGAACCAAAGCAGCGGAACTCATGGCATGATTATCGGCAGAAGGTAGGCCATACGGTATACAGCGTAACAAAAACGCGCGGCTTTGTCAAACGGTTTCCGCATTTTCAAGCGATGCGAGCAACGCAATAAAACGCTTTTGGCGAATTTTCGCTGTTTTCGCAGTTTGCAAACGCCACGCAATCGAATATTTCTCCGCCTTGCTCGATCGATTGAAGGCCGCCTGTGCGAGTTCATTCTCCTTTACGGCCTCAACAAAATCGTCGGGAACCACCATATCTTTGGGCGAATCATAGGCGGCATCCCAGCGACCGTCTTTTTGCGCCGTCTCGATTTCCAAAAGCCCCGCAGGCTGCATCTTACCGGAAACGATTAACGCCGCGACTTTGCCGACATTACGCTTCGACCACAAACTCCGGGGGCGTCGCGGGGTAAAGTGTTGGATGAAGTGGTCGGCGTCGAAGGTTTTGCGTTGCCCGTCAATCCATCCGTAGCACAGGGCGACATCAAGGGCTTCTTCGTAGGTTACGGTTGCGATACCGGACGCCTTTTTGGCGATTTTGAGCCATACGCCCTGCGTTGTGTCTGTGTTTCCGGAAAGCCACATTTCCCACGCCGACGCAGAAGCGAACGGTATAATCTGCGGCTCATGCCTTTTTTCGGTTTCCATATTTTATTTTCCGCCTGCAAAAATAAAGCCCCGTGCATCTGCACGGGGCTTGTGAATTGACGAAATGAAAAGGTTTCTCATTGTAAAAACCTTTCCAATAATGCTGTCATTTTCGGTTTGCGTACCATGTTTCCGTGAATTTTTTGTAATCCGAATTTTTTTCCTTGATGTTACGCCACCAAGCCGGATTGTTTACATACCATTGCACCGTTTCGCGCAATCGATCCTCAAAGTTTTCTTGGGGGGCGAAACCCAGCGCGCGAATCTTATCGCAGTTAATCGAGTAGCGTCGATCATGGCCAGGCCGGTCGGCAACATAGCGCAACAAACTGTCAGGCTTGTCCAATAAGTCAAGAATTGCTTTGACCACGTCTATGTTATGGCGTTCATTCCCCCCGCCGACGTTGTAAACCTCGCCCAGCGTTCCTTTGTGCAGCGCAATATCCATCCCCGCGCAATGATCCACAACATACATCCAGTCTCGCACCTGTTTACCGTCTCCGTATACGGGCAGTGGAATGTCGTCGATGGCATTCGTGACCATGAGCGGAATAAGCTTTTCGGGATAATGGTACGGGCCGAACGTGTTTGAGCCGCGCGTCACAATTGTCGGCAGACCGTAGGTGACATGATACGCGCGCACCATCAGTTCGCCCCCCGCTTTCGCAGCCGAATAGGGTTGATTTGGCTCCAAAGCGTCGCCCTCGGTAAACACGCCATCCGTGCTGCCGTACACTTCGTCGGTCGAAATTTGATGAAAGCGTTCATGCCCGTATTTACGCGCAGCTTCCAGCAAAACAAAAACCCCAGTGAAATTGGATTCAACGGCAGCCTGCGGATTGAGTATGGTACGGTCGTTGTGGCTTTCGGCGGCGAAGTTGACAATCACATCAACGTTTCGCGCCAAATTATCTACGATTTCGGCATTTTCGATATTTCCATGAAAAAACTGAAAGTTTGGGTTGTCCCACAAATCATGGAAATTTTCTAAATTACCGGCGTAGGTCAGCGCGTCTAAAACGCCGATACGGTAGTCGGGATATTTTTGCAACATATACCGAACAAAGTTGGAGCCGATAAACCCGGCTCCACCTGTCACAAGGAGGCGCTTCATAAATTGTCGTTTTCCCACGCTTTTGCTTTATTTCGAGCCGTTTCAGCCCGGAGTGATTTCCCAAAAATCCTGACCCAGAAAATCATAAGGAAGCCGACGCTCATCGGGATCCTGCAAATCGAAGTGCTGGTTGACGTAGTACAAAATGGTAACGGGCGTCGCGCCCAAATTCGCGCAGCCATGGGCAACGCCACGCGGAATATAAAGGAGTTGCGTTTTACCCGCGCCGAGCACAAAACGCATGGATTCGCCTTCTGTTGGCGAACCGCTTCGCGTGTCCACCAGCCCCATCAGCAAACGGTCGGTTGGCGGGACGAACCACACATCTTCTTGATTGTAGTGCAGGTGGAACGCTTTGATAGCCCCCGGCAAAACCTGCGAATAGGACGATTGGCGAACTTTGAAATCCGGGATAGCCAGCAGGTTGCCGTTTTCATCACAGCGTATTAGTTCGGCAAAGGAGCCGCCGTCATCCACCAAAACGCGCAGATCAATGATTCGTAAACCATCAATAGGTGTCTTTTTGGAATACTCCTGCGTCGAAACGTGCGCACGGAAGCGGGAGCCAATCGATTCGGGTGTCAAGGGCGCGTGTGGTTCCATTGTTTGGGAGGTTCCGACAAAACTCATAATGAATTATTCACCTTCTCCACAAGACGCAAAAGATACTGACCGTATTCCACGTTTGCCATTTGCTCCCCTTTACGAAACACTTGATCCGCCGTAATCCATCCCTGCTGATAAGCAATCGCTTCTAAACAAGCTATCTTTATCCCCTGCCGGTGTTCAATCGCCTGAATGTAATTGCTGGCTTCCAATAATGTTTGATGCGTACCCGTATCCAGCCATGCCGTGCCGGGTTTGAGTATTTCGGCATGTAGACTGCCTTGCTTCAAATAATGATTATTAACATCAGTTATTTCCAATTCGCCGCGGGCAGACGGCATAATTATTTCTGCAACTTCCGAAACCGACGAGTCATAAAAATACAAACCAACAACAGCGTAATCCGAAGATGGATTCGTCGGTTTTTCCTCGATACCGACCAAGCGATTTTGCGTATCGAAAGCCATTACGCCATAGCGTTGCGGATCAGTTACACGATAACCGAAAATGGTGGCTCCTTTGCCCGCTTCGGCACGCCGCGCCGCATGCTGCATTTGTTCAACCATGCTTTCGCCGTGGAAAACATTGTCCCCCAAAACCAGACACACCGCTTCGTCTTCAATGAACGATTTACCCAGATGAAATGCCTGAGCAATTCCACCGGGGTGCGGTTGTTCCTTGTAATGTAAACGAATACCAATATCGCTTCCATCACCTAAAAGCCGCCTATACTGCTCCAAATCAAGTGGGGTGGAGATAATGAGAACTTCCCGAATTCCTGCCAGCATCAAAGTTGCCAGCGGATAAAACACCATCGGCTTGTCAAAAACAGGTAAAAGCTGCTTGGAAACGGCGCGCGTTGCCGGGTACAATCGTAGTCCAGCCCCGCCAGCGGTGATAATACCTTTCATAATTAGTGCTCAGTCACCCTATAACAAGCAAGATAATAAAACGACGTTACAAAATCCATACATGCTTTTTTGTTTACCAAGTTCACCCTTATACCTTTTCGGAAAATCCAACACGCCGTTTGATATCTTTCAACTGTCCGCGTTTCAGCGCCTGATAATTACTCATCGGTTCGGAAGACTCGCGTGTCGCCCAACTCAAATTACTGTAATGGTAATATTTACATAAAAACCACCTCGGCATCGCAGCATGTCGTAGATTGTTTGTATCCATCGTAGCCGTGACTTTGCCGCCTACATCATAGCAGAACTTTTTGCCTGTAACCGGGTCTGTTTTATCGACGACGAAATTAAAATCCGCTTTCATCTGATCACGTAGCGTGGTACGTATACAAAGCAGCCAAGCCGAAGGTCGTGGGCCGGAATCAATCGTCTCGTGACCGACCGGTTCGACATAGTCCGTATTTCCTTGCAGCGTTTGACCGCATAATAAAAACAAATCCGGCTGCGCTTCCATAACGCGCAACATATCCTCAAGCCAGTCGCTTCCGAGAAACAACATATCGGAATCTATCGCAAACCAATAGGGGGTTTTTACGGTTTGATAAATTTCGTTGAGCCAGTCACCATGCATTTTTGGTTTTGGCGATTTGATAACCGTTATCGGCAATGTACCTTGCAAGCTTTCCAAGTACTCTACGGAACCATCAGTAGATGCGTTTTCGCCTATCAGCAAGTGATAGTTGGTATAGGAAGTATGGCGGGTTAGGCTTTCAATAGTGAGTTGTAGTGGTAGGCGCGTATTAAAACTGCTTATAAATATTGTGACCTCAGGTTTTGACTTGAGCGGGCGATGAGGAATCCAAGACAGAATCTTCGATGCAACCTGCTGGCCCGTAATTATGACATGGTATTTGAAAATACTTTTGTTCATCGAAATTTGTATATTGCATTTTATGGTTTTAGGTAACCATAAATCCGTAAAATATACTAACAAAATAGCAAGAACAAACCGGTTTGTCAACACTACTTCGATTCGATTATTTCTCCAAAAAGAAAAATCATCATCAGAAATGCGTGTCAGCAAACCGGTCAAAACTACGTTTGTCTCATCCAATGAGACGGAAAAAGGTAAGAACAGCTTACCGTTTGGAGAACTGGAAGCCGCGACGGGCGCGCTTGCGTCCGTATTTTTTGGATTCTTTCACGCGCGGGTCGCGGGTCAAAAAGCCTAAGCGGCGCAGGGCCGGGCGCATTTCGGGATCGGCTTCGACAAGCGCTTTGGCAATACCGTGGCGCACGGCTCCGGCTTGACCGGACACACCACCACCGAGCGCCTTGACCATGACGGAATACTGGCCCAACGTGTCGGTCGCGTCGAACGGTTGGCGAATGAGGGCGTCAAGGGTCGGGCGTCCGAAATACTGACGCGACGGTTTATTGTTCACGGTTACCGCGCCGTCGCCGCCCGGGATAAGCCATACTTTGGCAATCGCGTTTTTGCGCTTGCCGGTTCCATAATAACGGGTTGTGTCTGCCATAATGGGTTACTTTCCTTCCGCCTGTCCGGCGGCGGTTGTGCGGCTCATCGCGCTCGTTGCCATTGCGGAAACGGTTTGCGCGCGGTTGGCGTCGGGCGTGCCTTTGATTTGCGCTTCATGCGGATGGCTCGGGCCAGCGACGACGCGCAGTTTTTTGAGCATTTTCGCGCCCAGCGAGTTGTGCGGGAGCATTCCCTTGACGGTGCGCAAAATCGCGTACTCGGGTCGCTTTTCCAAAAGTTCGCCTTTGGGAACTTGGCGGATACCACCCGGATACAGCGTATGGCGGTAAATCGGCTCTTTGGGCTTGTTGACGCCCGTGTAAATCGCGCGCTCGGCGTTCACGATAAGTACGTGGTCGCCGGTGTCTTGGTTGGGGGTATAAATCGGCTTATGTTTGCCCCGCAGGATTTTGGCGGCTTCCACGCACAAGCGGCCCACAGGCACGCCGGTAGCATCCAGCACGATCCAGTCCCGCGAAACATCAGCCGGTTTCGCTGAATAGGTTTTCATGGTTATTCTTTCTTATTCCGTCGTGTCTTCTTGTTGCACACTTCTGCGCGGTGCGTGAGCTCGAACGCCCTGATACGAAACCCGCGCCAAACACAAACCCCGCGCCGCCGCAACCATTGGACACGCCGCGCGGTCGCGGGTATCCCGAATGGCGGGCACATCGTTTGCGCTAAATTTTCCTTGCCCGACTCGCACAAGCGTTCCGACCAAGCAGCGCACCATTTGCCGCAGAAAGGCGTTTCCGCGCACTGTCACAAACAAGCAATCCCGGTACGGCGTCACGGAAATTTCCGTCACTTCCCGCAGCGTGCTTTTGCCCGGTGCGTCCGGCTGCCCAAAAGTGGCGAAATCGTGCGTTCCGGTCAAATGCCGTGCCGCGCTTCGCATCGCCTCCACATCCAGCGGCTCGCGCAAATACAGCGCGTACCGATTGAGCAAAGCCGATGGTGTCGCTCGGTTGAGTATCGTATACCGATACACGCGGGCGGTCGCATCGTACCGGGAGTGAAAGTCGGAGTTTGCGGCCTCGGCTTTGCGAATGGCAATATCGCGGGGCAAAACCCCGTTCAAAGCAATTGCGGCCCGCTCGGTCGGAACCGTCCAGTTCGCATCGAAATGAACGACTTGCCCCGTGGCGTGTACGCCCGCATCGGTTCGGCCCGCGCCGTGAACCCGAATCGTTTGTCCATCGCTCAATTTGGCAATGGCTTTTTCGAGTTCCGCCTGCACACTCCGCAGACCGGGCTGCCATTGGAAGCCCGCGAAATCGGTTCCATCGTATTCCACCACAAGCCGCAAACGGGTTTGTTTCGTTTGCGGCTCATGATTTATATGGTTGTTAGGCCTCGTCAACGAACTGCAAGATCGAGAGCGGCGCGCCGTCGCCACGGCGCACGCCCACTTTCGCCATGCGAGTGTAGCCACCCGGTCGGTCGGCGAACTGCGGCGCGATTACGGTGAAGAGTTCTTTGACAATATCTTCATCGTCGGCGCTGTGTCCGCCAACAATCGCGCGCGCGATGCGCCGATTATGCACGGTATCTTCTTTTGCTTTCGTGACCAATTTCTCGATCATCGGTTGCAAATCTTTGGCTCGCGCTTCGGTGGTTTCGATCCGCTTGTAAATGATAATGGAGCGCAGCAAGCCTTTGAGTAGGGCGCGGCGCTGATCGGAAGGGAGACCGAACTGTCGGCCCCCGATACGGTGTCGCATTTTGTTTCCTTAAATCGGCCCGCGATTACTCGTCGTCGCCTTCGCTGTCGTCGTCGTCGCCAAAATAGACTTCGCCTTCGGGCGAATCTTTGAGCGACATTCCCAGTTGTCCCAGTTTTTCCTTGACTTCAGTCAGCGACTTGCGCCCGAAGTTGCGGATATTCATCAAATCCACTTCGGAAATCTGCGTGAGTTCCCCAATCGTCAGCACGTTCGCTTTTTTCAAGCAGTTGTACGTGCGAACCGAGAAGTCTAACTCTTCGATGCGCGCGTCTGAACCACCGGTCGTACCGGCGGTATAGCCGACAGCGGTCGAGAACGTCCGGTTGACCGGGCTGCCGGAAAAGTCGGCGAACTGCATGAAGTATTCGGAAAGCGTTTTTGCCGCTTGACCAAGGGCTTCACTCGGGGTAATCGTGCCGTTCGTCGTGATTTCAAGGCTCAATCGCTCGAAGTCCGTGCGATTGCCCACGCGGGTCGGGTCAACATGGTAGTTGACTTTGCGAATGGGCGAAAACGCGGCGGGAACGGGGATTTCGCCGATAATTTCCGTGCGGTTGACGGATTTTTCGGGCAAAACGTAGCCACGGCCTTTTTCCACCTTCATCTCCATGTAGAGATTGGTGGCTTCGTCCGAAATCGTGGCGATGTAAGCGTCCGGGTTTGCGACTTCCACATCCGACGGGCAGATAACGTCCGCGCCGGTGATGCGGCCCGCGCCGCGCGCTTCGATGTGAATCATGCGCGCCGCCGAACCTAAGTCATCGTCTTCCGCCGACACGCCGTCATCGTAAACCTTGATGAACAATTCTTTCAGGTTCAAAAGAAGTTCGGTTGCGTCTTCTTTCAAG
>CAXTBP010000158.1:0-12370 GCA_964241985.1 uncultured Armatimonadaceae bacterium | reverse complement strand
TTCGGCGACCGCGTTTACGCGATCCAAAATGTAGTCGTCGTTATTGCCGTATTTTTTTGCAAACGACCAAAACGTTTGCCCCTGCCCAACCGTCATCGGAACCATGAGCGGCGTGGTGTGCGGAACGGTGGGATGCGTGCGCGCCTGCGTTACGCTTACGACGAAACCTCCCGTGACGAAAAAGGCCGCAACTGCCGTTCCCGCAAAAAGCGCGTTTTTCGCGCGCCGGTTTTCGCGCCGCGCCGCCCGCGAAAAGTGTTTGCCTGCCGCGCCGCCAGCTGTCGTATTTTTTTCTGCGCGTTTAGTTTTTGGGTCGTTCAACAGTACCATTTGTTTGCGCCTCCCGGTCGCATCGCCGATCAAATCAAACCTGCCCGTTTCCATAGGTTTTCCTCACCGTCACATCGTATTACTACCCGTGAAAGCCAAACCCGGAAACAAAACGCTGGGCAAACTTAATGTTCTACGATTGGCATTTTACCTGTTTGCTTTTTGTTTGTCAAACGAAATGTTCGCCCGAAAGAAAAACATTTGTTTCGGGCGAACAAATATGGGAAAAACGTGTATAATGAAAACCAAACCCTACGCCGTCGCGGTTATTTGGCTTACGCCGCGACCCCAAAGGCTTCCGCCCCTTTATCGCGTGAGGAAAAGGCAAAACAATGGCATCCACGGCCCCCACACCCAAACAACAGGAAATTATCGACGTTATTCGGAAAGCATTGCTCCGCGACGGGCAAGCACCGACCGTCCGCGAAATCGGCAAACTGACGGGTTTGCGTTCGTCGTGTTCGGTTCAGAAGCATTTGAACCAGTTGCAGGACAAAGGCTTTATCAAGCGCGACCAGTACAAGTACCGCTCCATTGAGCTGTTGCAGGACGGCGCACCGATGACGCGCCGCCGCACCGTGACCGTTCCTTTAATCGGGCAGGTCGCCGCCGGTAAGCCCATTGATGCCATCGAGCACGTTGAGGAAAATTATCCCCTGCCGGATACGATGATTCCGCGCGATTCGGAATGCTTTATGCTCCGTGTTAAGGGCGATTCGATGATCAATGCCGGAATTTTTGACAATGATCTGGTCGTCGTTCGCAAACAAACGACCGCCAAAAATGGCGAAATCGTGGTTGCCCGCATCGGCGACGAAGCGACCGTCAAAACGTTTTACACGGCAGGCGAAAACGGTATCCGCTTACAGCCGGAAAACCCGCACCTGCGCCCAATTATCACCAAAGAAGCGCAAATCGAAGGCCGCGTGATTATGTCGCTCCGTCAGTACGCCTAACCCGCACCATCCAATAAAAAAGGCCGCCCCAAATGGGGCGGCCTTTTTCTTCGCGCTCGATTTTTTTACACGGCTTCCGAACCGCGCTCGTCGGTGCGAATGCGGATGGCGTCGCTCACGGGGCTAAGGAAGATTTTGCCGTCGCCGATTTCGCCCGTTCGGGCCGCGCCGACAATCGCCTGCACGATGTTTTCGACTTCGTTATCGTCGGCCACAATTTCCAGTTTGATTTTTTGTATCAAGTTGATCGTGTATTCCGCCCCGCGATAATGCTGCGTGTAGCCTTTTTGCGCCCCGGCCCCGCGCACCTCGATTACGGTCATGCCGGTCACGCCGATGTCGTCGAGGGCGGCTTTCACTTCATCCATGCGCTGTGGTCGGATAATGGCTTCGATTTTCGTCATTGGTTTTGGTTCCTTTGGCGCGCAGCGAAAAAGCCGCGCAAAAGTCATGCTTTGTTTTGATTATACGCCGAACCCGCCCAAATCAAGCAAGCGGCCAAAACACTTATAATGACATTTCGCTTGCCGTGATAATGGCGCGGGCGATTTCGTGAACGGGTTTATTGAGGGCCGTGCTTTGCGCTTGAATGCGCTTGAAAGCGTCGCGCTCGTTCAAGCGGAACCGCTCCATGAGAACCGCTTTGGCGCGGCCCACCAGTTTGCGTGCTTCCATACGCTCGTTCAGCGATTTTATTTCGGTTTCCAGCGCGAGCGTTTTGGCGAACTGTTCCCGCGCGAAGTGGCATCGGGCGCGCAGGTCGCCCGCCTGTACCGGCAAACAAAGCAAACCGGACGCCCCCGCAGACGACGCGACGATAGGCAAATCCGAAGAAAAATCATCGTCCACCAGCCATAAAACCGGCGCGATTTGTTCGGCCCGCAGTGCGCGGGTTGCGTCGGCGCAGGCGCGAAAGGGAGCCTGCATGAAAATAACCGCGGGACGAAGTCCGCGCGCAAGGCCGATAAGCTGCTCCAACACGTCGGTTTCGCCGCTGACCTCACAGCCCGCGTCGCGGAGCGGGATGGTTAGCCGGGCGCGCAGGGCGGCGTCTGCGCCCAGCACGATCCGCATCGTTTCCGTGCCCTGAGCAAGCAGAATAGGCGACGATTGCGGAATTTCTCCGCCCGGTAGTGCTTCGTTTTTGCTTGACACGCTTTCTGCTCACTTTCCCGCGCATTTCCCCGACGCCAATCGGCGTACAGGCAAACGGTACAAGGATGGATGACAGCAATGTCAAACGATTGACAATCTCAAAACGCCACGCGCACATTCGCCCGTCGCATCTTGGCGACTATTATAGGGTCAGGAGTTGTGAAATGTCAAATCGCTCCGCTCGCCCAAAGCCGTTCAAAGTTTTGGGCGACGCTTTGGGCGCTTTCCGCAACGGTAACAGGCCGCGAAACGAGCGTTTCCAGCGTGGCGATGTGTTTTCCCGCCACCCCGCACGGAACAATTGTGGAGAACGGCTCGCGGACGGCCTCGGTCACATTGAGGGCGACGCCGTGATGCGTAACCCAGCGGGAGATTTTGACGCCGAGTGCGGCCAGATAGCCGTCGCCGACCCACACGCCCGCGTGCCAGTCCGCCCGGGTTGCGTTCGGGACGCCTAAATCGTTTGCGGCGGCAATAACGACGGCTTCCAATAATCGAACGTAGCGGTGCAAATCGCGCCGGTTTTCGCCCAGATGCACGATGGGATACGCGACAAGTTGCCCCGGCCCGTGATACGTTGCATCGCCACCTCGGTCGGTCTGTACAAGCGCGATGTTTCGGTCGGTGTATTCGCCCGGCGTTAGCAAAAGGTTTGCCGGATTGGTCGTTTTGCCGTAGGTGACGGTCGGCTCGTGCTCCAAAAGCAAAAGCGTGTCGCCAATCGCTTGCGCCTGCCGGGCGGCGACCGTTTCTTTTTGCAGTTCCCAGCCCGCGTGATATGAAATCGGCCCGTTTTGCAGCAAGTTGACGACAGATACACTCACACACGCAGTATACGCCGATTGACAAAGCCGCGCCGCGCGGCCTATAATGAAAGACGGTTCCCTGTTCCATCGCCGCGCGGGAAGCGTTTTTTGCCTCGCTTCATTCGACATTTTTCCCGGTTTTCTTCGGTTGGTTACCCCCTCTTTTATGGAACTGGATTTACGAAAACAGCGCATTTTGCAGGCCGTCGTGGAAGATTACGTGGCGACGGCGGAACCGGTCGGCTCGCAAGTGCTCGTCACACGCTATACCCTCGGCGTCAAATCGGCAACTATTCGCAGCGAAATGGCCGAAATGAGCGAATGGGGCTATCTGCGCCAGCCGCATACGAGCGCGGGCCGCGTGCCGTCGGATCGTGGCTATCGCTTTTATGTCAACCAATTGATGCCGCTTCCCGTGATACAAACCGGCGAGGCGGCTCATTTAAGAGAAGCGATCGCATCGACCGCCTCAGAACTGTCTTCCCTGCTTCGGCAAACGTGCAAATTGCTCGCCCAAATGACGCGCTTGCCCGCCGTCGCCACGCCGCCCGATACCGGCGACACGGTTTTACGGCAGATTTTTGTCTCGCCCGTCGTCGGCGACAAACTGCTGCTCGTTCTTTTATTTTCCACGGGCCGGGCCGAAAACCGCTTGCTTTCTCTTACCAGCCCTGCCTGCAATTTGTCGGCGAGCGACGCGCTTCTTGTCGCCAATGCTTTGAACGAGCGGTTCGCGGGCGTGTCGGTTTCCACGTTGCGCTCCGCCCCTGCCGATGAAACCCGATCTGCGCCCCCACCCGAACTTGCACGGTTCGGCGAGCAATGGACGCGGCTTACGCAGGAAATCGCGCAAACCGCGCAGGCGGTCGCCCTCGACACACCGCTCGTGGTCGAAGGCAGCCACGCGGTTTTAGAGCAGCCCGAGTTCCGCGACGTGGATCGGGCCTGCGCCATTTTGTCCACCTTGCAGGAGCGGGCCGCGCTTCTGGAAATGCTGGGCGGCACGACGGCAAAGCGTGCGCCGGGAAGCACCGCCGCATCGCCGACCGTGCGCATGGCAATCGGGCAGGAAAACGGGCGCGTGGACTGGGCGGATTGGACCGTGGTTTCGTGCGCGTATTTCGTGGGCGATAAGGAAGCGGGCAAAATTGGCGTTTTAGGGCCGACGCGCATGGACTACGCCCGCGCGTCCGCGTCCGTGAGTTTCATGGCCCGTACCATGAGTGATTTTTTAACGCGCCTCAGCGCCGCGTCATAGCAGCGGCGTTGTTTTAGTACGTATTTTAGTACGGGTATCCGCTTATGCCAACGCAGCATACTTTCGAGCCGGAGCAAACGCCTTACGTTCCGCGCCCGCTGTCTACCCCCCCTTCCATTCCGGGGCCGTCGTTGATGGCGCAGGTCGCCGCGCAGGAGCGTGTGTCCGCAAAAGAGTTGGCGTCCGCCCTTGCCGCGATTGAAACCCGGCGCACGACCTCGGCGCGCTACGAAGCAGGCACGATTACGGTCGGCGAAGCCATCGAACAACTCAATTTGGACATTGCGCCGTCCGAAGTGCTGACCGAAGTTTTGGCCCAGCGTCAGCAAGCCCTCGACGAAATCGCACTCAAACGCAAAACGCGCCAGCAGCGCATAGCGGCAACCGTGTTTCCCTTAACGTTCTTGGCGCTGACAATCACGGTGCTTCTGCTGGCGTCCATCGGGTTATTTTCCGCGCGGCGAACCGCGACGGGTGAAGCGCAAACACCCGCCGCCCAGATTTTTCCCGTGGTTTCCGATGCGCGGCCCGTCGCAACCTTTGACGCAAAAACCCTTCGCGTTCGGGATACGAACGCGAAAACCGGCGAGGTTGTCATTCGCACGCTCGCCGAAGTGGAAAACAATCGGCCCGTTACCGTTCAGTCCGGCGATTTGTTGCCGCAGTTCCCACTCACATCCAAAGACGATTTCGTCGTCGATACGAGAACCGCATCGGAAGATCAGAACACTGAATGGACGCTCGTCAAACACGAAGGAGTTCCCTATTTGCGTGGCTACATCGCAGTCAAAATGTCGCCCGCAGCCCTTGCGAGCGGCGAGGTCATCGTGTACAACCGCGCCAAAAGCCCAACGGGCATGGTCGTAGGCGCTACGCCCCATGCAATCACGTTTCGTTTGGATACGCTTTTGCACGGCGGAACGGCAAACAGCGTTTTCGATATGGCGGGAGAGGTTGGCGGAAACGCGCCAACCGCATGGCAGCGCATTGTGCTTCCCAAACTCGTCGGCGACACGCATTTGTGGGAGCGCTAAACGCGGCCCCGTCAAGAAGGAAACCCGCTTGCCAAGCGCGAAATAAAGCCTGCAAAAAGCCCGCGCATTTTGCACGCAAGGGCGATTGGCGGTAACGTAAAAGCGTGTTTTTCAATCGCAAAAATCAAAGGAGCCAGACTGCCTCCGTGCCCGCCGATACCGATAATTTCTCCGCAAACCAAACCAACGTGACCGACGAAACCACCGAACAACCCATGCTCGCCGATGCCGCACCGGCGGCAAGTACCGTGGATACCGATTCCCCGACTGAAGGCGCGGAAGATGCCGCGACCCTTCGCGTTCAGCTTGACGACGCCCTTGCCCGCGCCGACTCGGAGCATGAGGCGTTTTTGCGTGCCCGGGCCGATTTCGCCAATTTCAAGCGCCGAACCGAAGAAGAGCGCGAATCCTTGAAAACGTTTTTGAGCGAAAAACTGCTGTCCAGTCTTTTGCCGATTACCGATAATTTTGAGCGCGCCCTTTTGGCGTCCGAAACGACCAAAGATTACGACAAATTGATTGGCGGCATCAACGCCGTGTATCGCCAGCTTGCCGATTTGCTCGCCCGTGAAGGCGTGGAACCCATCAACGCTTTATACGAGCCGTTCGACCCGAACCTGCATAACGCCGTTGTGCGCGAAGAAACCACCGATTACCCGGAAAATACGGTCGTCGCCGAATTGCAAAAAGGCTACACGATTGGCGGTCGCGTTTTGCGGCCCACGATGGTGCGCGTTTCTACGGGAACCGAATAACGCCGCGCCCGCAACGTTTCGACCGCCGCTGCTGAAGAAAAAGAAACCGGAAAAGAACCCACCGCGTGGAAATCAACCGACTTGCCGCCCTGCGCCCCAGATTTGTCTGGGACATCGTGGACGACGCTTTCGATTTATACCGGGAGCGCTTCGCCTTGTTTTGCGGCATTTCGGCCTGCGTCGCTTTGCCCGTCGATATTTTGACGATTGTTTATACGGTCGGCGGCGTCAATAGTATGCGCGGGCCGGGCCGCAATGATCCGATGGAAGCCCTTGGTTTTCTCGGCCCGCTGCTGCTGGTGAACGTTCCCCTTAAAATGGCGGCGGGGGTTTTACAAGATGCGGCAACGTCGGTTGCGGTCGAAGCGCATCTGACCGGGCAGCCGATTTCCATTGGGCAAGCCTACCGCCGCGTTCTGCCCCGTTTCTGGCCCCTCATCGGCGGGATATTTTTGACGGGCTTTTTCGTTCTCGTCGGCTCGTGCGCAATGGGAATTGGCGCGCTCATTGCAGCCGTTGCGCTCGCATTTGTCGGCCAGGCGATTATTTTGGAAAGACGCGGCGCGTGGGACGCCGTGCGAAGATCCACGCAACTTGCTTTCAGCAACTTCGGCAAAGTGCTGGGAATGATCATTCTTCTTTCTCTGCTCACCTATATTTTGACGATAGGCTTGCAGGGAATTGTCAGTGCGGTCTTTGAACTTCTGCCAAGCCGGGGAGGAAACTCGGCGCAAGAATTGCAGCGCACAGTGTTTACCCAGTCGCTCAGTTCGGTTGCGACGCTTGTTTTGGAGCCGCTGAGCGCGCTTGCGACCACGCTGCTTTACTACGATTTGCGCGTCCGACGCGAAGGGCTGGATATTTCCACAGCCGCGCAGGAAGCCGGTGTTACGCTTGCGCCCGACCCGTTCGGCGATCTATCAAGCGAGGCCGCGTATCGCCAAACGTACCGCGCGACGGCGGGCCGCTGATGCGCAGGTTGCCCCGGTTTGCGCCGTTCAACCGCGCGGGCGCGGTTTTGGCGACCGCTGCCGTCGGCGGCGCGCTTTTTGTTGCGCCGCCCGCGCACGCGCAGCAAACCGTTTCTCTCGCGGAATATGAGCGCCTGCTAAACGATTACAAGCGTATTGCAAACAAAAACAAGCCGAGCGACGCGGAAACCGTTACGCTGGCGCAAAAACTGCGCGCCATCAAATCCGTAACTCGCGCAAACGGCAAAAAGGTAACCGTTGATCTTTCGCTGGACGCCGACACTTTAGCGGAACGCCCCGCACCGACACTCAAAAAGCCGAGCGAACCAAAAACGACGCAAACGCCCGCGCAAAATCGGGCGGCCCTGCTCACGTCGGTCGTTACAACCGCCACCGCTCCCGAAAAAAACGGCGACGCCAAAGCCCAAGCGGCAGCAATTTTGGCTCGCCGCGAATTTCGCGTCCAACCCGAAGACGCATCCGAAAAAACGCCCGCGTGGATGCAAACCCTGCGCAACTGGTTCCAAAAACAACTGCGCGCGTTTAACCGCTGGCTCCGAGAACTGTGGGAGCGCTGGTTCCCACGGCGAAGCGGCGTCAACCCCGGCGCGTTTGCGGGCGTCGCCTATTTCGTGCGCTTCTTGCTGTTTTTCGCGGCTCTCGTCGCCGTGATCGTCGGTTTGTACTACGTGTTCACCTACGTCAAGTTCGGGAAACTCGGCAAAAAAGAAAAGAAAGGCGGTGGTTTGGGAACCGGTTTGGATTTGGACGATTTGGGCATCGCTGATCCGCTCGCGCACGCCCGCGCCCTTGCCGACCGGTCGGATTTCCGCGAAGCCGTGCGCTACGTGTATATCGCGTCGCTTCGTAAACTCGCCGGAAGTGGCTTGGTGACGTTGCAGGAAAACCGCACGAACTGGGAATATCAGCGCAGTTTACGCTCCCGCAGTGCGACCGTGTACGACACACTTTTGCCCGGCACGCGGCTTTTTGATCGCATTTGGTACGGTCGGCAAAACGCGAGCCGCAGCGAATACGAAAGTGTCGTGTCGCTATACGACGCTTTGCCCGACGCGCCCCCGTCAACGTCGCAGACGGTCACCAAAAGCACGAATAAGACCACCGACCCGCCCCCATCCGCAAACGGAAACGGAGTGAACCCGTGGTGAAACGCTTTCTTTCCGTTGATGCGGGTGTACTGCTTGCCGTGCTTATTTTGTTCGCGGGCTTGTCGTACCAGATGGCCCAGCAGGCAAAACCCGCCAAAGACGATACCGACCATCCCCGGCGCACAACCCGATCCGTTCAGCCGGGCGGCTGGAAAGCGTGGAGTCTGCTGCTCGCCCAGCGCGGCGTAACGGTCAGACAAAGCGAAAAAGCGCCCGTTGATTGGCCCGCCGACGCCGATGTGGTTATTTGCGGCCCGGTTTGGGAGGGTTCGGGTTTGTCCGGCGCAGGGATGCAAAACGCTTGGGCGAAAAACGAGGCCGACGCCGCGCTTAAATGGGTGGAAAACGGCGGCGTCCTTGTGATGGCGTCCGACACGAACAACGACATTACGGACAAAACGGGCATGATTTTGGAAGAAGACCCGTCCACAAACGCATCGCGTTTAGCGTCGCCCGCCACTCCAACCCAGCCCGCAAACTTTTTCGCAAACATCGAAAAACTCACCGCGCCGAACAAAGCCTATCTGAACGAAATCGGCCCCGGTTTTGCTCACGCGCGGCGACAAAACGATTATGGCAGGCCGGGCGCGAGGCAAAGGCATGGTCTTCGTCGTTTCGTCGCCGGGAATTTTCGATAACGCGCACCTAAACCAAGACGACAACGCCCGCTTCGCCGTGCAGATGGTGGAAACATTTGCCCGCTCCGGCAAAAACGGCAACAAAGCGCCCGTCGTTTTGTTTGACGAGTACCATCAGGGCTACCGCGAAACCGACGGCTTTTGGGAGGCCGTCGGCCCCGCCGGACGGTTGGTCGCTTTGCAAATCTTTGCGCTTGCCTTGCTCGCCGCGTATGTTGCCGGAACGCGGTTCGGTTTGCCCATTCCGCTCCCGCCCGCATCCCGCGTGTCCAGCGAGTACGTTTCCTCGCTCGCCGATTTGTACCGCCGCGCCCGCGCCTACGATGCCGTGCTCGACGGCGTGTATCAATCCTTTTGGCGCGATCTGTGCAAAACGCTGGGCATCCCCACCGATACGCAAACGTCGGAGGTCATTCGGCGGGCGAGCGCGTCGCTTTCGCCTATGGGAGCCTCTGCGGCGGACGTAGGTACCCGACTTTCCGCGCTCGTGCGGGAATGTCAGGAAAAAATCGCGGGCGGAGCCGATGCCTTGAAAGAAGCCGATTTGCTCCGCCTTGCCCAAAGTTTGTCGGAAATGCGAAAGGAATTGAGTATTTAGTGGAGCCACAACAGCCGTCCTCGTCGTCGCCGTTTGATATGTCGCAAAATGATGCCACGACGCAGGCGACCGACGCCCCGCAATCGGGCGGCCTGCGCGGAATGTCACCGCAAAGCGAATCGCCCTCCGACCCGGCGACCCAAACCGTGACGGCGGAAAACATTCTGCCCGCGTCGCCGCCGCAAACGACCGCCGCACCCGCCGCACCGAGGTTCGATGTGGAAGGCCAAGATTCGCCCGAACAAATGGCGGCCTTTGTATCCGGCCTTGCGGAAAAAATCGCCCGCGAAATACACAAAGCCGTGCGCGGACAGGAAACCGTCGTGGAAGCCGCCCTCGTTGCTCTCCTTGCGGGCGGACACGCGCTGTTTGAAGGCGTGCCCGGCACGGCGAAAACGCTCTTGGTGCGCTCGCTGTCGGGCGCGTGTCAAGCCGAGTTCAAGCGTATTCAGTTCACACCGGATTTGATGCCCTCCGACATCAGCGGCACGAGCGTGTTCGATATGACGAGCAGCACGTTTTCGCTCCGCAAAGGCCCGATCTTCGGCGAAATTATCTTGGCCGACGAAATCAACCGTACTCCCCCCAAAACGCAGGCCGCGCTTTTGGAAGCGATGGAGGAGCGCCGCGTGTCGATTGACGGGCAACCCAATCCGCTCCCGCCCGTTTTTACCGTGTTCGCCACGCAAAACCCGGTCGAATATGAGGGAACCTATCCCCTGCCCGAAGCGCAGCTTGACCGTTTTTTGCTCAAAGTCGTCGTCGATTATCCCGCCGAGGAGGCCGAACAGGAAATGCTTCGCGCCTACAACCGAGGTTTTATGGCGGCGAATCTCGCGTCGGCGGGCATACAACCCGTGGCAAGCGTGGACGACTTGATGCGCGCCCGCTCGTATTTACCGCACGTCACGGTCGAGCCGCGCATCATCAACTACATCACGACGATTGTCCGAACGACCCGCACGCACCGGCAACTCACGCTGGGCGCATCGCCCCGCGCAACCGTCGCCTTGCTGCAAGCCTCCAAAACGCTCGCCCTTATTCGGGGCCGTGCCTTCATGACGCCCGATGATGTGAAAGCCGTGGTTCTTCCCGTTTTGCGCCACCGCGTTCTGCTGCGCCCGGAAGCCGAAATCGAGGGCGTTGGGCCAGATCGCATTTTGACCGCGCTCGTGGACGGCGTGGAAGTGCCCCGATAGCATGCGCTGCGCAAAGTGATTCAACCGTGAAAATTCTCGTAACCGGCGCAAGCGGAATGCTGGGCCGCGACGTTTGCCAAACGGTGCAAACCGACGGACACACGCTCGCCGCCTTCGCACGCACCGATTTGGACATCACAAACGGCGACGAAACCGAAGCGATCATCGCCCGCGAAAACCCGGACGCGATAATTCACTGCGCGGCATGGACGAACGTCAACGGGGCCGAGGAAAACCCACAGGCCGCGTTTGCCGTGAACGCGGACGGTGCGAAAAATGTCGCCGTTGCGTGCGCACAAATCGGCGCCATAATGGTTTACGTTTCCACCGATTACGTTTTCGACGGCGCGAAAGGCGCGCCGTATACGGAAACCGACCCGATTAACCCGCTCGGCGTGTACGGTCAGAGCAAAGCGGACGGCGAGGCCCACGTGCGCCATCTATTGCCCGACCGGCACGTTATCGCCCGCACATCGTGGCTTTACGGCGGCCCGCCCGAAACGAAAAATTTCGTCCGCACGATTCAGCGGCTCGCCCGAACCCTGCCCTCCGTGCCCGTGGTGTGCGATCAAGTCGGCTGCCCAACCGCGACGCTTCCGCTTTCGGAACTTCTGGTCGCTTTGGCGGAAGACCTCGTGCCGGGAACATACCATACCGCGTGCGCCGGGCAAGCCTCATGGTTCGAGTTCGCGCAGGAAATCGTGCGTCTGTCCGGGCTTACGACGCCCGTTGTGCCCATCACGACCGAGGAATACACGGCCCGGTTCGGCCCCCAAGCGCCCCGCCCCGCTCATTCCCCACTTACCTGCGACGCTTTAACGCAGCGCGAATGGGAATTGCCCGAATGGAAAAGCGCACTCGCCGCGTTTTTGGCGATGGATAAAAGAAAAAGGAAAGCCGTGGAATAAATTCCCGGCTACACAATACGAAGTCGGCCTTCGCCGACTGGATGCAAGAAACCAAAAGCCTCTCGCAAAATACGAGAGGCTTTTACGTTTGTAGTCCGCGCAGGCGGACTTTGTATCCGTAGCCGGGAATTTATTCCACGGCATAACTACTGCGGGCCGGAAGGAATGGATCCGTTTTTATTGACGGAGGACGTTCCCGCTTCGCGCATCGCAGTGGTTTCGGCAACGGTTACGTCGCCATCGTCATCAAGCAGTACGCCGGTTGGATTTTTGATGACGCGGAGCAGGCGAATACGCCCGGCCTCTACTTTTTCTACCAAAAAGTCCATATTGTTTTGGTGCACTCGCTCGCCCACCGTAGGTTCGTGACCTAAGAGACCGAATACCAAACCGCCCACCGTGTCGTAGTCCTCGTCCTCAGCCATCGTCGTGCCCAAGCGGTCGTTCACGTCACCCAAATTCATGCGCCCGTCCACGAGGCTTTCCGTCGCCGACAGAACCTGAATGTACGGCTCGTCCACGTCGTACTCGTCGCGGATGTCGCCAACGATTTCTTCGAGCAAATCCTCGATGGTAACTAGG
This sequence comes from uncultured Armatimonadaceae bacterium, assembly GCA_964241985.1. Classification (GTDB taxonomy): domain Bacteria; phylum Armatimonadota; class Armatimonadia; order Armatimonadales; family Armatimonadaceae; genus CAXTBP01. Next base: position 11 of record CAXTBP010000158.1, on the reverse strand, counting down.
CCGTAGGTTCC
>CAXTBP010000157.1:0-12384 GCA_964241985.1 uncultured Armatimonadaceae bacterium | reverse complement strand
GCCGTGCCTTCCGGCGTCCTCGCGGCCGCGGCGTGTGCAAAAGTGGTTGATTTGTTGTCCGACCGATCATTTACTCGCGTCCGCGAGGACGCCTATTTTGGCTGCCGGGTCGTTTATCGGCCCGAGCAAATAGTTTGTAGTTTACCCCGCCGACGACTGCTCGCCGGGAGTGGCAATGACGCTGCCTGTCGGGGCGACGGGCGCGCCGTCGCCGGAGCGGGCCACTTTTTGCCGCTCCCGAATGTCTTGGTGCGGCACGAAGCCCTTGTCCAGTTTCTTGGAAACGTACTTTTCAAACGGCTTCCAAAACACGCGCGGCGTATGCAGAACCGGGAGTAGGGACGGACGCGCCCAGCCTTTTTCGGCGGCGGCTTTGATTTCGGCTTCCGTCACGACGCCCGCTTTGATGGCGTCGCGCAGATATTCCAGCCACAGCCAGCCATTTTTATTGCGCCGGGACAGCCACGGCTGCTTTTCCATTTCCGTGTAGTGGATTAGTCCCGTTTTACCCGGTTCGTATTTTTCCAGCGAGTTCCATTGCGGCGGAACGGCGTCCTTGACGCGCTCGGCGGGTTCGATGCACAAGCCGTAAATGAGTTCGTCGTAGTTGAATTTGCCCGCGTCCAATCCCTCGGTGATTATTTTTTCCACATCCCACGTCAGTCTGTCGCAGTCCATGAGCATGACGGACAACTGTCGCCGCCTTTCGCCGGGATCCGACGAGGCCGCGCACAAAACCGACGCCCCGTTGAACGGCTGATTCCACAATTCGCGGATGTCGCGCAAAACGAGCATATCGGCATCCACGTAAAGGGCGCGTCCCTTGTAGCCGACGAGTTTGGGGATAGCGAACCGGTGAAACGAGAAGTTCGTCCCCGGATAGTTTTTCCCGTCTTTGGGATACGGCCACGTCACGTGTTCCATACGGTCGAAAACCACGGGCGCGTCAGTGTGGCGACGGACGGAATACTCGAAAATCTTCGCGCCCAATTCCTGCGTGTCGTCGGTTCCGATAAAGATGCGGATGGGTTCTTCGGTCGTTGCTGTCGTACTCATAGTTGCTTGTTACGCTTACTTCTTTTTACGCTATCGCGGGCGGTTCCGCCAAAAATGGAGCCGTTGCCGCGCGATTGGGTGGCAAATCGGCGAGTGGCGCAATGTGGCGGCGCACCATATCGTTCATGAACACGTCGGCCCCCTGCATACGCGGCAGCAAATCCCCGGCGAACGTGTAGCAGGAAATTCCGTACAACCGCTGCAAATAGAACAGCGCCGCCGACGTTCCCGCGACGCAGGCCGCAAGGTTCAATTTATCGGCCACCAACTCCACGGGAAAAGCGTGCGGCAAGTTCAATCGCTCAATTCGCGCGGCGGGAACGCCAAGCCGCTCTGTTGCGAACGCCTGCAAATCGTCGAAAAACGGCTCGCTGATACGGGGATGTTCTTTCCACAGCACGGCGTATCCTTTGTCAAGCACGGCCCGCACGACGCTTTGATAAAACGCCAACTCGTCGGCGCGACTCATAACGTGGTTCCGCGACAACGCCTGCCCTAAAATTAGCACACGACCCGACGAACCGTTCGCGTTTGTGGTCGCTTGGGCGATTTCGCCCGCCATGCGTTGCGCGATGGTTTGCAGTACGGCGCGCACGCGCGCATCGTCTACGTTGATGCGCGGAGCGTGCGCGATGGTTTGCGGCAGTGGTTCATCCGGCGACAAAAGCAAGTACGCCCGCGAAAGTCGGGACAAATGGCGCGGGTCAAGCTCCCAGCCGCTATGCCGAAACCGGCGCACGGGCGACAAATCCAGCAAAGCCTGATCCGCGCGAGCGCGCAGCGAGCGGGGAGTCGGCAATCGTTCCGCCATTTGTATCGGCAGGTACGAAATGAGGCCGTCCTCGTACAGCACGATTTGAGCGCGGGGAAACGCGCCGAACAGAATTTTTTCCGCCGGGCGCGTCAGCCAGCACACCCACACCTCGCCCACGCTGTGCGCCGGAACGCCGACCCGCTCCTGAAGCGTGCCAAGTAAACCGGCATAATCCCGCTGCTTCAAATCGAAATCGGAATGGAGCACATCATACGCCCACACAATTTTCTTCCACGGCCACGCAGCTTCCGCCATAAGGCGCAAAATCTGCTTGAACTCGTCGGGCACGCCTGCCGTTTCGTACATGATGAGGTAGTCGTCGTATTTCTGCCCGCTTCTGTTTTCGGTTTCCGCTTGCTTGAGCGAGGCGACCAGCGTTACCAACTGCCACGTTCCGATAACCGAGCACACGCGAATCATTGGGAATCGTCGCCCTTTTGCGCGTCGCTATTACCTTCGCTCATCATTTTCACTAAGCGCGTTGTCGAGCGGGCGGGCGTCATCGGAAGCAAAACGACTTCGCCGCCGAGAGAGCGCACGAGCGGCGTTTCCGGCAAAACGTCGGGGCTTGCGTAGTCGCCGCCTTTGGCGTGGATATTCGGACGCACGACTTCGATCAGGGCGAGCGGCGTGTCTTCGGGAAAAACGCATGTGGCTCGGACGCAGGAAAGCGCGGCGATAATTTCGGCCCGCTCGGTTTCGCCATTAATAGGGCGCTCCGGGCCTTTGTTTAAGCGGCGCACGGATGCGTCGCTGTTGATGCCGACGAGTAAAACATCCCCCAAATCGCGGGCCGCCTGCAAGTAGCGCACGTGCCCAACGTGGAGCAAGTCAAACACGCCGTTGGTGAAGACGACTCGCTTATTTTCCGCCCGCAGCCGGACAGCAAGGGCGGCGAACTCGTCGCGGGATAAAACGTTGGTTTTCATGGTCTTTGTAGTTGTTGCCGCACGGCCTCCAAAACGCGGAGCGCGGGCAGCTGTGTCATGCAGGCCGTGTCACCTCTGCGGCAGTAGCGTTTGCGGCACGGCACGCAGTCCAGCCCATCGCGGTTCACGACGACGAGGCTTTGCCCGCGCGGGGTGCGCAGTCCGATATGATTGACCGGCCCGGTGCGGTCGGGGTCGGCGGGGCCGAAGAGGGCGACAATTGGCGTGCCGACGGCAGCGGCAATGTGCATCGGGCCGGTGTCGCCGGTCACGAGTACGTCGGCGCGCTCCAAAATCGCGCCCAATTCCTTGATACTCAGTTTCCCCGCCCAATTGATGAGGCCGGGGCGTGCGTCCTCGGCGACGCGATCAACGACTTTCGCCGCAAGCGGTATGTCCAGCGGGCCGCCGATTAGGCCGACGCGCACGTTCGGCCCCAAATCCCGGCTCGCGCCACGAATCAGCGCGGCGATATGGTTCTTGGGCCACCGATTGACCAAATGCGAGGCGGCGGGGTTGATTAAAACGAGTTTGTCGCTCGCACCGACGCCCGCTTCCGTTAGTAATTCGTTTGCTCGAACACGAGCGGCGTCCGGCATGCACCAATCCAAATACCGTTCGCTCGTGCTGGGTAAACCGATTCCGAGCGGGGCCAATTCTTTGGCGAAATCTTCGACGGCATGTCGGATATGTCCGTCGTTTTGAATACGCTGATCTTTGCGGAACGTGATACGGCGGGGCGCACCGGAAAAGGCCGCCATCAAAAACGTTTTCACGCTCGGGTGGAAATTGACGAACAAATCGTAGCGTTGCCGCCGCAAGTCCATTAAAAAGGCGAGCCATTTGTCGGGGCGCGTATCGTCGCCTTTTTTGTCCCATTCGATGACGCGCCGCAGATAGGGAATGCCGGTCAAGGCGGCTCCCATGCCTTTGCCGACGACGAAATCAATTTCGGTCGTGTCGAAATGTCGGGACAAGGCGCGCACCGATGGGGTGGCAAGCAAAATGTCGCCCATGCCACCCATTCGCACGACGCAAATGCGACGCACCGGCGCGCCCGGCTTCATTCGCTCGAATCTCCGTCGCAGTTTAGCAGGCGCGAAACGGCCTCAATGACCGGGGCCGCTTCCAAATGCGACAAATCGTTGTTCGGGGCGGTCAAAACCGCGCTGCACGGCCCGTAGTTGCCCCACTTTCGAGCCGGTGTCGGCCCGAACAAACCGACCGTGGGCACGTCGAGCGAGGCGGCGATATGGTTGACGCCCGTGTCGTTGCCGATAAACAACCCCAAATGGCTCAAAACACCCATCGTTTCGCGCAATTTGGTTTTGCCGGTTAAATCAATAACCGGCGCGTCCACACATTCCATCGCGCTCTGCATTTTAGTCGCGGCCCGGATTTCGTCGGCCCCGCTGCCGACCAGAACCACGACCGCATTTTGCCGGGCGACAAAATCGGCGACGCGGGCGAACTGGCGAAACGGCCACTGTTTGCCGGGATACGTCGCGCCCGGCTGGATTCCGACCAGCGGGCGCGATAAAACGTCCTCGCTTACGCCCTTTTCGCGCAGGGCGTCCCGCAAAATTTCGGCCCCGCGCGTGTGTTCGCCCTCCGTCAGCCACAGTTCCGGGGTCGGGTCATAGGGAGGTTCGCCTGCGCGTTCGGGCGCGACAGCCCGCAAAATATCCAGATAGCACTCGATTTCGCGGGCTTCGGGGTCGTAGGGAATGGGGTGCGTCAAAAGCATGGCCCGGCGCTCGGTGGCGAATCCCGCCCGAATGCGCCCCCCGCATTTCCACGCAATCGCCGCCGAGCGGAACGAGCGGTCGGCGACAAGGCATAGATCGGGGCGCGCGTCGTCGCTGTTGCCGCTTTGTTTAAGGGCGTTTTGCAAACTTTGCTGCCCGTCGGCGGGATGGGCGGAATCCGTGCCGCGCGGGTCGTAGGTCACGATTTGGTCGGTGTACGGGCAGTTTTGTAGGGCGGTCGCGGCTGCCCGTCCCGTCAACAGCGTGATGCGGGCATCGGGGAACGCGCGTCGCGTCGCCCGAAGCAGCGGCGCGGCAACAATCGTGTCGCCCATAAAGCGGTGCTTGGTCAAAACGACGACCGAACGGACTTGCACGCGCGTCATTCCACCCAAATGCTTGTGAATAACCGGTGCGCGGGGCGGCTCGGAATGCACGGACGGGACATGCCCTAAAAGCGTGGGCGCAAGCACGGGAAGCCGCAAACGGGCGGGCGACGTTTCCAGCAAATCGCAGGCCGCATCGAAAACCCGCTCGGGCGTCAAAACGCGCAAACAGTCGAACGTTCCGCCGCACGTCGGGGTTTTGCGGCACGGCGCGCAGGCGAGCGCATCGTACAAAACCGTCGCCCGCGCAATCGGCGGCAATGCGCTTGCTGTGCCGATGGGGTTTTCGGTCGGTCTCCACGGCCCGGTATCGGCTGGATCGGTCGAGCCGAACAGGGCGACAACCGGCGTATTCACTGCCGTTGCGATATGGAGCGGCCCGCTGTCACCGGAAACGACCACACCCAACCGCCCAATCAAGGCCGCCAACTCTTTTTCCGTGGTTTGCCCGACGGCGGACACGAGCGGCGATTTCGCCTGCGCCATAATCCGCTCGGCAGCGTTCTTTTCGTCCGGCCCGCCCAAAAGCACGCTGCTCATGCCGCCGACCGTCCATAATTTGTCGGCGAGGCGGGCGAAGTATTCTTCGGGCCACCGTTTTTGTTGTCGCGTCGCGCCGATTACCAAACCAACGACGGGCAGAGTGCGGTCGTGGCGGGCAAAAAAATCGTCGGCGAACGCGCGTTCCTTTGGGCCGAGCGCAACGTTCAAACGGTAGTCCGCGAGGGCGTCTTCGGCCCGTTCCTGTCCGGCGTGGGCAAGCCGGGCGTAGGCATCGACCACGTGTTCGCCTGCCTGCCGACCCGGCACGGCGTCGGTTAAAAACGGCCCGCAGCCTTCCTGCGCGAACCCGATACGCCGGGGAACCCGCGCGGCCCACGCAAGCAGGGCGTTTGACAGCGTGGACTGGAACAAAAACACGGCATCATACCCGCCGGTTTGGAGCGCGTTTTTAAGGGCGACCGCGCGGCCCGCGCCGCCGTGCGGCGGGCGCGGCAAAAGGCGCGTGATATGGGGATTGCCTTCCAAAATAGCGACCGCCCGTTCACCCGCCAAAACGTCGATTTCGGCATTGGGAAACCGCGCTTTTAATATAGCGAGCGCGGGCGTGGTGAACAAAGCATCGCCCAGATAGTTGAGATTGACGGCGAGCAAGCGGCGCACGGGCTTGTTAAACAGCGTTTGCGCAAGGGATACTGCCATGTTTATATGCCGCGCCGTTTCCTAAGCCGCCGCAGTCACGGGACGAGTGGTTGAAGGCGCGGGTGGCGCGGCGATAAAGGGCGTGGGCAGCGGAACCCCTTCTGCGGTAAGCGAACACACCGCCTCGAAAACGGCGGGCGCGGGGATGCGCGCGAGGGCGTCCGTGAGCGTAGAATGGCGCGGGCGGCGCAACTCGGGCGGCGCGTCGGCTTGAGCGTAATCCAAAACGACGGCGGGCGCGCTTCCCCACGTCGGCCCGGTGCGAGTGGGGTCGGTGACGCCATACAAACCGACGATTGGCGTTCCAACCGCGACCGCAAGGTGCGTCGGTCCCGAATCCCCGCCCACAATAACGGAGCATTGGGCAAGTACGGACGCTAAAAGTCCCAAATCCGGCAGTTTGCCCGTCAAATTGAGAACGCGCACGGAACTCCCCGCCGCGCTTTGCACGGTTTGCGCGGTTGCCGCTTCGCCCTGCGCCCCGAGCAAAACCACGTTCATTTTGGCGTCAACAAGCAAGCGTACTAACTCCGCCCATTTATCGGGGGGCCACACTTTATCGGGCGTGGACGCACCGACGAAGCACCCGACTATCGGCCCACCGTTTTGTTTGAGCGGCGCAAGCAGAGCGTCGGCTTCGGGCGCGTGGCTTTGCGCCAAATAGGTTTGCGGGCGCGGCGCAACGCGCGGAATGCCAAGGGCGTCGCAAAAGCCCAGCAGTTTATCGACCATGTGCGCGCGTTGCGTGGACGGCACGACAGCATCGGTCAAAAAAAGCCGATTGCCTTCGCGGTTCCCGGTTAGACCGATACGAACGGGCGCATTCGACAAGCGCGTCACAAGCCCCGACACCAAAAGCCCCTGCGCATCGAGGGCCGTATCAAAGGTTTCGCGCCGCAGGGTTTGCCCAAGCATCCACACATCGCCGATTCCGCTGCCTTCGAGTTCGTACAACTGGCTTATGTGCGGATTGCCGCGCAAAAGGCTGGCCCATTTTTTCTTGACGGCCCACCCAATAAATGCGTTTGGCCCCAAACCGTGTCGCAGGCTTTCCAAAAGCGGCAAGGCGTGAACCACGTCGCCGAGCGAGCCTAATTTGACCATAAGCAATTTGGACGGCGCGTTTGAAACGACATTTGGAATTGGCGGCGCGGGGTGCGGCATTGAACCCCATTATATCGCGCGGCGTTTTATCTGGGGCGCTGGGTTGCTCGGGCCGTTTATCGGCCCGAACAAAGCCGATCTTAGGCGCGGCGTTTGCGCCGGGCAAACACGACGCCCGCGAGTGGCAAAATGGACGCGGCAAGCCCGAACGACGACGGCTCCGGCGCGGCGGCCCCGATAATCGACGACGTGCCCGAAAGCGTGACGTTGTCATATTCCACGCTTTGTATCGTGCCCGGCGCATAGGTGTAAATACGGAATGTGGTAGCCGTCGTCAGGCCGGTAAGCGACAAACCGACATTATAGTTGCTGAACGTCGGACGAACCGTCGTTACGTCCGACGTTCCCAAATCGCTCAAAAAATTATCGACGCTGGAGCGCACCACATAACCACGCGGGGTTCCCGCTCCGCCTCGTCCCGCTTGAAACGAAAGGCCGGTAATCGACAGCGCGTACCCCGACGAGGGCGTGATGGTAAATTGGAAAAAACTGTTGGTCAAAACCGCCGTCGCCGCCGAGATGGATGCCGCCGGGCCTGCCGCGTTGACGACCGCTTGCAGCACGTAGCCCGTGCCGTATCCAAAGGTATTATTGGCAACGATATTGGTATTGGACGCGCCCGTATTGTTGATCGCGCCCGCCGTGACGTTCGCGCCGGTTGTCGTTGCGTTGAACGTACTGCCTCCACCTACCGCATCAAAGGAATAGCCCGCCAGCGTTTGCGCGTGGCTTGCGCCGCCTAATAGAACCACAAGCGCACAAGCCGCAACCGTAGAGGCGACCGCGCCGCGAAGAACATTCTTCATCTATAAAAAACACCTTTGCTTGTTAAGATCGTTTGAACCCGCGCACTGCGTCGCCGCCGGTTCACGCCCATTGTACCAAACGGCATCGGCATAGTCGGCGGTATTTACCCGACTAACATAGAAATTTTGCCGCAAAACGTGCGTCGGATACGCGGAAGGGTACACTGATAATTGTGACCTACTGCGTGTTTTTGCTTGTTTTTCTCGTGATTCCCATTGGCTTGCTCGCGGTTTTTCTGCGCCGCGCTCTCAAACCCGCGCACTTCTGGGCGATGGGCTTGGTATGCCTGCTCGCTTTTGTGTACACGACGCCGTGGGACAACTACGCCGCGTATAAAAAACTTTGGTCGTTCGCGCCCGCGTTCGTATGGGGGCCGCCGTTTTGGGCGGGCTGGCTGCCGCTCGAAGAATACCTCTTTTATTTCGCCGAGGCGATTTTTGTCTGCCTCGCGCTCATCGCGCTTGCCCGCATTCCATTTCTCGCCCCCGCGCCGGACGCCGTAGATGCGGCGGGCAAATGATGCCGTTCGGACAATTTTCCTACCTGCTCATTTTGCTTTTGTGGGCCGCGCCGATTTTCGTAATCCAGTGGCTCGTTGCCGGAAAATCGCTGTGGCGAGCGCGTCGGCTCCTTGTCGCAGGAACACTCTTGTGCGGCACGTTTTTATCGCTCGCCGATTATTTCGCCATTTCGCGCGGCATTTGGCAAATCCAAACGGCGGGTATTATTGGCGTCCGCTTCGGTGGACACTTGCCGCTCGAAGAGGCGATGTTTTTCTTTTTAACGGCGGCAATGAGCGCGCAAGGCTTTGTGATGCTCGCGTTCCGCTTTTTACCGAAGGGACAAAAACTGTAAAATGCCAAGCCGCGTTAAAACCGGACTGGAAGTATTAGTCGCGCAAAACTTCGCGCCACTCAAAGGGAAAACCGTGGGCCTCGTGACGAATCCGACCGGAATACTGCCGGATTTATCGTCCACGATTGAAGTGCTGGCCCGCGCGCCCGGCGTTCGTTTGCGCGCATTATTCGGCCCGGAGCACGGCGTTCGGGGTAACGCCGAAGCGGGCGCAAGTGTGGCTTCGTCCAAAGACCCGCAAACCGGCCTGCCGGTCTACTCGCTGTATGGCAAAACGAAAATACCAACCCGCGCCATGCTATCGGGCCTCGATGCTATCGTGTTCGACATTCAGGACATCGGGGCGCGTAGTTACACCTATCTCTCCACGCTCGGCGCGGTCATGGAAGGGGCCGCCCGCGCGAATGTGCCCATCATCGTTTTGGATCGGCCTAATCCCCTCGGCGGCTTGCGCGTCGAAGGCTTGCCGACGCAGCCGGGCTTTACGTCGTTTGTTTCCGCCTTTCCCGTCCCGTATCTGCACGGAATGACACTGGGCGAACTGGCCCGCTTGATCAACGGCAAAGGCCTTTTGCCCGGCAATTTGCAATGCAAATTAACCGTCGTGCCCTGCGAAAATCTGAACCGGAACATGGCGACGTGGGACGCGATGGGCGGCTTGCCGTGGGTTCCGCCGTCGCCGCACGTGCCGAACCCCGATTCCCCCCATTTCTACGCCCTGACCGGCATCGTCGGCGAATTGCCCACGGTTTCTATCGGCATTGGCTGGCCGCAGCCCTTTGCGCTCGCGGGCGCACCCGACATTTCGCCCGTCGCCCTGCTCCGCGCTTTGGAAAAACAAGCTGACTTTTTGCCCGGCCTCACGTATCGCCCGACCTACTGGACGCCGTTCTACGGAACGTACAAAGGCAAAACCTGCGGCGGCGTGCAAATTTATTTAACGGACGCCGCCCGCGCGCCGCTCACCCGCTTCAACTTCGCCCTGTTGGAAGCCCTTCGCTCGGTGCGCCCCAATCGCCCGTTTTTTCCGCCCGGCGAAGAAACCCGAATGTTCGATTTAGGCTGCGGCACGAGCGCCCCGCGCAAAGCGTTCCAATCGGGCGCATCGGCCCGGCAAATGTGGGAAAAGTGGAACCCGCCCCCGTCCGCATTTCTCGTCGACCGCAAGCCTTACTTGCTGTACGAGTAAAGCCCCCTCCCGGCTCGGCGAGCCGGGAGAGGGCTAAACGCTAAGAAGCGGCTTAAAATCCCGTTTTCTGGTACGATAAACCCGATTATGTTTCGTTTTCTCACGGGCGGGGAGTCTCACGGCCCCGCGCTTTCCGCTGTTATCGAAGGATTGCCCGCCGGGCTGCCGCTTCTTGCCGAAGAAATCAACGGTGATTTGCGGCGTCGTCAGGGCGGCTACGGGCGCGGGGCGCGGCAAAAAATCGAAACCGATGGGGTCGAGATTTTAACCGGTGTCCGGTTCGGCAAAACGCTCGGCTCGCCGGTTACATTTCTCATTCGCAACCGCGACTGGGACAACTGGCAAACCCGAATGCGGATCGAACCAGTGGAAGCGGGGGCCGAGCAGCCCAAAGCGATTACGGTTCCGCGCCCCGGGCACGCCGATTACGTCGGCATGATCAAGTACGGGCACGACGATTTACGCAACGTTTTGGAACGGTCGTCGGCGCGTAACACGGCGACGCTGGTTGCCGTCGGGGCCGTGTGCCGCAGTTTGCTGACCCATTTTGGCGTTCGTATCGTCGCCCATGTCGTGCGGATTGGCGGGATTGCGGCAAGCCCGGAGTCCGTGCAAAACTTAACCGCCGATGAGATAACCGAAAAAGCCGAACAGTCGCCCGTGCGCTGCGTGGATGCCGACGCGACCGAAAAGATTATCGCCCGTATTGACGAGGCCAAGCGCAAGGGCGATACCTTGGGCGGCGTGTTCGAGGTTGTCGCATTTGGTTTGCCCGTCGGTTTGGGTTCGTATGTGCACTGGGACGAGCGCATCGACGGCAAAATCGGCCAAGCCCTGCTTTCCATCAACGCCATCAAGGGGGTGGAAATCGGCATGGGGTTTGCGACCGCCGACACGCCCGGTTCGCAAGTTCATGACGAGTTTGCGCCCGGTAAAGCAGGCCAAATCGACCGCTTGACCAACCGCGCGGGCGGAACCGAAGGCGGTATCACGAACGGGCAGCCGCTGGTCGTCCGCGCCGCAATGAAGCCGATTGCGACTTTGATGCGCCAGTTGCAATCTGTCGATTTGCAAACCGGGCAAGCCGCGCCCGCGTTCGCTGAACGCTCGGATGTGTGCGCCGTTCCCGCCGCAAGCGTTATCGGGGAAGCGATGCTCGCCATCGTCCTTGTTGAAGCGTTCATGGAAAAATTCGGCGGCGATTCCTTATCCGAAATGCAGCGCAACTACGCCACATATCAGTCCACGTACAATCCCGCGAATCCCACCGCGCCGACCAACATTGCCGCCGATGACACTGAATCCATCGCAGACGCTGCTGCGTAACGTCGTTTTAGTCGGCTTTATGGGAAGCGGCAAAACGACCGTGGGCCGCGCGCTTGCGGCTTTGACGGGCTGGGCACTTGCCGACACCGACGACGAGATCGTCCAAAACGCGAACGGTGCGACCATTCCCGAACTGTTCGCTCGGCACGGTGAAGCCGCGTTCCGCGACCGCGAAGCCCATGCGGTGCAAACCGTCTGCACCCGCGAAAACCAGATTATCGCAACGGGCGGCGGCGCGATTTTGCGCCCCGAAAACGTCGAAGCCTTGCAAAACGCAGGGCGCGTGGTGTGGCTCACGGCCCGGCCCGAAGTCGTGGTTTTGCGCGTCCAAGCCGCCCGCCACGAGCGCCCAATTTTAGCGACGGGCGCAAACACCGATGGCGGCGAAACGTCGCTTTTGACGCACGTACTCACGCTTTTGGGGCAGCGCGGCCCGCTGTATCAGGCCGCCGCGCATTTGATCGTGGATTCTTCCGACAAGGCGCCGGACGTTTTGGCGCGGCACATCGCGCGAAAGGTGGGCCTTATTTAATGGAGACCGTTGCCGTTCCGCTCGCGGAATACCGCGCGTACAATATCCACATTGGCAGGGGGCTTTTGGAACAAACGGGCCGTTTGGCGGGCGAAGCCCTCGGCGGCGCAAATCGGCAAGCCGTCGTTATTACGCAGCCCAATATCGCCGCGCTGTACGGCGACATCGTTTCACTGTCGCTCGAAAGCGCGGGCTTCGGGCCGGTATCCGTCGTCACGTTTGCCGAAGGCGAAGAACACAAAACGCTGCAAACCGTCGAAACGTTGTGCGGCGATTTGTACGATTTGCCCGTCGCGGTTGACCGAAAAACGCTTGTTGTCGCGCTCGGCGGGGGCGTGGTCGGCGATGTCGCAGGCTTTGTCGCGTCGCTGTATC
>CAXTBP010000156.1:0-12391 GCA_964241985.1 uncultured Armatimonadaceae bacterium | reverse complement strand
GCCTAAAACTGCGCTCGCCTTGTGGGCTGGTCGTTTGTTCGGCGCGGGCATCGTTGTTTTCGGCGGCAGTTTGTACGCGCTGGCATTGACGAGTTTGTCGCCATCCGGCCCGGTCAAGATTTTGGGTGCGATTACGCCGATTGGCGGCGTTTGCTTTTTGACCGCGTGGGCTTTGCTCGCGTTCGCCGCGTCGGGCAAACCGTCGCAATCGCAGGGCGACCCACTTTAATCCATGCTTTTTGTGTTCGCAAAGGTTCCGCTTCCCGTATGCGTTTCATTAACCGAACGATTTTTGCTTTTTCGTCTGTGGCGCTCGCGCTGGCGGGCGGTTTGCTCTCCGGCGGCTGCGGCAATAACCCGTACCCGCCCGGCGAATCCGACCAAGCCGTTTTGTACCGCGTTTTGGGCGACGATCCCAAAACCCTTGACCCGTCCGTCACCTATACGGTCGATGAATCCCAAGTCGCCGATTTGGTATATCCGTCGTTTTACCGCTACAACTATTTGAAACGCGACCCCTACCTTTTGGAGCCGAATTTGGGGGCCGAAGAGCCGACCCGCGATCCGGTTACGCTCACGGTTAAAGATGACAAGGGCGAAGTAAAAACCGTACAGGGCGAGCGCGTTCGTTTCAAAATTCGTCCCGACATTCGTTTTGCCGACGACGCCTGCTTTGCGGGCGGTAAAGGCCGTAATGTCACCGCCGCCGATTTCGTGTACACGTTCAAGCGATTGTCCAACCCGGAAACCAAGTGCCCGGTCGCCTCGTTCTTTGAAGACAAGGTGCTGGATTGGAAGTCCTATTCGGCGGCATTTGAAAAGGGTGGCAAATCCAACTACGACGCGCCGTGGGCAGGCGTACAGGTTGACCCCAACGACAAGTACGCTTTTATCGTCACGCTTACGCAGCCGTACCCGCAACTCCGCTTTTTGATGGCGATGCACTTCACGACCCCGCTTTCCCGCGAAGCAATCGAGAAATACGGGCCGGACTTTCAGCGCGACCATCTGGTCGGTTGCGGCCCGTACCGCATGACCGAGTACAAGCACAAACAGCGCATCGTCCTCGAAAAAAATCCGAACTGGATTAACACGACCTATCCGACCGACGGAATGCCCGGAGACAAAGAGCAAGGCTTGCTCGCCGACGCCGGGAAGTCGTTGCCGCTGACGCCCAAAATCGTTTTCAACATTATCAAAGAAGGCGTGACCTCGTGGAACCTGTTTCAGCAGGGCTATTTGGATGCCGCCGGTGTCAGCAACTCCAACTATCAGCAGGTCGTCAGCAAAGCCGGAACGCTGAGCGACGACATGAAGCGGCGTGGCATCAAACTCCGCAAAGACACGCAGGTCAACATCAACTACCTTGCGTTCAATATGGCCGATCCCGTTTTAGGCGGCTACACGCCCGAAAAGAAGAAACTGCGGCAGGCTATTTCTCTGTCCATCGACGGGCAGGCGTTTATCGACTTGTTCAATCAGGGCAACGGCAAGGTTGCGCAATTTATCATCCCGCCGGGCGTCTTCGGCTTCGACCCCAGTTACAAGAATCCGTACCGCCAGTACGACGCCGATTTGGTCAGAGCCAAGCAGTTGCTCAAAGAGGCGGGCTATCCTGACGGCGTCGATCCGAAAACCGGCGAAAAACTGACCATCAACTACGATAACTCGGCGACCACGGCGGCGGGGCGTCAACTCGTCGGTTTGGTTATCAAGCAAATCGAACGCTTGGGTATCCACGTCGTATCGCAGTCCACGCGGTACAACATTTTTCAGGAAAAATTGGACAAAGGCAACTTCCAATTTTTCTACTATGGCTGGCTCGCCGACTACCCCGACCCGGAAAACTTCGTGTTTCTGTTGTACGGCCCGAACGTGCGCCCCGGTCCCAACGCCTGCGGCTACAACAGCCCCGCCTACAACAAAGCGTTTGAAGCGATGCGCTCCATGCCCGACGGCCCGGCCCGCATGGCGGAAATCGTCAATCTTCGCGCCATCGCCCAAGAAGACTGCCCGTGGATTTACATTAACCACGACGAAGACTTGAGCATTTCCTACGACTGGCTCAAAAACGTCAAGGGCAACCCCATCGCCAACGACACGTCCATTTACCGCAGCGTGGACTACAAAGCGCGCGCCGAGCGGCAAAAGGAGTGGAATCAGCCGAACTATGCGCCGCTTGCCGCCTTTATTGTCGCGCTTATCGCCGGGGCGATTCCTGCCGCAGGCGTTGTGCGCCAGCGTACCAATCGCAAGGTACGCCGAAGCGATGCGGCTGTCGAAGCCTCTGACCGGGAGGACGCCGCCTAAATGTTTCGCTATCTTCTGCGCCGTGTTTTGTATGCCGTGCCTATTCTTGTTGGCGTGTCGTTTTTGACCTTCTTTTTGTTTTACGTTTCCGCGTCGCCCGAAACCATTGCGCGGCGTAATCTGTCGGCGAAGAACCCGTCGCAGGCGCAGATTCAGCAGTGGCTCAAAGACCACCATTACGACAAGACCCGGGCCGAGCAGTTCAAAGACCACATGGTCGGTCTTTTGACGTTTCAGTTCGGCAACTCGGACGCCACCAACGAACCCATTATCAAAACCGTGCAGCGCGGCGTCGGCCCATCATTTATGATCGCCTCGTCCGCGTTTGTCGCATCTATCTTAATCGTGCTCGCGTCCGCGCTGTTTACCGCGTATTTTCGGGGCACGTATGTGGACTACTTCATCACATTTTTGTGCGTGCTGCTGATGAGTATTTCGTATGTCGTGTATGTCATCGGCTTGCAGTATTTACTCGGAAAAGTGCTACGATACGGCCCGCTGGTCGGCTACCAAAGCGGAATCGCCGCGTGGAAGTTCGTGCTGATTCCCGTCGTTATCGCGGTTATTTCCGGCTACGGCAACGGGGTTCGCTTGTACCGCACGTTCTTTTTGGATGAAATTAATCAGGACTATGTGCGAACCGCCCGCGCCAAAGGGGTGGGCGAACGGGCCGTTTTGACCCGGCACGTTTTCAAGAACGCGCTCATTCCCGTACTCACTTCGACGGTTGCGGCAATTCCCAGTCTGATTTTGGGAAGCCTCGTACTCGAAAACTTTTTCGGGGTTCCCGGCTTGGGCAGCTTTTTGCAGGACGCTATTGTCAGTCAGGACTTTTCCGTCGTGCGGGCGATGGTGTTTTTGGGGGCCGTTTTGTATATCGTCGGCTTGATTATGACCGATGTCGCTTACGCGCTCGCCGATCCGCGCGTCCGGTTGGAATAGAGGCGGGCGAAAAAACAACGTATGACAAAATTACTCGAATCCGATTTTGTGATTAACGCGGTTCCCATTCTCGCGGTCGCCTTTCTCGCCCACGTTTTGGTGAACGCGCGCAAGCAGCCGCTGTGGGCCGAAGCGTACCGACGATTGGGCCGGAACCGTATCGCTATGGGCGCGCTCGTTATCGTCGCGCTGTTTGGAACGGTCGCCTTTTTGGACAGCGTTGGCTGGACGGATAAGCAAACACAAACCCGGCTGTCGCTTCTCGACTACATCGCCAAAAGGCCCAAAGAGCGCACCTATTCGGCTCCGTTCGCCAGTATGACGACCGGCGAACCCGTTCCGCACAAACTCATCGCGCCGGGCACGCACTTTCTGGGCACGGAAGGGGTGGGCGACGATGTGTTGTACCTTACGCTCAAAGGCTGCCGGACGGCCTTTATCATTGGCGGCTTGACCAGCGCGATTGCGACCCCGCTCGCCCTGCTTTTAGGACTGATTGCAGGCTACTACGGCAAGTGGCGCGACGATGTTATTCAGTACTCGTACACGGTTTTGTCGTCCATCCCCGATACTCTCCTTCTTATCGCGCTCATTCTGGTTTTGGGACGCGGTTTGATCCAAATTTGTGTCGCGCTCGGCATCACGTCATGGGTCGGTTTGTGCCGGTTGACGCGCGGCGAAACCCTCAAGCACCGTGACCGCGAATACGTGCGGGCCGCAAAAGCCCTCGGTGTGAGCGACTTCCGTATCATGACGCGCCATATTTTGCCGAACCTGCTGCCGGTCGTGATTATTTCCGTCACGCTTGGATTGTCCGGCTTGATTTTGAGCGAGTCCATCTTGTCGTATTTGGGCGTGGGTGTCGGCGCGGAAGTCGGAAGCTGGGGCAACATGATCGACTCGGCCCGCGACGAACTGGCCCGCGAACCGCTGGTTTGGTGGAATTTGACCGGGGCCGCGTCCGCTTTGTTCCTCCTTGTCCTTGCCCTCAACTTTTTCGGCGACGCTCTGCGCGATGCCGTCGATCCCCGTCTTCGGAGTTAATGCTTGAGTCTATCTAACGGCAGCGGCCCGCTTTTATCGGTCGAAAATCTGCGAACCTACTTCAACTCGCCGCGCGGCGTTGTCAAAGCCGTGGACGGCGTATCGTTCACGGTCGAAAAGGGGAAAACCCGCGCGATTGTGGGCGAGTCCGGTTGCGGCAAATCCATGACCGCCTTGTCGCTGTTGCAGCTTGTGCCGGAACCGGCGGGTTACATCGACAGTGGGCGTATCGTGTTTGAGAACCGCGACTTGCTGGATTTGACGTGGGATCAGATGCGGAGCGTGCGCGGCAAAGACATCGGCATGATTTTTCAAGAACCGATGACAAGCCTGAACCCGACGTTCACGATTGGCTACCAAATCCGCGAAGCCATGACGCTCCACGGCAAAACCAATCAAGAAGCCGAAGCCCGCGCTTTGGAACTCTTGGGCCGCATCGGACTGGAAAACCCGGCCCAAGCCCTGCGCCAATATCCGCACGAACTATCCGGCGGAATGCGCCAGCGCGTGATGATTGCGATTGCCCTTGCGAACCGGCCCAAACTCCTTATTGCCGACGAACCGACGACCGCCCTCGACGTAACGGTTCAAGCGCAAATTCTGGCCTTGATCCGCGAACTGCAAGCCGAAACCGGCATGGCCGTGTTGCTCATTACGCACGATTTGGGCATTGTCGCCGAGGTCGCCGATGATGTTTCCGTGATGTATGCGGGGCAAGTTGTCGAAGACGCGACCACACGCGACCTGTTCAAAACGCCGCTGCATCCGTATACGAAAGGCTTGTTCGCTTCGCTTCCGGCCCGAAACCGGCGCGGTCAGGACTTGGCAACCCTCGAAGGCACGGTTCCCGACGCCGCCAACTGGCCCAAAGCGTGCCGGTTCGCCGAGCGGTGCGGCTACCGCTGGGCGGAGTGCGACACCATCAAACCCAAACTCAATCCGCCCGGCGCTAATCGCCCCGTGCGCTGCCATTTGTACGACCCATCCGTTCCCGGTAGGCCAAACCTTGAAAAAGCGCAGGCCGACCACATAACGGGCGACGTGACGGCGGGTGTCGCCAAGACGGAGAGCGAAGCGAACCCGGTCGTCGCGCCCAAAGAAGCCCAAGCACAGCAAGCGGAGGCCCGACGCTAATATGGCACTCCTTTCCGTAAAAAATCTGGTCAAGCAGTTTCCTATTCGCAAGGGAATTTTAGGCGGGGCCAAAGAGTTCAAAACGGCGGTAAACGACGTGTCCTTCGACATCGAAAAGGGCCGAACGCTCGCGCTTGTCGGAGAATCCGGTTCGGGTAAATCTACAGTCGGCTTGATGATGCTCGGCCTTTTGGAAATCACGAGCGGCGAAATCACCTTCGATGGGCGTACGCTTTTGTCGCGTTCTAACGCCGAGCGTAAAGCCTTCCGGCGCGACGTGCAGGTCGTTTTCCAAGACCCGTATGCCAGTCTCAACGCCCGCATGACCGTGCGCGAAACGTTAACCGAAGGCTTGATTGTTCACAATATCGGCACGAACGCGCAAGAACGAACGGCCCGCGCGACCGAACTCTTGAAGCAAGTCGGAATGCCACCGACCGCGCTCGACCGTTACCCGCACGAATTTTCTGGCGGGCAACGCCAGCGTATCGCTATCGCCCGCGCCTTGTCCGTTAGTCCGCGCTTCATCGTCCTTGACGAACCAACCTCGGCCCTCGACGTGTCGGTGCAGTCACAGGTTTTGAATTTGCTTCGCAAGTTGCAGCGCGAAAACGGCTTAACGTATCTTTTCATCACGCACAACTTGGCGGTTGTCGAATACTTGGCCGACGAAGTGTGTGTTATGGAACGGGGCAAAATCGTGGAGCGCGGAACCGTCGATCAAATCTTCGACGCCCCGCAAATGGCCTACACACAGCGCCTTTTAGGCTCTATCCCATCCCTTGACCCCGACGCCCCGCGCCTCGTTGCCGCTGCGAAGGCGTAGGAAAGACGTATGTTCGCCGCATCGCCGAATAAGAAACCAACCCTATTCAGCGATGTTCGCGCTTTGGAGCGGTTCGCGCAAACGAACGCTGACCGACCCGGCGTTTGGGCGACGACCGGGACGGTGGGGGATTTGCTGCTTGCCGAGCGGGCCGGTCTGCGCGCGCTGGGGCAGGTCATGGGAACCAGTGTATTTTCCCTCGGCGGCTCGTATGATTCCAGCGCGGTTTCCGGCGAACTGAAATTCTTGACCGGCGCGTTTCATCAAGCGCAAGCGGGCGCGCTCGAACGACTGCGTGCCGAAGCCAAACTGCTCAGCGCCGATGGCGTCGTGGATATTCGCATTCGCCGCGCGGTGTGGGGACAGCCCGGCGACGGTTTGCTTGAATTTTCCCTCATTGGAACGGCGGTGCGGATCGCGTCCAATCCGCGAAAAACCGACGCGCCGTTTTTGTGCCAAGTGTCTGGGGCGTCGTACTTCGCTCTCGTTCAAGCGGGATGGCAGCCGGTCGGGCTTGCGATTGGCAACTGCGCGCATTACGCCGTGTCCCTGTTCGCCGCGTCCGGCATGGCATACCAAGCGTGGGAATCGTTTGAGCGCACCGAGTATTCCCAAGCAATCATGAACGCGCGGCATCAGGCCCTTGCACGAATGCAAAGCGATGCGCGAGCGGTCGGCGGTGCGGGGATCGTTGGCGTTTCGCTGTCGCTGCAAAAAGCCTGCGACGAAATGGGCATGAAGTTTACCTGCTTCGCGTCGGGAACCGTGGTTGCGCCGACGAACGCACAAGCGGCAAACGGCGCGTCCCCATTGCCAATCCTGCCTTTATAACGGTTATAAGAAAATTCGTGATAAATTTCACGAAGTTATGCGAAAGAAGGTGGAAGTGCGCCCCGCGCATAAGGTAACATAGAACCAACCGACGCTTGGGAACTTTTTCTTTCTGGTTTTTGTACGGGTTTCCTTTGCGCTTTAGTTAGTTTAGTTACGCCGCGTATCATGAGTTTTTTCACGGCTTCGCGCCCGCAATCCACCAAACCCACCGTTGCTGTTCCCTTCGACGGGCGCGCCGAAGTTGCGCCGCCCGCGAACGAACGGGGGCGTGAGCGGTTCGCCAAATTCGCGTGGGGCGTGCTGTTTTTCAATTTTTTGGTGATTGCGATTGGGGCCGTCGTGCGCGCCACCGGCTCCGGCGACGGCTGCGGGGCGCACTGGCCGACATGCAACGGCGACGTTGTGCCGGTCGCGCCCGCCGCCAAAACTGTTATCGAATTTACGCACCGCGTTTTTAGCGGTGTAGACGGCCCCCTCATTATCACGCTTGTTATCGGCGGTTTTCGGCTTTTCCCTAAAGGCCACCCGATGCGAAAAGCCGTGCTGGCTACGCTCCTCCTTACCGGTATTGAGGCGTGGCTCGGCGCGTATCTGGTCAAGAAGCATTTGGTCGCCCACGACGCCTCACCCGAACGCGCGGTGTGGATGAGCATTCACCTCGTCAACACGTTTTTCCTTTTGACTTCGCTCACACTTTCGGCGTGGTGGGCGAGCGGGCGTGAACGATTGCAACTGCGCGGGCAGGGGGCTACCGGGGCCGCGCTCGCGCTGTGCTTCGTGGCGATGGTTGCGCTTGGCGTGACTGGGGCTGTGACCGCGCTCGGCGACACGCTGTTTCCCGTCAATAGTCACGAAGAAGCGGTTCGCGCAAGCCTCACGCCCGGCGTTCACTTTTTGGTGCGCCTGCGGCTTTTGCATCCCTATATCGCCGGTTCGGTCGGCTTGTATCTATTGCTGATTGCGGGCTTGACCGCGCACCTGCGGCCCTCGCTTTTGACGCACAAATGGGCGAACTGGGTAGGCGCGACGTTCATCGCGCAAATCTGCATCGGCTTTTTGAACGTGCAACTCAAAGCGCCCGTTTGGATGCAGGTTGTGCATCTTTTGATGGCGGACATCGTGTGGGTTGTCGTGTCGCTTATGGCGCTTGCCGCCGTCGCGGTCGGCGTTCCGCGTGTGGAATTTGGCGCGACGGCGACGCCGCAAATGACCGAGCTGGAAGATGCGACTCTGGGTAAGCCCGGCTGGCGCGACTATGTCATTTTGACCAAGCCGAAGGTCATCAGTTTGCTTTTGCTGACGACGATTGCTGCTGCTTTTATCGCCGCGCACGGCTGGCCCGGTTTGCAAACGCTCCTTGTCATTTCCATTGGCGGCTATCTTTCGGCGGGCGCGGGCAACGCGATTAATATGATTATCGACCGCGACATCGACGGCAAAATGCAGCGCACCTTGTCCCGCCCGACCGTAACGCAGAAGATTCCATCATCACACGCACTTGCGTTCGCTTTGGCCTGCGCGTTCGGATCGTTCGCTATTTTATGGGCGGGTGCAAACCTGCTGTCGGCGATGTTATCGCTTGCGGGCCTCACGTTTTACGTTGTCGTGTACACACTGCTTTTGAAGCGGCGCACTTGGCACAATATCGTCATTGGCGGCGCGGCAGGCGCGTTTCCGCCGCTTGTCGGCTGGGCGGCTGTGACAGGCACACTCAGTCCGCTCGCGCTGTTCTTGTTCGCCATCATTTTCATGTGGACGCCCGCGCACTTCTGGGCGCTTGCTCTGCTGCCGTCGGTGCGCAGCGACTATAAGGCCGCTGGGGTTCCGATGCTGACCGTGATTCGCTCGGACAAAATGGCGGTTACGCAAATCGTGATGTACGCCGTTTTGACCGCGATTGTGTCGCTTTTGCCGCTTGTCGGCGGCTGGGTCGGCTTGCCGTATATCGCGGTCGCGGTCGTGTTGAACTTGTTTTTGATCGTCAAAAGTGCGCAGTTGTTCGCGGGCGTTGACCGGCCCCGCGCGCTATCCGCGTACAAATACTCCATGCTGTACCTCGCCCTGCTTTTTGTGGCGATGGCGGTGGATCGGGCGGTCGGATAACGAAAAGCGCCTTGTTTGGGGCTTTACAAAATTTGTGAAATCAGGTACAAATAGTCCCGGCAACAACCGGCACTTGTCGCCTAAACCGCAACTGCGCCCAGCGCGTTTGCGACCAAAACGTATGACTTTGAACAAAATTATGCTGGGAATTTATAGGGTAACCATCGCGCATGGCACAGATTTTTAAACCGGGCAGCAACACAGTCGCTAAAATGATTGTGGTTGCCGCCGCGACCTTGCCGCTGCTGACGATTGTCAGTTTGTCGCAGCTCACGCGCTCGTCGTACAACACCAAAGTCGGCGTCGCGTATGAGCAGCCGGTTCCGTTTTCGCACGAGCACCACGTCAACGAATTGGGTGTGGACTGTAGATATTGCCATACGTCGGTGGAAAAGAGTGGGCAGGCGGGCTACCCGGCAACCCACACTTGTATGTCGTGCCACTCGCAAATTTGGACGAACTCGCCGCTCCTTGAGCCGGTGCGCGAATCCTATGTGAAAAACGTGCCGCTCAAATGGACGGTTTTGAACAAAGTGCCCGACTTCGTGTACTTCAACCACAGCATCCATGTCAACCGGGGCTTGTCCTGCAACAACTGCCACGGCCCGGTTCAAGCGATGCAGATGGCATACAAAGGCCAAGCCTTCCAGATGCGCTGGTGTTTGGAATGCCACCGCGCGCCGGAAAAATTCGTCGGCCCGCAAAACGACGTGTGGCAGCTGTACAAAGACATCCAAACCCACCCCGACAAGTTGACGCCGCAGCAGGAAGCCCTGCGCGACGGACACCAATATCAGCGGACACCCGCCGAACTCGAAGTCGGCAAGCAATGGGTCAAACGCTACAAGATTAAAACCGCGCAGCTTACGGACTGCTCGATCTGCCACCGGTAAAAGGAAATCACAAAACACGTTATGCACAATCATTCCGAAATAGAAAATGACGCTCCCGTGAAGTCCAAAGCCGATTTGGGCAAAATGGGCGCGCGCCTTGCGGGCAAAACCGGCAAAACCTACTGGAAATCGTTTGACGAGTTGGCCCAAACGCCCGAGTTCGAGCAATGGGTCGAGGACGAATTCCCGAACCGCAAATCGCTTCTTGAGTTCGACCGCCGCAAGTTCTTAACGCTCGGCGGGGCCGCGCTCGGACTGGCCGGTTTGTCCGGCTGCCGCTTCCTGCCGACGCAAAAAGCGGTTCCCTACGTTCGCTCGCCCGAAGATTTGGTCACGGGCAAGCCGCTTGTGTACGCCTCGGTTTTGCCCCGCGCGGGCTACGGCTTGGGCGTTTTAGTGGAAACCCACGAAGGCCGACCGACCAAAGTCGAAGGCAACCCGCGCCATCCCGCAAGTTTGGGCGGAACCGATGTGTGGGCGCAGGCCGAAGTGTTGACGATGTACGACCCCGACCGGTCGCAGGCCGTCGTCAGCGGCACGGAAATCTCTTCGTGGGATCAGTTCATCAGCACGATGCGCCGCTCGCTGCAAGCAAGTCGGGCGAACGGTGGCGCGGGCGTCGCGTTTTTGACGGAAACCATCACGTCGCCATCGCTTGCCGATCAAATCGAGGACATGAAAGCCGCGTATCCGCAGGCCAGATGGCACGCCTACGAACCCGTGGGCCGCGATAACGTATACGCGGGTACGCAGCAAGCCTTTGGGCAGCCGCTCAACCCCGTGTACCGGCTCAAAAACGCGAACGTCATCGTATCGCTGGACTCCGACTTTTTGCTGACGATGCCGGGTAGCGTGCGCTACGCCAACGATTTCGCATCGGGGCGTCGCGTTCGCAAAAACAGCCCGAAAATGAACCGCTTATACGCGGTTGAGTCGTCGTACACAGTAACCGGCGCGGCTGCCGACCACCGCTTCCCGGTTAAGCCGTCGCAGGTTGAAGCTGTCGCTCGCGCGCTGTATGCCGCCGTTTCCGGTGGGGGAGCCGCTGGTGAAACGGTGGAAGGTGTGCCCGCCGCGTCAATGGCCGCGCTTGTCGCCGATTTGCAAAATAATCGGGGCCTTTCGGTCGTCGTTCCCGGCGACGAAGCCACACCTGCCGTTCACGCTTTGGCGCACGCCATCAACGCCGCAATCGGCGCAATCGGCTCGACGGTCGTGTATTCGGATCCCATCGAAGCCACGCCGACCGATAAAATGGCGTCCGTCCGCGAACTCGTCGAAGATATGAATGCGGGTCGCGTACAAACGCTCGTGATTATGGGCGCAAACCCCGCTTACAACACGCCCGCCGACCTCCGGTTCGCCCAAGCCATGCTGGGCAAAGAAGCGGACAACAAAGAAAAAGTGCCGCTGCGCGTTCACTTCGGAATGTACGCCGACGAAACCGCCAAATTGTGCCACTGGCACATTCCCGAATCCCATCCGTTTGAGGCGTGGGGCGATGTGCGCGCGTTCGACGGAACCGTGAGCCTTATCCAGCCGCTTATCGCGCCGCTGTACGATACGCGCTCCGCGAACGAGTTTGTCGCGTCGCTTGTTGATGAACCCCGCACGAGCTACGACATCGTACGGGATTATTGGCAGGGCGCGCAGGACGGAACCAATTTCGAGCGCTGGTGGGAAACCACGCTCTTAAATGGCGTTGTCGCAAACTCCGCCGCGCCAATTGTCACTCCGACCGTTTCCGGCGATCCGACGGGCGGTGCGTCTGCGCCCGCGTCCGGTAAAGGCGAACTGGAAGTCAACTTCCGGCTCGACCCGACCATTTATGACGGACGCTATGCCAACAATGCGTGGCTGCAAGAATTGCCCAAGCCGATTACCACGATTGTGTGGGACAATGCCGCGATACTCGCCCCGGCGACCGCGCTCCGTTTAGGGCTTATAAACCGCGAAACCGAGAACGACGCCTTTAATATCGGGCAAGCGTCGGGCAAACACGTGGTCGCGGTTCAGGTGAACGGCGGCACGCTCAAAATGCCGGTGTGGATTTTGCCGGGTCAGCCCGCCGATACCGTGACCCTTTACTTGGGCTACGGACGGACGAGTGCGGGCGCGGTCGGCGGCACGGCCCCCGACGATACGCAGGGCTTCAACACGTACCTGCTCCGAACGTCGGGCACGATGGGCTACGCGAACGGAGCGACCGTCAAACGCACCGGCCAAACCTACGAGATTTCCAACACGCAGCCGCACCATACACTCCGGGGCATCAACGAGGAAGAGAATCGCAACGTCGTTGTCG
>CAXTBP010000155.1:0-12474 GCA_964241985.1 uncultured Armatimonadaceae bacterium | reverse complement strand
CAACAATCGTTGCGGACAAACTCCTGCGCCGAAGCATTCGGCAGGGTGACCGCGCCGCTAAAGAACGCTTCGTCACGGAGCGGTACGCAAGTATCTACCGGCTGCTATACCACTTAACGGGTAACAAGGATGCCGCCGACGATCTTGCCCAGCAGACCTTCGTCCGCGCTTGGCAGGCCTTGCCCGCGTTTCGAGGAGATGCTTCCCTGCTGACGTGGCTGCACCGCATCGCCTACCGGGAATACGGGCAGTGGCGACAAGGCGAAGCGCGGAGTGCCGCGCAAATCACGACAAACGATTTACCCGAGGACGCTTTCCCAAGTCATGCGCCCCATCCCACCGAGGTGCTGATACTGCGTCAAGCCCTTGCCCAGCTTCCTCCAGAGCAACAGGACGCCTTCCTGCTCTATCACGTACAGGGGCGAACGGTTCGGGAGATAGCGACCATTGTCGATGCGCCGGAAGGCACGATCAAGCATCGGCTCTACACGGCCCGTCACCGCCTCCGCGCAGCCCTTGCACCAACGACAGAGGCGACGGCAGAGATGGAACCACCAACAGTATCACCCAAAACGCTGACTTCTTGTGACACCCAGACAGGAGTGACCCCATGAACTCTATTAAATTTTCCCGCGCAAAACATCGTGCTACCGATTCGATCATCGCCCGCGCCACGCAGCAGATGCGGCAAACCGCCGTGCCGCCGGACGGAGTCGCCCAGACATTGGCACGGATCCACACGCTTTCCCCGGAAAGGGCGCTTCCAGCGGGGGTATCGTTTGGCCCTGTTACGCAACGGCGGCGCACAGGCCGCTTGGTCGGAGGGGCAGTGGCGCTGGCTGCTGCATCAATAGCGCTTCTGCTTATTTTGCCCTTCTTACCCGTCAAACGCAGTCTCGCCGCCGAAGTCCAAGCCGCGCTGTCGTCGGTCAATTCGTGGCACTTGTCCGGCTGGAAAATAGTGGATGGCAAACGGGTGAAATGGGAAGTGTGGGGCCGCCGCTCCCCCTTCTTCTATCGAGAGCAGGTAGGCCGTCAAACCATTTGGGATGACGGGAAAGTGCGCTACCAAACGTTTGCTTCCGATGCGGGGCTGGGCCGCCCCGTCGGCCTCACGCTCAAAACCGCCTCGCGCCCCACGGAAAACAGTTTAGGTTGGAGATGGATTCATTCGTTTGCGGCGTGGAACCGAAATAGCAAGCCGTGGAAAGAAACGAACGACCAACTACTCTTCATGAACCACGATGCCGGGATGCAAGGGCCGGACAGCGTGAGCGACAATATCTACACCATAGACAAGCGCACCATGCTGCCGTCGGATGTCACCGTACAGCGCGGCAAATATGGCAACGCGACACGTACAACCGCCGAGCGGCTTCACGCCTCGTATGACGTGCCTCTGCCCGATGCGGTCACCGCTTTGCCGTTGGGTGAAGACCTTCTGCTGGTCAATGCGACAATAGACACCAGTGGAATTGGCGTCAGCCAAGAGGTTCAAGCGGGTCTTCAGCAGGGAAACGCCGTGAGCCAAAACGGACTGACCGTTCAGGCGACACCGCTTGCCGTGGATGCGAAGGGGTGCGTCCTCATTCGGTTGCGCGCTTGGCTGGGAACGACGGAAGTGAAAATGGACGGCAAACCGTTTGTTTGGGGTGCGTCGGCAGTGCGCTCCGAAGGCGTCCCCGCCGTCGATCCGCCCGCGTGCTATGACGAAATGGGCCGCACATATTTATCGGTAGACAGCGAATTGCTGGCATTTTCCAATTCAGGCATACTGATGCTCTTGGCCCCGCTGGAACCGCTCCCGGATGGAGCAGTCTCCCCGAAGCATCTGAACCTGCTGCTCAGAGTCAACCCTCAGATGACGGTTCGGTTAAGTGCCAGCGAGATAGGTTCGGCCCCCCTAATGACCGAAAAGGTGCATTTGAGCCTTTCGCTCCCGCAGCCCATTCCGACCTTGAACCTTAAGCGGTATCAGTCCAAAGTACAACGGAGCCGTTCCAGCGATTCCAAACCGTTTTCGCTTCCTTCGGATACCGCTTGGGCACGGGCCAATTTCTATCGGGATGGCTACAGGTTTGAGGGACGAGTTCAAAGCAAAATCAAAACATCTCGCTCGTATTGGAAGGCAACGCAGGGCGCAAGGTGGGGAGAGGAAGCTGTCGCTTTAGCATCGGCCCACAGCAACCAAGCGCAGTTTCTCCGGCTGGATGTCGCAAACACCTACGGATGGATTGGTAACTACGAGCGCAAGGAGAAGATACTTCAAGAGGTGGTTGACGAAAGTAATTGCTTCCCCACCCTTGACCCGTATTACCGGCGTATGGCCGAGCGCATTTTGCGCGGCAACCACAAAAGATCAGCATCGGAGTAGGAGCGTCACACGACTACAAACGAGTGCAGCTACAGTAAAGCGCGAATGTAACACTTGCCATGAGGAGTGTTTCAAGCAAACACAAGGAGGCGCGAAAAAGCGAGCCGAAACAGGTACAAACAACCTGCTTCGACTCGCTTTTCTTTTCCACTTTGCAACAGAATAGGTAATAGTGTTTCAAGCGGATTTATTCGGGACGGAACCGATCAAAACCGATCAAAACCGATCAAAACCAATCAAAACTGCCCGCTCATATAATGTTGTCCAATCCCGATTCTGTAACGATTTTGTAACGGCAGGCAGGTACGATGCTCCTTGGTATCCATTCAATATCCACTTAGCATCTGCTTGCGAACGTGGTTCTCGTGTGTTTTTCGTAAGGAAGCAAAAATGGCCGCTCGATTCATCGCTCAGCCCGTCAATCAGCCCGTCAATCAGCCCGTCGCTCATTTCACTTTTTTCGCGGTTTTAAGCACCAGTGCCCTGCTGGCCTCTTTGATGTGCGCGGCAAGCCCCGCCCGCGCGCAGTACAGCAACCAGCAATATCTCAACGATATGCGCGCGTATCATGCAAGTCAACTGGCGAGCGATTTGGCGAAACTGCGCCCCTCACCCAGCAACACCCCGTATCAGCGCAGCGGGGTCGTTTTCACCCCGGCGCAAAAGCGGCGCAACAGCAACTGGGACGATAACTACCGCGACGAAGACCGCAGGCCCGCTACCCCGGCGGAACGGGCGCGCGCCGCCGCGTATTTGCGCGAACTGGAAGAGCGCGACAACCGCAGGCACGCAGACGCCGCCAAGCAGGCCCGGATCGCCGAGGAGGCACGTTTATGGAAAATCGAGTGGGCGCGCATCATGGCTGAGGTGGAAGAAAGGAAGCGAACCAAAGCGGCACGCGACGCCGAACTGGAGCGCCGCGCCGAGGCAGGGGATTATGCCGCGATTGTGCAAAGCGCGCAGGAAGCCAACTACGGCTCCGGTGGTTCCGAGGCGTCAAACCGGGTGATTCGCGCCGCAAAGCTGGGGAATCTGCCTTCCATCGACCGGATCGCCAGAACGCATCCCTTGCTGGAAGCGCAAACGCTTATTCCCGCCGCAGAGTTTCAAAAGTGGCGTCAGATCGCCGTGGAGAAGGGAGCGCCGGAATATGCCTCTCACACAGCCTTTGAGCAGAAACTCAAGGGAGACACGGCGGGCGCGGTGGACACGCTCAAAGCGGCCTATGCAAACCATCCCGACCTTTCCAATGCGCTGCAGATAGTGGACTACGCCAGTCTGCTTTCGCGGCCCGACGAAGCGGCGGCCTACCTCAAAGAAGCCATCGCCCTCCACGCCGATACGAGCGCAGTGATGGACGCTGCGTATGGTATGCCGGTCAATCGCTTCACGGCTCCCCTTACGCTAAGCGTGCTTGAGCAAGCCGCCGCCGACCCCGACCCCAAACAGATGATCGGTTCCGCGCTGGCAAATCTGCGGCTGGGCGACATTTATTCCGGGCAGGACCCAAGCTGGCGCGGGTTCACTCAAATCAGCCCCACGTACCGCGACCGTTATCTTAGCGCGGCGGCGAAATACCCCGAAGACTTCGCAGTTCGCGCCGGTGAGCAGTTCGCGCGGCTGGGCGATTTTGACCAGGCGGAAAAGATGTTCCAAATCGCCGGGGAAACAAAACAAAGAGTGAACCTTTTCCTCGCCGCCGAATTTTGGCGAACGCGCACCGATAACAAAGCCGACGGCGAAAAGGCGCTCCGGCTGTACGCGCTTTCAGAAGGTAATAGCACGTTTGGGACAGGCGCTTACCGCCCCAGTTTTGTGGAGCAAGGCGATATATATTTCTTCGGGCAGGCAGGCATCACGCCGAACAAGGAGCGCGGGCTGGAGTTTTATCGCAAAGGCCAAAGTGAAAAAGACGCCAACGCCTTTCGCCGTTTGGCCGCGCTCACATGGGTCGGCGACGGCGTTCCCAAAGATGAAGACGCCGCTTTGCAGATGCTGGATGCCGTAAGAAAGTTCGACACCGACTCCAAAGACTCAAACGGGGCGGCCTTTGACGCGCTGCAAATGCGGATGGAGCGGACGGCTCGAAACGTAGGCGACAAAACGGCGCTTCGCACGTATGAGAGCGAACTTCGGAATCACATCGCCGCCCCGTATAACCCCGACCCGCGCGCGATGGAATTGCTGGGACGCGCCCTTGTTGCCGGGGATGTGGGCGCAAGCGATGCCGCCGCCAAAGCCGAGGGCTGGGCCTTGATTGAACGGGCGGCACTGGGCGCAAAGGGCTTGCCAAGCGCGAAAACGCTGCTCGGCTTGCGCGCGATTGCGCCCGGCGCAAAACCGACACCGGCGGACGGCGCATTGGCGTTCGAGCGGTTCTTTACATCAGCGCGGGAGGGCGATGCGGGCGGCGGGTATGGCCTCGGTTTGTGCTATCAGAACGGGTACGGCACGGACAAAAATGCCGCTCAAGCCAAAACGTGGTTCGAGTGGGCCGTGGAGCGGGGCTACGCGCCTGCCAAAGAGGCACTGACCGCGCTAAGCGCCCCACCCGCAACCCCGCCCGCGCCCGTGAAACAACCGGCAAAACCACAAAAACAAGCCCCAGCAAAACAACCAGCACTAACACCAGCAAAAACGCCCCCGGCGCAAACCAAGCCGGGGACGAAGAAACCCAAATAATTTGTCAGGAACAGCACGTTTGAAACAGAATTACCAATTCTGTTTCAACAGATGTTGTGGCTGATTCATGCTCCGATGCAGTCTTACTGCCTTTGCTATCCTTGCGCGAATAATCTGATGCAGCGTCGTGTCTAATCTTCCAAATGTCCCCGCAGGGACAGTGAGGAAACAAGGATATATGGTCAAGGCAGGTACGTGTTGCGATCCCACTGACCCAACAGACTCAACTGGCCTGACGGTACAGGGTATCGCGCGACAGGTAGACGCGGGCGAAATGCCGGAGCCGCATCCAGTCAGACGCACGACTTGGTGGCGGCTCCAGCATAAACCCGCAAAACTTGCCTTTGACGCTATGTGGCAGCAGGAACGCCCGCGCGTTTTGGCGCTGGCTATGCGCTTGACTGGCAGCCGCGATGATGCCGATGACGTGACACAGGAAGTTGCGGTGCGCGCCCTGCGCGGCTGGGAGTCGTTCCGGGGCGACGCCGATGTGCGGACATGGCTGTATCGCATCACCCTAAATATCGTTTCGCGCCGACGCACCGTCCATAGCGAACGTCCGCTGGAGAATGCCGAGATTGCCGCCCCGCGCAGCGACCAGCCGGAGGAGCACTTGCTGCGCGCCGAAGGTTTGCCCGATGTGCGCCGCGCGCTTGATACGCTGCCCGACGAACTTCGTGTACCCCTCATGCTACAAGTTTACGAGGAAATGAAATGCCGCGAAATCGCCTACCTCCTCGGTCTGCCCCTTGGAACGGTTTTGTCCCGTCTATACACCGCCCGCAAGCGACTTTTGACACTTCTTTCAGAAGGGAACTCTAACGAAAATGCGCTGTGAAAACGTTCGACCGCTTTTGATTCTCATGGACGAAGAGACACTAGATCCTTTCACCGCTTGGCGTCTGCGTAGGCATCTCACTGCCTGCCTCGCCTGCGCCGCAAAACACGCGGAGTTCGGTGTGCTGGACGCTCGCCTCCGTGCCGCCGACCCGGTGGCGGGATTCGCCGCTTCTCATGTGCGGCGTGTGGTTCCTCCCTTCGCACCGTTTTCACGCCGCGTCCTGCTCGCTGGAGCGTCCGCAGCGGTTGTCGCCGTGTTCGGCGCAGCGGTGCTGTTTGCGCCCAGCCCCATCGCCTTCGCGCAGGTGCAGCAGGCAATGTCTAACGTCCGCACCGCCGAGTGGACGGAAACGGAAACGTGGTTCCATGACCCCAAATCGGACGCGGCTTCTACGACCACAAAAACTCATGTACGTGCGCGCATGAACCCGCCGGTCATTTTATTTGAGATGGCCGGACGCCGCAGCAACGGCGACCGCTTCACTAACATTTCACTAAAGACACCCGATGATTTCCGCACGTACCGAAAGGAAACCCACGAGATAACGCTTATGCCCTACGACGGGCCGAACGTCACCCGCGCGGGCATGGTGGCAAGTCTGCGAGGGGAAATCCAAAATAAGTTGACCTTCACACCGCCCGATGCGTCCCTTGCCACGGCAAGTAAGCGCGACTGGGAAATGCGGAAAGTAATGCTGGATGACAAATCTGCCTTGCAGTTCACGTTCCGTGCGGGGGCCAAGCCGGGCCAGCACGAACAGCACACCTTCACGCTCTGGGCAGACCCGGACACAAAGCGGGTTCTTCGCACCGAGCAACAGGAACACGATGCCGCGACGGGTGCTTTGACCCACCGTCAGGTGATTGAGAACATCCGCTGCGACGTTCCCGTGTCGGACGCCGCGTTTACGCTGAACACACCCGCAGGGACACCGATCTACCACCAGAACTATATGTGGGAGCGCGGCTCTTCCGTGACGCTGACAACAGAGGAGAAAGCGCGGGTCAATCGCCTGATCGAAGAAACGTATGCGGGCATCTTGGCCTCGGACTTCCCGCGTGCCTCAGCGGGATGGGATTTGGGCTACGCCGCCTCGCTTCCCGGCTCGCCCGTGCCACCCGGTGGCTTGGAGGCGTGGCTGCGCCGTAAGGTGGCTGCGGGTCGCCAGTACAAAATCATGCGCCGCTTGGCAGTTTCGGGGATCAACGACGCGCCCTATGTCCGCGTACTGGGGTTCGGGGACGCGACGATTCCAGCGGGCAAGCCGCACCTCGTCGCGGTAACGCTGACGCCCGGCATTCTTTATAAAGACGATTTCCAAGAGATCGGGACGGAAACGTTTTACTTCCGACGGGATTTCAAAAGCGGCTTTCGCATCGTTGGATGGCAGTATGACGAGGGGCAGCGCAAATTGTGGCGCGACCAGTGGCTTGAGAAAGGAGGGCACTGATGCTTCCCTTTGTCAGGATAAAGTGTTTTGAAACAGAATTGTCAATTCTGTTTCAAGTCGTTGCTTCCCCGGAATAGATTGCTTGACCGGTTTGGCAGCACAGAAGCGCTTGGGATATTTCGCGCCGTTTACAACCGCGCGGCAATAGTCTCGAAGTCGGCGCGCCGGTGTGGCAAACGGCTTGCTTCAATCTCCGCATAGCTTCGTTCGATCCACTCGTGCGCCTCTGATCTTCGCCCGCTTTGGAGGCAGGCCTCAGCCCATAGCCGGTAGTCGCGCAGCCGGTTCACTGGGCTTGCTTCACTCACTTCAGGCAAATACTCCATCGGGCCAAACGCCTGCTCCGCGCGGCCTTGCTGCAATAGGTGGTCGGCCATGAACCGCCGCATCTCCGCGTGGTTTGCCCGCAGGCTCAGCATCCCTTGCCCCCATTGCGACGGGTGCGTGCGCTTGGTCAAGGCGAGTCCTGCTTGAAGCGATGCGGCAGCGTCATCGACGTGTCCCTGCGCGAACTGGTAGTCCGATAGTTTCCGGTACATCCATGCCGTATACGGAGCCGACATGGGAAAGCGCGACAGCCTGTCGTGCAAAATGGCCTCACCGCGTGCGGGCCGTGGATGCGTGCCCCCTTTGGCGTCGGCGTCGGCGATGCAAACCACGGCCAAATGCGCCCAGTCCGGCGTCACATCTTGGGCTGGGTTCTCCTGCACCAGAGCGAGCGACTTTTTCGCGGACGAACGTGCCTCGTGCAGGCGAGTCGCATTCCGCAAATAATTGGCGTGGTAAGCGTACACCTCGGCCAGCAACGGGCGAACCGATGGGCGGCGCAGCCCCCACTTCCACAGGTCGGCTTCCCACCCGATAAACGGCAAGTCCATCGCCGGGTACAGCTCGCTCATCCCATCGACGCGGGCGATATGGGAGCGAAAGCGACCCTCCAGCGCATCTATCGCATCGGTAGAACCAAGACCGTTTGGCTCGTCGCCGCTCCCCGCCGCGCCGTTTATGGAGCCGGACAAAAGCACATCCGTTTCTTGCTCTGTCGCGCCCAAAAGACGGCATAGTTCGCGCAGCGCGTCGGGCTTGGGCCAAGCGTCCCCGCTTTCCCACAAGCTGACGGCGGAGCCGTGGCGCTTCATGTGGAAACCGACCTGCTCCTGCGACCACCCCCGGCGCAGGCGCAAAGCGCGGAGTAGGCTTGCGGCTCCGGGCATTCCGTCTTTGACCAGCACTTCTGGGTACTCCTCGCGCCGCGCCGCGCTTTGCCGTTCGTCCCGTAGAAGTTTTCTCGCACGGGGCGCACCGGAGGCGGCAAGCATCTCCATGAGGACGTGGCGCGCCTCTTGCGAGCCGTTCAGGGCGGAAAGAGTCGCTTCGAGTTCTGAGATGCTGGGCCGCTGATTACCGGCTTCCCAGCGCGACAAGGTGGCCTTGTGGACACCACAGTATTTGGCGAGCAGGCCAAGCGACACGCCGCGCTCGCCGCGCAACTGCCGCAGTAATTCACCGACCTCGTTTATCTTGTTACCGCGCTTCCCTGTCCGCTGGTGGTGTCACCTTTTGATTGTAGCCCCTTGCAGTCGTATTTGGCTGGTTGCGCCAAGAAGTTTTGTGACAAGAAGTGTTGCGATTTTTCGCAAACGCTACCGGCTCCCTGAGGCCACAGATACACTCGGTATGCAATTCAAGTAGGTTCACGGAGATATAAGTGGGAAATTCAATGAAGCGAAAAAATCGGCGCGGACAAGCGGCACGACTGGCTCGCGTGTCTTTGGTATTGTTTGGCGTCGTGCCGGGGGCATTGACTCTGCTGCCATCGACAGAGGCGCGGGCGCAGGGAGCCGGGCGCACCTTTACATGGACGGGCAGCGCGGACAGCAACTGGGAAACCAATGGCAACTGGGACTCGAACCTGTACGCCGACAGCCCGACCACGGCGGTCAGCTTCCTCACCGGCGTCGCCAACGCGCTGTCGCTTCTGAATGCCAGCCATTCGGTGTACGGCATCACCTTTGGCTACAATGCCAGCCAATCGGCGACGAGTTTCACCATCAGAGGCAACGGCAACGGCAACACGCTCAGCGTGTATGCGGGAGGCATCACCAACAGCACGGCCTTAACGCAAACCATCGACACGAACATCGCGCTTCGCGCCAGTCAAAGTTTCAGCACGGACAGCGGCGGCACGCTCCTTTTCTCGGTGGGGCCGTACAACCGGATGAACCTATTGGGCAACAATTTAACCGTCGGCGGAGCGGGCAGCACAATCATCGACAGCCGCATCCTCGACAGCACCGGGGGCGGTACGCTGACCAAAACCGGAACCGGCACGCTAACGCTCTCGGGCGTGGACAACAGCTTCACCGGAAACATCGCCATCAATGTGGGAACGCTGGTTGCGGGCGCGGCGCAAACCTCGCTCAACCCAGCGACCAGCGTGCTTGGTAGCACGACGAATGCCAATCGCACGATCACCGTCGGCGACGGCACGTATAGAAATTCTTCATCTAACCCGGCGACGCTCAACCTTGCGGCAAGCAACGTGTTTGGAACGGGCAACTCGAACCCGCAGGGAACCATTACGATCAACATCGGGGCGAGCCTGAAAAACAGCGGCGGCCAGTTCAATATTTTGCCCAACCTCGTTCTCAATGATGGCACGCTGACCGGCACGGGCGGGCTATCGGCCTCGCAGCAAATGTATTCGTTCGCGTTTGGAAGCGTGACAGTTGTCGGCAGCAACTATTCGACCATTTCCGGTTCGGGACCGAACAGCGGATACCATTTGGGGGGAAGCACCACTTTCAACGTCGCTAAGATCGGTGGCGTCTATGACCTTCTGGTGACAGGAAATTTAATTGACAACTTCGGCAGCAACGGGCCGGGCAGCTTAGTTAAAACCGGCGCGGGCACGATGCTTTTAGCCGGTAAAAACTCCTACACGGGCAGCACGACCATCAATCAAGGCACGCTGTCCGTAGGCTTCGGGTTTTATAACTATGCAAGCAGTTTGGGAAGCGGAACCGGCAGTGTAACCATCAATAGCGGTGGAACGCTTATTTATGACAACCGCTCCTCAGCGGGCAGTGCCCGCATCATCAATAATTCCGGCGGCACGCTGACCTTTAGTGGAGGTAGTTCAGCAGGCAGCGCCACGATTACCAACAGTAATGGCGGCACGCTTTTTTTCAGCAATGGCAAATATGATATTTATATAGGTCGCGCGGGCAGCGCAACGATTAACAACAGCGGGACGATTCAGTTTTCCAGCGCTTTTTACGATAGAGACACCCGGGGCTATAGTTCTGCGGAAAATGCCAATATTACCAACAACGCAGGCGGTTCGGTGACCTTTGGATACTATGCCACTGCGGCCAGCGCCGCCATCACCAATAACAATGGGGGCGGGATCTACTTCACCAAAAACAGTTCGGCGGACAGCGCGACGATCACGAACGACGGCACGGTCGCCTTTTCTGACACCTCCACGGCGGGCAGTGCAAACATCACCAGCAATTCTTCCACCAACTTCTCAGGCAGCGCTTCGGCAGGCAGCGCGACCATCACCAACAACCAGTTCCTTAACTTCGTGGGTGCGTCCACGGCGGATACGGCCACCGTCGTAAACAACTACTCGCTCGACATGACCGGCCATACGGGCGGCCTGAGCATCGGCGACTTGAGTGGCAAGGGCGATGTGAACTTGGGCGGCAATGCCTTGACAGTGGGCGGGCTGAACAAAAGCGGCAGCATTGGCGGCACGATCAGCGGCACGGGCAGTTTTACCAAAGCGGGCATGGGAACCTTGACGCTTATCGGGGCTAACACCTATTCGGGGGGCACGACCATCAATGCCGGAACCCTTGCCGCCCGTGGCTCGGCGCTTGGAACCGGAGCGGCGACGGTAAATGCCGGGGGCACGCTCGCCGTCGGTCAGGCCGCAAACGCTACGCGCACTTCACTTGCAAGCGGGCCGCAGTCCTTGTCGCTCACCTCACTCGTGGTGAATTCTGCGGCGAACAACACCGTCCCGTTTTTGACCTTCAACCTGTTCGGCGGCGGAATGAGCGACACGCTGTTTTTGACGGGAAGCGGAACCGCTTTATCGTTTTCCAGCGCCAGTGAAACCGGGTCACAGTTCATCGTGGGCTTTGCCAGCGGAACGGGCGCGCTCCTTTCCGGCGGGACGTACACCCTGATGAGCTTTTCCAATCCATCGGCGTCGGTCACATCCGGCTTCGACACGAGCAACGCAAACAACAGTTTTGCCGCGCGGGGAACCGGCAATCTGGGTGGCACGACGGGAACCTTCGCGTGGACGAAAAACAGCGGGGGCAGCATCACGGGCCTGCAATACACGCTCATCGCAAGCAGCGACACGCCCGAACCCGGCACGCTCCCGCTACTCGGCATGGGCCTCGTGACCGGCTTGGGCATGGCTGTAGCCGTTCGACACCGCAGAACCGCAAAGCCTTTTACGAAATCGTGAAAAAGTAGGTCTTCAAAAATGAAAGGTGGGTCGGTGAATTTGGTTGTCCATTTAACCTGCCTTCTTTGATGTTTTTGGCGTGTATGCTCTGCTGAAACAGAATTACTCATTCTGTTTCACGAGCTTTTGCGCCTTGTTTCAAAACGATTTTTAGCCAAAAAACCGCGTTGTGTTTGTTGCTTGTCTTTTTTACGGCAGGGGTGTCAGCAGATAGCTTCGGGTCTTCCCCTTGTAATGCCCCTCACCAATGATTTGACCCGCGTCGTTGATTGCAAGGGCAGACCTTAGCTCCCATCCTGCCGCCCGGCCCACCGTCATGTCCAAATCGACAAGCGTCCCTGTGCTCACGTCGTACCGGCACGCGGAAATCGTTCCGCCAGCATTGCTAAGATACCCGACGATCTGACCCGTGTTGCTGAACCCCTGCATCGAAAACTCCCCCGTCGTCAGTGCGGCAATCGCCCCGTTCTGCCAAACGTAACTTTGCGGCGTGAGCGCATCATCCGCACTGATAGCAAACCCCACGCCCACAATCGCATCGTTATCATTGAGGAAGCGCGGAACCGTGTTCAATCGGTTTGGTAGAAAGCCGACATCGTGCGCTTTGCCATGCTTCACCAAATAGGGTCGCGATGGCG
>CAXTBP010000154.1:0-12692 GCA_964241985.1 uncultured Armatimonadaceae bacterium | reverse complement strand
TCTTCGCTACGACCTTGCCAGCAAAGGCTATTCGATGGACGTAATTTTTCGCAGTATTCCCTCGGCAAGCGAACTTGTGTATATGGTACGGCGCGTCATCGCATCCTTCGGCCGGGAAGACGTACAAACATTGTACGGGAATGAGAACGAGTAATGCTGCCACAAACTAAACCATCTATTGCTATCGTTAAATCCAAGAATACAAGAGGCAAAGACCCGACATTTTCTATCAAATCGGTGCTGAATAAAGCCGGGTATACGGCTTCCGTTTGGGATGATGTCGGCGGGGCGCAAGAAGCCCTGCGCTCGCAAACGCATGACCTTGTTTTTGTGGTTGACGAAATCCTGCCCGACGGCGTTGGCGATACCTTTATTCAGTGGCTGAATGCTTTACCAATGCCACCCGAAGTATTGATCGTTTTATCCGTGAAAGGCACAAACCTATGGCCGTCAACGAAGGACGATATAAGCAACGAGGTTCTCTACGATCTATGCGACAAAGGTTACATACCGACGATGACAATAGACGCGGAAAACCTTTCCACGGACTTGTTGCCTGTTGTCAAGCGAATGTTTCCGCTTGGAACGTAAACCGCAGGTTTGATTGATTTTACTTTTTGGTCAGGTATTTTTCAAACCAGTCGCCAATGGGGATCATGTCTTTGTCCATCGTTGTCCAGCCGTGCCCTTGTCCGGGGCGAACGATTAGCTCGTGCGGAACGCCTGCGGATTCCAGTTTCGCCATGAACGTTTTGGATTGCTGAATGGGAACGAGGGTGTCGGCGTCACCGTGGAAGATGAGGACGGGTGGCGTGTTTTTCGTGATGCCGTAAATGGGCGACAAACCGCGCATTATTTTGTCTTGGTCGGCGTCGGGCAGCGTGGGCGGAATAGCGAAAACGTGCCAAAAGTCTTTGAGGGTCGGGTCTTTCCACGCGCGAACGTCGGGCTTACCGTAGTTGAGAAAATCCGTGGGCGGGAAGAATACAGCGGCGGCTTGAACCTGACTTGATGCGCGGTCAACCGGGTCAGGGGCTTTGGGGTCGCCCGGCCCGCCATAGGCCGCCATCATGAGCGACAAATGACCGCCCGCGCTCGCGCCGCAAATGCCCAAGCGGTTTGGGTCTACGCCGTACTCGCTGGCGTGCGTGCGAATGAAACGCACGGCCCGGTGAATATCGGGGATGATTTCGGGAAGCGTGAACTTGGGCTGGCTGCCGTGGACGACCTGAAACACGGTCATGCCGCGACTGGCGAAATACTGCCCGACGCCCGGGTTGATGGCGTCGTGGCTGGAATACCAGCCGCCGCTGACAATGAAAATCATCCCAATCCCGCTCGGCTTTTTCGGCTTGAAAACGTCCATCGTGAGTGCCGTGCCGAATTTGCGCCCGTACACCACGTCGGTTAAGCGCGTCGGCTGCTCCGCTTGCGCACAGCCGGGCAACGCAGGAACGAGGCAAAGCAAAAACAAAAGCCAAACGGTGAAGCCGCGTCGCTTGATCATTACGATTTCTTTCTTTTCGGCTTAGTCCGACAGCATGGCTTCGACGAAAGTTTCGGGGTCAAACGGAAGCAGATCGCCGATTTGCTCCCCTACCCCGACGAGTTTAATCGGGATGCCCAACTCTTCGCGGATCGTTATGACGATACCGCCGCGCGCCGTGCCATCGAGTTTGGCAAGAACGATGCCGGTTACGCCAACCGCGCCGACAAACTCTTTGGCCTGCGCAATCGCGTTTTGGCCCGTGGTTGCGTCGAGGGCAAGGAGTACTTCGTCGGGCTTGCGGCCCAGTTCGCGCTCGCACACGCGC
The DNA here is from genome assembly GCA_964241985.1 of uncultured Armatimonadaceae bacterium. Classification (GTDB taxonomy): domain Bacteria; phylum Armatimonadota; class Armatimonadia; order Armatimonadales; family Armatimonadaceae; genus CAXTBP01. Next base: position 10,878 of record CAXTBP010000154.1, on the reverse strand, counting down.
CCGATTTTGCGAAGTTCTTCCATCAAGTTCGACTTGGTGTGCAGCCGCCCCGCCGTATCCACGAGAACTATGTCCGCGCCCCGGCTCTTTGCGGCCTGCACGGCATCGAAGACGACGGCGGCGGGGTCGCTGCGCTCATGCTGACGAACGAAATCACAGCCGACGCGCTCGGCCCAAATCGCCAGTTGCTCGGCGGCGGCGGCGCGGAACGTGTCACCTGCGGCAAGAATGACTTTTTTGCCGTCTTCTTTTTCCAAATAGGCCAATTTGCCGAGGCTGGTTGTTTTGCCGACGCCGTTGACGCCGACCATCAGATACAGCGTCGGTTCGCCACCGGGCGGGGCGACTTTGAGCCGCGTGTCGCCGGGATCGCCCAGCGCGTCGGTCAGCGACTTTGCCAAACGGGCACGAACGGACGCGCCATCGGTCAAACGGTCGCTGCGGACGGCTTCGCGTAAATCGTCCAGAATTTTCTGCGTCGTGCGAAACGAAATATCGGCGGCAAGCAAGGCCTCCTCGAATTCGTCGAACAAGTCTTCGTCGATTTTGCCGCGCCCGGTAAAGAGCGTATCGACATTTTGCAGAAGCCGGGAAAAGACGCCTTTTTTCAGCATGGGTTTATTACTTTTCAAACGTCCGCATCAATAGACCGGACGCCAATTTCGGATAAAAGAACGTGGATTTTTGCGGCATGACGCCGCCTTCAAGGGAAACGTCGCGCACGCAGGTAACGGGTGGATTCGGCAGCAAAAAGCACACATCGTACTCGTTCGTATCGCGCACTTTTAGTACGGCTTCGTCGATGTCGCGCGTGTACGCCAACCGGTCGGTCGTGGCGATGGATGCGGCATCGAGGCCGAGCAAGGGGCCGAGAATCAAATGCAACAAAAGCAGCGGCTCGGACAAGCGCAACGCGGGCGAAACGTCGCTGGGCAGTTTGCCATACAACGGCGCGGCATCGCGCGACGCAACCCGATAAAACGTGCCCGACGGCAAAAGCAACCCGAAAACGATTTGATTTTCGACCTGCAAGCGCAAACGGCCTTCCAAATCGTCGCGGCTGATTTCCACAACATCAAAGTCGCGTTCCAAGCCGCGCAATAAACCGTGGAGCAAATCGGGCGGCGTGTTTTTGACCAAGCGATGCGTCGGCAAAACGACCAAACCGGGATCGGAGTGCGGCGTAATCGTCGCCAGCAGAAATGCTTCGGGCACGTCGGTTCCCAGCGTGCCCGTTTCGCGGGCGTAGGCGAGCGCGGTTTCGTAGCGATGGTGTCCGTCGGCGATAAAAACGGGCTGCGGGAGGGCGAGGGCGCGGATTTTATCGATGGTTTCCGCATCCTCGATTTTATACAGCGCGTGGGATTGGTCGTCGTCGCCGTCGTAGGACGCGATGGGCGTTTGGCTTGCCGCTTGTTCCAGCAAGCGGTACAGTTCGCCGGTTTCGTCGTCCACCAAGCCCATGATGGATTCCACGCTCGCGCGGGTTGCTCGCAGCAGTTTCAAGCGGTCGGCTTTAGGGGCCGTCAGCGTTTTTTCGTGCGGCAAAACGTGCCCGTCCGCGTATTCGCTCAGTTTCAGCAAAGCGACAAGGCCAAGTCGGCCTTTGCGCTGTCCGCTCCCCGGCTCCGAAAAATTCGTGCGCGTAACGTACAAGCCGGGCGTGTCATCGGTTTGCAAAACGCTATTTGCTTGCCAGTCGGACATCAGGCGGGCGGCAATTTCGTATTTGGCATCGCCCTCGCCTTCGGGCAAGATAACGCGCACGGTGGCGTGCGGCGATTTGTCCGCGAGCGCCTGCCGCTCCTGCGGCGAAAGCACGTCGTAGGGCGGGCACGTTACGCTCGCTAAATCTTCGTTTGGGTTGTAGCGCAGGGCCGAAAACGCCCGCAGTTCCGCCATGCCGGAAACAATGCCTTTCGCAAAAAAACAGCGAATCGGCGCATTGTTTCGCGCCGCTCGCCGGTTCGGTTCGTTGTGGAATTTGTTCTTAGTGTACCATGCTACGCGGGCGGAACCGGCGGCAAAACATGGCACAAACGCGCGATCCAAAAGGCGATAAAAAGGCCCGTAGCGACATAAGCGGCGAGGCTTGTAACGCGATCCGAAACAGTAAACCGGCGCAAACCGGGCAGGATAACGCGAAGTACCGGGCGCAGGGCGAAACCAAGAAGCACAAGAAACGTCAGAGGGCCGAGCGGGTGAAAAGCAATGCTGTCGCTCAGTCTGCCGTGCGCGAAACACACGCACGAGCGCGTTATTCCGCAGCCGGGGCATGGCAAACCCGTGAAGTTATAAAACAAACACAACGACGGCAAATTCAAAAGCCGCCCACTATGCCCTCCCACGACGCCGGGCGGCGGAACCACGAACGCCGCCACAACGAGCGCGGGTATGATAAACGCCTTGACGCCCGCACCCAATCGCGCCCGCCAACCGTTTGACGGGCGCGGATGGGAATTAAAAGCGGGCGGGAATGGCGCGGCTTCGGGCGGCATCATAGACTTCATTTAATCGCGTTTGCTGCAAGAGCGGAACGACGATACCAATACCATAGAGCGGCCCCGCGCCTAAAAAGTCCAGCAAAAGGTATAAAATCGTGTCGTCTTTGACGCTTACGCCTGCCCGCTGCTGCATCCGCACGATGCGCTGCCCCGTCAGGAAGTCCCACGCGAACCCCCACAACGTGCCGGTAAGAATAAACAAGAGCAGGTGGACAATCGGAGGCAAATCGGACTCACCCAAATACTCGTCGATGTCGCGGGTCGTCACGTACAGCCAGTACGGGTAATACAGGCCGCAGGTCACGAACATCAGAAGAAGAATGACGACCGGGTTGCGATTGGAAAACGGAACGCGCATAGAGGTAAACCTTTTTGTTTGTCGGGTTCGATTTGAGCGCGGAACCCGTCCCTGCTTTTTGCTTGGGGTATCGGTTCCGCGCATCTATCGGACACGCGCCAAAACGGTTTGGTTGCAGTCGGCCTTTTACACCGGCGCGATGGGATATTGCGGGAAACGCGCGTTCCATTCCGACACATTCAGTACCACTGCATTAACTAAAATCGCTACACGGTTTCCGTTCGCATCGGTGAAATACCACAAGGGATCGCGCTTTACCAAATTTCGCAGTCGTGTAGTGGCTTGCAGCATAAGCGCCGAATCCATACGCGGCGATTCCAAGAGTGCGATATAAACGACGTCTTCGCGCAACGGCGCGTCCGTCAATGCGAGATATGCGCACGTTCCGATGAACTTCGCCCGCAGGGTTTCTTTGAAGTAAACTCGGCTGTTCAACTTTGCCAAAAAGGAGCGCCGCTGTCCACCGCGCCGCGAGGCAGGTATGGATGCCCCTTCCCAGTTTTTAACTTCAACCCAGATTTGGCGGTCGATTTCCTTGACAATAAAATCGACGCCGGGAAAAACGGTGTTGGTGGCGTCGTGCTTGTCGCACCGAAGCGCAGCCGAAAAGTCGAAAAGCAAATCGCTTTCTTGTTCGGGAAACGCCGTCAATCTCATTTTTTATGGCGCGTCCGTCCGGTCGCGCGGGTCAGTTCCATATCGTACAGGCGGTCAAACTGCTCGGAAATGGCGTTTGGGTAAAGCTGAGAATAATCGTCGGTTGCGTGGGCGACGGTTCCGTTTTCCGTACGCTCCAAGCCAAAATAACGGACACCGTCCGACGCTTTTGCTTGCAAATCGAACTATTTGAGAATGACGTAGCTATGCGTGGATAGGAAAATCTGCACGCCGCTTCGGGCCAATCGCAACAAAACGTCCACGATTTCGTCCATGAGTTTTGGGTTGACGTTGACTTCCGGTTCATCCCAAAACAACACACTGCCCGGCTCCAAAAAACCGTTACGGATAAGTTGGTATAGCGTAGCGATTTTTCGCAAGCCTTCGGCGACAAGCGGCATGGGCTGCCTGCCTTCGGGCGTCCGCAAATAAAACCGCTCGTTTTCTTCTTCGACTTTGCCGCCCAAAAGACCGGCGAGCAGTTCCGCCGTTTCGGGATTTTGCGGTGGGTTTCGGCGTTCGGGCGCGAGCAGAAGGGCGACAATATCGCGGTGCGTCTGGTCGAAGTCGATTTGGTACTCGTCGTAGGTAGAAAGGAAGCGGCGTGTGTGCCCCATCATGTCAATGGCAGGAATAAATATAGGGCGGGGCATTTCTGGCAAAGGGTGAGTGCTGTTTTCCTTTATGCTGTAACCGAATATATCAAAATCTTCAACACCGAAATCCCAAAGATTTCCCTTCCACTTACCGGTCACATAAGCATTAACTTTGCTTGCTGATTGCCGAACAAGCGCAGCATCCTGAAACTTTCCGGGAACGGAGGGAGATTGAAGAACACCTGTCACTGTTGGAATTTGGAAAACATTTCCAACAATTTGCGGAAGCAAATTTCCTCTTTGCCCATCACGCGAACAAGTGTACTGAACCGCGTAAAGCACCTTCATCAAGTGCGTTTTGCCCGTGCCGTTTTCGCCAACAAGCACATTGATCGTTGGCGAAAACGTAAATTTGGCCTCGGCGAACGTTGTGAAGTTCGACAGGTAAAGTTCTTCGTGGTGCGGAAAGGCCATATTGCTTATTTTCTGCGCCGCGCTTGCTAAACGCTACTTGATGCTCGCGCCGGAATGCACGGCGGTGTCGGGTTTGAGCAAAATGGCGTGGCCTTCGGCGTCGGTGGCGGCAAGAAGCATTCCTTGGGACTCGACGCCGCGAATAACGGCGGGCTGCAAATTGGCGACAACGACGATTTGGCGACCGGGCAAGTCTTCGGGCGCGTAGGTTTCGGCGATTCCGGCGACAAGCTGCCGCGTTTCGTCGCCGATGCGGATTTGCAGGCGCAGCAGTTTTTTGGCTTTTTCGACGCGCTCGGCGCTCACAATATCGGCGACGCGCAACTGGACGCGCATAAAGTCGTCAATGCTGATAAGGTCGGACGGCGCAACGGCGGGCGTAGAAGCAGGCGCGGTTTCGGTCGTTTCGGTGGGGGTTGCGGGCGTGGTGGTCGGTTCCATGTTCGCGGATTTGTCTTTCTTGGGGGCCGCTTTGATGCTGTTTTGTGCGGCGACGGGTTCTGTTTTGGTGTCAATGCGCGGGAACAAAGGCACGGCCTCGCCAAACGGCGTACCTGCGGGCAAGCCCCCATAGCGGGTTTGGTTGGCCCAATCCCCCACCGCGCAGAGTTCGGGCAGGCCGAGTTGAGCGGCAATCTTTTCGGCGATGCTTGGCATCACAGGCGCGATAAGCAGGGCGGCAATGCGCGTGCATTCCAGTGCGTTGTAAACCACGGTATCGACTTCGGCTTGCTTGCCCGCTTTGGCGAGCAGCCACGGGGCCTTGTCGGCAAGGTATTTGTTCACTTCGCCCAGCAAAATCCACACGCTTTGCAGGGCTTGGCCCCATTCAAAGCGGAGCAGGGCGTTTTCATAGTTAGCAATCGCACTTTGCGCGACCGACTGCAAACCGGCGTCCATTTCCGCGCCTTCGGGCACGCGCCCATTGGCGTATTTGGCGCGCAACACGCGGTTGAGGACGTTGCCCAAATCGTTGGCGAGGTCGGCGTTGTAGCGGCCCGTCATCGCGGACAGCGAAAACTCGGTGTCGCTCGTGTACGAAATGTCGCGCAAGCAATAGTAGCGGTAGGCGTCCACACACACGGCCTCGTCCGCGCCCGACCGTTCCTGCAAATAGGCGACGGCATCCTGCGGGCGCGGGGTCGGAACCGTAGATTTGCCGCCCTTGACTAAGGCGTCCGTCATCGGGTCGCGCACGAGCCAAAAGCCGTGCCCGACAACGTGGCGCGGGAGCGGCAAATCAAGCGCCATCAGCATCGCGGGCCAAAGGGTGGCGTGGAAGCGCGTGTAGATTTCCTTGCCCATAAGATGCACGTCAGCGGGCCACAAATTGTCCCAATCGGGCGAATTGGGCCAACCGGTTTCGGTCAGATAGTTGATAAGCGCGTCGAACCAAACGTAGATGACGCGGCCCGGCGCTTCGTCGGGGACGGCGATCCCCCACCCCGTTCGGTTTTGCGTGATGGCGATGTCGCGCAAGCCCTGCTCGATAAAGGCGACAACCTCATTTTTGCGCGTTTCCGGCAGCAAGAAATCGCTGTGTTCGGCGATATAGGCCTTTAAGCGGTCGCCATACGCGGACAGTTTGAAGAAATAGGATTCTTCGCGGACGCGCTCGACCTTGGCCCCGGTTTCGCGGGCGGTTTGTGTCGCTTCGTCCACGTCGGTGTCGCGGAAAAACGTTTCGTCGGCGACCGAGTACCAACCTTCGTACGTTCCCAGATACACGTCGCCGGTGGCTTTTAAGCGGCGAAAGACTTCCTGCACGGTTTCGGCGTGCCGTGCTTCCGTCGTGCGGAAAAACACGTCGTAGTCGCAGTTCAAGAACTGCCACGTTTCCACGAACCGCTGCCCGACCTCATCCACGAACGCGAGCGGATCCATGCCCGCTTTTTGCGCGGCTTCCAAGACTTTGCGCGCGTTTTCGTCCGTGCCGGTTAAAAAGTACGGATGGTCGCCGCGCAGTTTGTGGTAGCGCGTGGTCGCGTCGGCAAGAAGCGTCGTGGTCGCCGTGCCCGTGTGCGGCAACCCGTTGACGTAATAAATGGGCGTGGTAACGTAGTAGCGTTTATAGGCAGTCATACGGGGTTTATTGTACCGTGGAAACCCCGGTTAAACCGGCGGGACTTTGTTTTCGCGCGGTACAATGGCGTTTATATGCCTCGTTTTTTTGACACACGCACCGACACAATCGAGTTTTTGCAGTCCGTTTTCGATGCCCGTTTGACTCAGGCGAACGATAAGGCCGAGGCCGTCGTGCGCGATATTTTACAAGCCGTCAAACAAACCGGCGACCAGAGCGTTTTAGCCTACACGCGCACTTTCGATTTCGCCGACGCGCAAACGCTTCGCGTTCCGCAGGAAGCCATCGAAGCCGCGACCGAGCGCGTTCGCCAAACCGAATTGTGGCCGATTTTGGAAACCGCGCACGCTCGCATCGCCGATTTTCACCAAGCGCAGATCCGGCAATCGTGGATAAAAACGAGCGACGACGGCGCGACGTTGGGGCAAATTATCCGTCCGCTTGCGCGCGTCGGCGTGTACGTTCCCGGCGGCACGGCGGCCTATCCGTCCACGGTTTTAATGGCTGCCGTGCCCGCCAAAATCGCGGGCGTCGAGCAGATTGTCCTTGCCACGCCGCCGCAGTCGGACACCGGCTTGCCGCCGGATGCAACCCTTGCCGCCGCGCACCTTGCCGGGGTTTCGGAAGTCTACGCGATGGGCGGGGCGCAGGCAATCGGCGCGATGGCCTACGGAACGCAAACCGTAGCCCGCGTGGATAAAATCGTCGGGCCGGGTAATGTGTACGTCAACCTCGCCAAAAAAATGGTGTACGGCGAAGTCGGCTTGGATATGCTCGCCGGGCCGTCCGAAGCCGCCGTTCTTGCCGACGAACACGCCGACCCCGCGCACGCCGCCCGCGAACTGTTGGCCCAGTGCGAACACGACGTTTTATGCGCGGCCCTCGTCACCAGTCCGTCGGCGGATTTTCTCCACGCCGTGCAAACCGAATGGGAAAAGCAGGCCGCAGACTTGCCACGCCGCGCGATTTTGGAAACCGTTTGGAAAAATGTGTTTTTGGTGCAAACGCAAACCATAAACGAAGCCGCTGAGGTTATCAACGCTTTTGCGCCCGAACATCTGCATATTTTGACGCAGGCCCCGTGGGAAACCGTGGGCAAAATCAAAAACGCGGGCGCGGTGTTGCTCGGCCCGCACACGTCCGCGCCTTTGGGTGATTATTTGGCGGGGCCGTCGCACACGCTCCCGACGGCGGGATGCGCCCGGTTTGCCTCGCCGCTCAACACAGACGATTTCGTCAAGAAAACCAATCTGCTCTCGTTCAGCCGCGAGGCCGCCGCGCCGCTCGCGCCCCTTGTGGAAACGTTTGCCCGTTGGGAAGGTTTAGAAGCCCACGCCCGCGCCGCTGCGCTGACGCCCCCTGCAAAAACATCCGGCAGCGGACAATAATAATGAATACCAAGCGAGCAGGAAACTATGCGGCGCGGTTCAAACATGGGTTGTGGGTACACTAAACCAAACCGTACCGGTCAATTGCCCGGGATTACCCGCGCCGTCCGTTTCGCACGGTAACATTGCACTTATAATCAGAGGAACGTTTTGACTTTATGGAATTAACCGTTTCGCCCGCCACCGATGATTTGTCGGGTTTGGACGAGGATGCCCTGCACATTCAAACCCACACCGAGTTGGGCGGGTCACTCCCGATTGTCGCCGCGCAGGGCGATATTGATCTGTCCACCGCGCCGATTCTCCGCACGGCGTTGCTCGAGGCTTTTCGTCATGCGTCGCCAAGCGGCAGTATCGCGCTTGATTTGCGTGAGGTCGGCTTTATCGACTCGGCGGGCCTTGCGCTGCTGGTCGAAATCCGAAAAACCTACTACGACAAAACGAAACTCGCCCTTCTCGTGCAAAAAAGCAGCCAGCCGGAGCGCGTTTTGCGTTTGGGTCGTTTTGACACGTTTCTCAAAGTCGGCTATCAGCCCGAAGACATTGTTGTCGCGTCCACGCCACCCGCCGGAGCCGTAGCGTGACCCCTATGACGCCGCAGAACAACGCAGACACGCGCACCGAACTCGAGTTTTTCGCACGCCCCGACCATTTGGGCGACGTGCGCCGCTTAGTGGAGCGGCTTGCAAGCCATACGTCGCTGTCGCGGGCCGAAGTGGACGATTTTTTGACCGCCGTTGTGGAGGCCGCCGCAAACGCCATCCGGCACGGCTCGCCGCAGGGCGAGCGCAGTTCGGTCAAAGTCGTGGGACATCTTTTGAGCGATAAGAGCCTTTGTGTCGAGGTGCGCGATTCGGGCACGGGCTTCATGGCTCCGCCCCTATCGGCAATGCCCGAACCGGACGCGACCGGCGGACGCGGCCTGCCCTTGATGATAGCGCTCGCCGATTCGGTCGAAGTTACCTCGTCGCCCAAAGGCACAACCGTTTCGCTGAAAAAGACCGCCGGTTCGTAGCGGTTATTGGATTCGTCTCGCGTCCAAGCCGTTCGTCTTCCGTTGCTGTAGCCACTCGGACAAATTTTTGGTTTGCGTCGGGGAAAGTGCGAGGCCCGACCACTTGCCCGGCTCGGTTTTCCATGTCAAACGCCGCGCGGCAGGGTTAAAGGCAAAGTCAACGGCGCGCGGGGCGTATTCCCTAAATAACGCCTTTTTGTTTAGTTCCGACAAACCCGCCGCGCTAGGTATTTTGGAGGGCGTTACAGTCACGGTAAAACGGTCTGCCGCTTTGCTTGGCGCGATGGCTTTGGCGGGTCTCCCTCCGGCGAAGATGAGGGCAAATGCGTTTAGCGAACGGTCGCGGATTATTCGAGAAAGTAGATTGCGACGAGGCGAAACAAAAAAGTAGTTTGGTTTGGTAACGACGCCACCGCCTAATCCATTGGCAATTCCCCATACTTCCCCGGTTTCCGCATCCACGTCGGCGACAAAAGCCATGTGCCATCGCCCGTGCCATTCCGCGTTGGGATCGGTCTCATCGTAATTTGGGTCTTCGATGGGCGGCAAATCGAAATAATATTGGTACGACAATCGTGTCAAGGTTGAGCTTTCGTACACCCGTCGCCACGCGAGCGAAACGGGCGGGTCGGTGGGCGCGGTGCTGTCCGAGGGCGTGAGAATGGATGCGGCGTAAGAGGCGAAAGCATTGGTCACGATTTGCCGCGCCTGCGGTTCGGAAATAATCGGGCCGTTGGGAGCCACAAGCGTACCGTTATCCTGTAGTGTCCAGTGATAGATTCGACCCTGATACGGTTCCACATATCCATAAAGACGGCGCGACCAAGCAGGCACATTGTTGACGTATTGCATTCTCTCAACGAACCAATACCTATCGTCGCCACCCGATGAGGGGGTCGTGCTTCGTAGTAAAGACGGATTATCGCGCCAATCGCCCAGTGTTATAGATAATTGCGAAGCGAGATAATTCAGCGTGGCTTGCGTGTCCGATTGTGTTACCGTGACGTTAGCCCCTGTGTCGTCAGCCGTACCCTTTTCTCGAAAAATTATCCAGTCGTCGAAATTCACAGCCCGCCCTTGTTGCTCGTCCACCGTCACAGTGACACCTTCATGATCAGCTCCCCACGTAAGTTCCCACAAAGTATCCCCAGTGTCCTGTGCTTCGGACGATTTAAACGAGGTAGGCGCACCTGTGATAGATCGCCCTGAGATTGCAGCGGCCCGCTGTGCTTCGGCAACTACAGCTTGTGGCGGGGTTGTAGGAGGTTGTTGGGCTTGAGACCGATGGTACGTCAAAATTGATGCTACTCCGAGTGAAACAGCAATTACGTTTATTCTCAAAGCAAACCTAACAAAACTTAGCATAATTAATTACCTCCAATGGTAAACCAATCTAATTTGTGTTCGCCAGTGCTTCCATATACTCCGTGCAATTTTGTAGCACTGTCGCCGTAGACGCTGAATTTGGCATCAGCACCGAGAGTGAATTTATCGTCGTCACGCTTTTTTTGGTAAGCGGCATCGCATAGTTTTTGAGTTTCCCCTACCGTGGCTCCTTTTGCGAGTTCGCTCCAAAAAATTTGGGCGGCGGCCTGCATTCCGGCGATGTAGCCGTCTTCGGTGAAACCGCAAAAAGCCCGATCAATCCCCCCAATCCCCAAACCCGCAGCGATTGGCGGCGTTTCCCGTGCAGCGACACTGCACGCAGAGAAGAAGGCCACATTTACGGGTGGGCGGCAACGGTTGCTAATAATGTCTTGAAATAGGAGCGCAGACATGATGGCTCTCTTGCCGGGTTGACCG
>CAXTBP010000153.1:0-12829 GCA_964241985.1 uncultured Armatimonadaceae bacterium | reverse complement strand
ACCTGTAACGGAACAGGCTCCCCCTTCCCGCCTCGGGGAGGGGGCCGGGGGGAGAGGCCAATCGAAAAACCGCTGGTGGTTCTGGCCCCTATTTTTGCTGTGCTTAGTTCCGCTCGGCTCCGCCTTTGTCGGCATTATGCAGCATTCGCACGCCATGTTTAATGCGTCGAATTCCGCGCGAATGAACGCGCTGCTTATGGGCTGGGCCGCGTCGGGGTTTTGCGCCGCCCTGTTGCTTTTCGTCGGAATCGGCGCGCGCTTTCCGCTCTTGGCGCGTATTGCGTGCGGTTTGCCGGTTCTGGGCGGCCTTGTCGCGGTTGGCGCGCTCGTTGCAAATGTCGGCCCGAATCCGTCGCCGGACAACTTGGTGCAAATGGGCGTCGCGCTTTTGGCTCCGCTTGCCATATTGCTGTTTGTCGCGGGAACGGTCGGCAAATTGTGGAAACTGTGGGCGTGGATCGTCGTTTTGTGCGCCCTTGCGACGTCGGTTCCGTTTTTGTCGTAACCGCGCTCAAAGCGTTTGCCCGCTTGCTTGCGCCCTGTGCTACAATAAAATCAGGCTCAAAGGAGAACTGTTTTGAATACCCGCCGGATTATTTTAATCGTCGTCGTCCTTCTGCTCGTGTTCGGGGTCGGCAATTTCGCATGGAACGCCACGCAAACGCGCTCGCAACTGTCGCAAGTCGCAAGCAAGGACGCTTCGGCGCAGGACGAGGGCGTGCGCCGCTTGATGGCGCGCGGCGTTTTGTTCGACGCCTTGCAAGGGGGCGCGCCGCCCGCGACCCGGCTTGCCGCGATTGCATCCTTGCAGCGATTGGCGCAGGGCGGCAAAGACCCGAAAGCGTTTGCCCAACTTTTGCAGATGCTCAAAGACCCCGACACGGAATCGGCGGAAGCCAAAACCCACCCTGTCCGTGATGCCGCAAAAGACGCGGTCGCCGCAGTCGGAACCGACTACGCCGACGCCCTCCTCGACGCCGCCAAAGACCCCGACGGCAATATCCGCGACCAATCGCGGGCGGCCCTCAAAAAAATCGGTGCGCCCTTGCAGGACAAGATGGCGTCGCGGCTTGGCGACGGGTCGCTTCGCGCCCCGCTCGGCGATATTTTGGCGGGCATCGGGCCGGACACTATTCCACTAATTGCACCGTATTTACAGGCCGACAAACTGCCCCCCGTAGACAAAGTGGACGATTTGCGAAACGCCAAAGTCCAGCTTATCGAGATCATGGGCAAGTTCAAAACGCCCGAAGCCGCGACCCCGATTATCCCCTTCAAAGACGACGCCGATCCGAACGTCCGCCGCACGGTCGTAACGTCGCTTGCCAATATCGCCGACCCCATCGGTGCACCCGTTTTGATTGCCGCCTTGCAAGACCAAAACGCCGACGCCACCGCCCGCGCCGCATCGGCGGGTGCACTCGGAGCCATCGCTACGCCCGAGGCCAATGCCGCCATGACGACGGCGTTGAGCGATTATGATTTGTCGGTCGCCTCGGCGGCGAGCGCGGGCCTCAAGCGGGCGGGAGACAAAGCAGCCGGTTCGATTGCCGAAGCCTTAGGAAATTCCGACCCCGCCGTGCGCGCCCTTGCCGCCGACGCTGCGGGCGGAATGCGGACGACCGATTTAGCCGTCAAAGCGTTGGCGGATACCGATGCGACCGTTCGCGCGAACGCCGCCGAATCCATCGGCGAGATTTTGGATCGCGCCAATGTGATTCGGGCCGCATTGCAAAAATTGGCGGATGCGGGCGACGACCAAGCGAAAATCGACGCCTTAAAACAAGTTCAATCGCGCGGCGCACTGATGGAAATGCTGCGCCCCGGCGCGAACCCTGCCGCTTTGACAAACGCGCTTGCCGCCCTCAAAGCCCAAGCCGATGTGGAAAAGGACGACAAAAAGAAAAAGCCGTTTGACGACCTCGCCGCCAAACTGTCCGACCCGGCAATGGTGGCGACCGAACGAGCCGCAACCCCGCTCGTTGATGGTATGAACGCGACGGGATTTGCGCCGCTTTTAACCGCGCTCGGCGATTCGGACGGAACGGTGGCGCAAAATGCGGCGACCGCTTTGGCGCGTTTGGGCGCACCCGTCGTCGCGCCGCTTGTCGGCTTGCTCGGCTCGTCCAACGATACCATCGCGTATTACGCCTCGCAGGCTTTGAACGGTTTGGGAACACCCGCCGTAGACGCCGTTATCCCCGTTGCCGACGCAAGTAATCCCGCCGCCCGCTGGGCCGCGATTACCCTCGGTGGTTTGGGCGACGCCCGCGCCGTGCCCGCCCTCCAAGCCTTGGCCCAATCGCCGGACGCCGATACCGCTGAAGCCGCCCGCGCCGCGCTCGCCAAAGTCGCGCCCGTCGCCCCCGCAACCACATCGGGCAGCGAGGAAAGCACGACCAAAAGGGTTTAGAAACTAAGGCCTCTTCGTTTACCGTTCTATCAACTGCGGGTACGTTTTTTCTGGTTCGGAAAAACGTACCCGCTTCTTTTTTGCGGCTCCCGATACGGTACGTTCATCTTCCGCCCAAATAAGGGACAGTACAAAACTATGGCAGACACCATCAACGCGGGCGAAAATGCCGCGATAACGCAAACCGTGGGCGGCGTAGACGCAACCTCCGAACAAACCGCGTATCCATCCACAACTGCAAGCGGCGAAAGCGCACGGTACTATGCGCCAAGCGAAGGACGTGAGCATTTGGCGGGCTTTTTTGACACCCGCGACGAGGCCGAATCCGCCGTCGCCGGGCTGGAGCAGGCAGGCGTTCCGCACGCCGATATTTCGGTCGTGTATCGGGACGCGGAAGACGGAACGGCAGCCGTTTCCGAACCCAGTGCAACCGGCGATCCGGCGACCGGCGATGTGACTGTGGGCGCGGCCCATGTGTCAAGCAAAGCGGGCGAAGCGGCGGGAACGGGTTCGGTTGTCGGGGGAACAGTCGGTGCAGTGCTTGGCGCACTTGCCGCAACCGCAACGGCGATTGCCATTCCGGGCTTGGGTATTTTGATTGCCGGGCCGATTGCGGGCGCGCTCGCCGGGGCCGGGGCGGGGGGCTTGACCGGCGGTTTGTTCGGTGCGCTTGTCGGCGCGGGCATCCCCGATACAACCGCTCAGGAATATGAAACGGGCGTTCACAGTGGGGGCGTCGTCGTTATCGCCGATGTGCCCGCGCACCTTGCCCAAGCGGCCCGCGCCATTCTTCACCCAAGCAGTGTGGCGACAGCCGCGACGCCGCTCTAAATAGACATGGAAAAACAAAAAAGCCGCTCCATTGGAGCGGCTTTTTTGATACGCGGAGAGGGTGGGATTTGAACCCACGGTGAGTTGCCCCACACTCGCTTTCGAGGCGAGCGCACTAGACCACTATGCGACCTCTCCACACGAACCGTTTGCGGCGAAATTTTCCGTCCGGCCTTAATCCCGTCTGAGGGATTCGAACCCCCGACCTCGTCCTTAGGACGGACTCGCTCTATCCAGACTGAGCTAAGACGGGAAGTCGAAACAACCGGCCCGCAAACAAAGGAGTGTATCGTATGGGCGGCGAAGCGTCAAGCCGTTTGGGCGGCAAAATTACAGTTCGTAAAAGGTCACGAAGCCGTCGTCTTGGGCGCGGCGGCGCATTCGGGCGAGTTTGTCCGCGCTAAACGGCAAGTTATTTTGCACGGCCCACGCTTCCAAATCGCTCAAAAGTCGTTCGAGAGCTTCGGTCGTGCCCGTCAAGCGCGGCAGGATCTTTTGCAAAACCTGCACATCAAGGGCGGTCTGCAAATTTTCGCGCGGCGTGGAAACAAATAAACCTTGCCCGCTTTGGCTAAACGAGGCGGCGGCGTAGCGCACGATTTCATCGCGGACGCGATAGCCGAAATGCAAACCGCGCGGCGTTAAAAGCGTGTTGATCTGCGAAAGATACGCGACGAGGCGCGGCGCAAACGTCTCATCGACGGAGGCAAGCCGGGTTTGCGCCGCTTCCGTGGTGTGGACGCAGTTGGCTAAAAATAATCGCTGGCGGGTAGGGAAGGGCAAAGCAGAAGCGGTCGGGCGCGTTTCGGTTTGTCGGGGGGCGTCCAAAGTAACATCGGCGAACTCGATGACGTTGGCGCGATCCAAAACCTTTCTGCCGAACGGATGTGTGGCTTCGTCCAAGTTTGCCGAGCCGGTCAAAAACACGTTCGGGCCAAGCACGACGCTTTCCATTTCGTGCAAATCGATCCGCTTGTGCTCGGTTTCCATAACCGACAGTAAATCGCTCAAATAATGGTTTGGCGACGCGATGTTCATTTCGTCCAAGCCGACGAAAAACGCACGGTTTCGGTTTTCCGGCAGGGCGGCTTGGCGGAGCAGGCACAGAAACGGCGTGGCGACATACCGGTCGGTCAGCAAATTGTGGTAGCCGAGGAGGGCGTCGCCGCTCGTCCAGTCGGGGCGAACGGGTACGAGCAGATACTGGTCACGCTCCGAAAGTTCGCCGCACAAAGCGCGGGCGAGCAGGCGCGTCAAGGCGGTTTTACCCGTGCCCGACAGCCCGGACAAAATCACAAACGGCTTGGTTTTTAGCGCGACGTAATAGCGGCGAATCTGAAGCGGCGCGAACGTAAAGCCCGCATCCGCGATTTCTCGTTCAATGGCGTTGAGTAAATCGACCTCGGAGGCGGTTTCCGTTTGGGCGTCTTGGTTGGTGCCGGAAACGGTGGGCGCGTACGCCGACTGGTCGCTTGGCGCGCTTTCCCGCACGACGCGCGCCGAACGGTTCGGTTTGTCGTTTGCTGCGGGTTCTTTGGTCGTAATGGGCGTGGGGTTTGCGGTTAGCGGCATTTCGCGGGCGTGCAGCAAAATCTCGTGCAGAACATCGAACGCTTCCAAACTCAAAAAACGCCGGGCGGTATCGTACAGCACCAAATCGCCGGTTAAGGCGCGGGCGGCTGCGGTTCCTATTGCCGTCGTCGCGGTGGGGGAAATCGTTTCGCCGTACAGGGTATCGGCGAGCGTACGCGAAAGCCTCACCTGTTCGGGCGTCGGGGCGAGAACGGCGCGGGTTTGGCGGGACGCGAGGGCGTAGCGGTCGGGAAACGCGGCGAATAATAAATGCGATGCGGTTTGCGGGCCGACGCGCAGGGTGCGCAGAAAAGCCGCGAGCCGGGTTTGCAGCGGCGCGCTGTTGTACAGCAAGTCGTGCAGCGTTTTGGCAAACGTGTCCGAGGCGAGGGTACGATTCAGCGCACTGTTTCCCGTGAGCTGCCGCGCCAACCGAAGTACCGGCTCGACGGTTTGTGCGTTGGGCGTATTGCGAAAGGTATCGAGAAGGGGGCGCAGTTGAGCAAGCCGCAAACCACGTTTTCCACGTTCGGCAAGATACTCCAGCGCACGGTCGCCTTCCTGCCACCACGCCTGCGCGGCAAGCAGGGTTTGCTCCTGCGCGGGCCTCAAAACCAGCACGGATGTCGGCACATGCGCGGAAGAGGGTGTGATGGGTTCGCTCAAACTGCGTTTAGGCACGATGGGGTAAAAACGGAAACGAACGAACAGCAAAAACAACAAAAACTGCGCCCGGAGGGACTCGAACCCCCGGCCAAACGGGTAGAATCCGTTTGCTCTAATCCACTGAGCTACGAGCGCGCACTTGGGTGTTACGCAAAAAATTCACAGGTTACGCTTCCAAACGCGCTCCGTGCTGCGCGAATATGGTGCTTCAACCAATTGTGCGTATTGTACCACCGCCCCATCACCATTACAAATGCTACTTGTAGGCGTTGAAATTAACGTTTTGTCCGCTTGTGGCAGAGCTTTTACGAGAAACTTTGGCAAGGCGTTTGGCCCGTGATCCTACGTGGCTTACCTTGTCAAGGCAACACAAAGTACACCTGCTCGCATTCTGCGTGGTGTTGGATATATGCCCGAAAGTTTGATACTTGATTCCGGGCATATGGTGGAGCGAAGACTGATGATCAGTTCGCTTATTCGTTAAATAAGCTGTGTGGCAGTCTTTCCTGCCCGTCATAAAAGTTATGCAGTGAAATCCGAGTTTACATCGGAAACGTGACTGTTGTCCGCACTGCTCGCTGCTGTCATAGGTATTGGTATCTTTTCTTTCTTTGCTAATTCCCTTAACCCCATAGCAATCACGCTACCTTGCGTAGCCCCTAACTGGTTTCTTAATGAATTCATTAGTTGTTCGTCAATCGCGCTCAAGCGGATCGCAAAAAGCTTTTTTGCCATTCGGATACCTCCAAAAAATTGTATAGCAAATTATAGATTTCAGCATTGAAATTGTATACTTAATGCTATACAATCTTTGTTAGGAAACTTCACATGATCCCTTACGAATTCGTAATTGATACCCCACTCAACGACCTCATTTTCGCAATCAACCACTACTTGTCAACCGGCGAATTCGTTGGTGAATGTGCCGTCATGGCGAGTAATACCAACCCCAAAGTATTCCGTCTCATCCTCTCAGAGAACGTTACCTTGCCTACGGATAGAGAAGACTTTGCTAAATTCTTTTCGCGCGCCAACGAACTCATCGCGGGCGGGCTTCATGGCGAACTTCAAAAGGTAAAAAGCCAGTATCCGTTTCGTAGTTGGTTTTTGTCAATCCACGAACACGACATTCCCTCGTGGACGCTTGCACTTTTGGAGTCGCCCGGCGCGGCAGGTTGGGGAAGCCTGAAGCCTGGCATTGATGAAAAGACGCCTGGCCTGCGCGAAAAACTCATTGCCGTAATTGGTAAAAAATGAAAATTTCATTTTTCGCTAACGGCATGGCTTAGCCAATCAAGACGAGGTTATTGCGAAGCCATGGCGGCTTCGCAATTCGGCCCGGTTGTGCACGAAATGTCGCTTGTTTGCCCTTAGCGCACAACCGGGTCTGTATCCGCTGGCGTATTTCCTTCTACGGATTTCACGTCCAGCAAGTCTCCGTCGGAGTCTTTTCGCAGTCTGGCCACGAATCTTTTGAAGGCGATTAGTCTCACTATAGCGAAACAAAAAGTCCTATATCGCCGACCAAAAGTTAAAATCGAGATGAGCGACCGAGGGATTCAATTTTACTGAAGTAGAATTCAACTCGTGATAAACTCGTGAGCGACTTGTGAAAAACCGTCATTCAACAACAACGAAACCATAGTGAATGCACGACTTGACCCGAAGTTGGTTTTCTCAATTCCTCAACGAAGAAATTGTTGCGCTCCTAAAGCGGTTTCGACGTTTGCATGAAGGTCGGTGGACGGAGCTTTTAACCACCGGCAAGTCGAGAATCTTGTGCCGATGACCATGGGGGCGATTCTTTAGCTGAGGGGGGGGAGGTGAAAATTCCGGTTCCATTTGGATACCATCCGCCGGTGGATCGTTCCAGCGATGGGTTCCCTTCAGGGCGCTTCCTTACCTTTTTCGCTACGACCAATGCTTGGGGTAGGGATATCCGCTTCGCCTAAAAGATACGCCGAGCTGCAATCCAAACTCTGTGCCAAAACGACCAATTCAGTTGTCAAAACGGAACGTCGACCATGGACGATGTTGGTGATGTCGAGACGGTCGGGATTCCACTGGCCGTCCGTTGCGATGGCGATGCGCCCGCACAACGCGCTATGACTGATTTTCAGTAACGAAAGCCGCTCTTTGATGCGCGGGCCGCACTGGTTGGAAAGCCCCGTCCTGGTTTTCAAACGAGCGACGGTTCCCATGAACCCATTGTGCCAGTATCGTTTGGTATAATGGTTAGAGCGCTCTAACTATGTGCGCCAATGTAAGGATTGAACGAAACCGTATGGCAAATCAACAAATCATAGTCGACGCTCTGCGTCGTAGCGCCATTGATGCGTGGGGACAGCTCAACGAGAAAGACGATTTCGACCGGCGGCGACAAATCGAATGCGACTTGGAAATGTCGCCCGACGAAATCTACCACGAAGCGGTCGCGCAGGCATTCGAGCGGATCGCACCGCCTCCGCCAATCGTTGCAGTATCTGTTTCGGCACATACCCTGGTAGAAACGGACGATGAACGCGGTAAGGGGCGCTGGGCGGATGAGGCGGACTTGGCGAATTTACCTCAAGAAATGCGGGAAGCGGTGCTGCTTGGACTTCAAGCGCACGAAGCCGTTGCCAAGAAATGGGACGCTCGGCGGGTTGCCGCAGAAAAACTAAATCATTGATCATCGGAAGCGGCACTATACAAATATTATAGGCGGCATAGCTTTAGGGCCTGCGTCCGCGACATCGATAGCAAGCGGCAATGATTTATCCTCTACCGTCCCTAAAATTCCGCGCTAACGCTTTTGAACGAAATCGTAGTTTCGGCGATATAAGCAACACGAGGATCATTGTTTTACGATGCAGGCACCAGACGCGACTATGGCAAAGTACCTTTACGCTCAAGACGGCTGGCCGCGCCTTGGCTACCAAGCCTCGGATAGAAGGCGCGCTCGTCCGTGTACGCCAACTTCGAAACGACATCGTGGATCGCGTCCAAGCGTTGCATGACGATACGAGCTGTTTCGATGCCCACGAACTCGTGCGGGAGGCGACGCTTTCGGCACTAATCGATGCCGCTCTGCAGTCGAGCGCGATTGAGGGCGAGCAGTTGAAAGCATCCCACGTTCGCTCCGCGACCGCCCGACGGCTTGGTATACCGGGCGGGGCCACCACAAATTCCTCTGCTTCCGACCGGCGCGTGGAAGGCGTGGTGGAAATGCTGGTGGACGCTTGGATCAACCGGGACGAACCCGTGACCCGCGAGCGCCTATGGCACTGGCACGCGGCGTTGCTCTCCACCGGACACAGGGGCTTTGACAAAATCACCGTGGGCGGGTGGCGAACCGGGCCGATCCAAGTCGCGTCGGGGCGGGCGGATAAAACGAACGTGCATTTCACCGGCCCGGATGCCCAAAGGGTTCCGGGCGAAATGCAGAGTTTCCTCGATTGGTTCAACACCGCCACTGAGCAGGACGACCTGTACACCAAATCCGCCCTCGCGCATTTGTATTTCGTGACCGTTCATCCGCTCGACGACGGTAACGGACGGATCGCCCGCGCACTGGGTGACATTTTGCTCGCCCGTGCTGACGCTATGCCGGGCCGCTTTTACAGCTTGGCCAGCCAAATCCTGCTTGAACGGGGCGACTATTACGCCGCGTTGGAGGCGGTGCAAAAGGGAACGCTGGATGTGACGGCGTGGGTCGTCTGGTATCTGGGATGCTTAGGCCGGGCGATGGAAAAGGCCGCTTTACGCATTGACGATGCAAAGCGCAAAGCGGCACTCCTAAAAGCTTGGAGTGCTGCTGATTTGAACGAGCGGCAAAGCAAAATGCTGCACCGATTGTTGGACGCGCCGATGCAAGGTCACCTCACCGTGGCACGGTGGAGTAGAGCCACGCACGTTTCGCAGGAAACCGCGCTTCGAGACATCGATGAGTTGGTGACGAACGGGATGCTTGTCGAAGTTGACGGCGAACTCAACCTACGCCACCGATATTACCAAATCGCAAATAGCCAAATATGATTCAGTCATGTGGTAAATGCGGCCTCCGAGCGACGGAAGTAGAGTAGATAGAAGAAATGCGTTTCCAAACCATGTGGCGTCAATTACATCAGGGGCTTCCACACCAGATCCGCTCTGTCGCTTTTACGGTATCAAATGCGCATTAAGAAAAACTTCCTAAGCAAGCAGTCTTTCAGAATCGACGCGGCACCCTGCTGTTTACGAAATCGAAAGTTGACCGTCCAATACTTCTATGGATATCTAAATTGTTAGCAATGGCAATTAATAACCGTATATTTTCCCCTATGCTTCCAGCAGTGTCCAAGCAGTTTGGCAGTACATTTGGCAGTAAATTGAGCGGAAGTTACGGCTTGGAAGTTAGCGGTTTTGCGTGACTAACTAAACGTGATCTATTTGCATATCGGCAAGCGCGTTGTGACCGTCGTGCCTTTTCCCACTTGGCTTGTTATGGTCAGCGTTCCTCCGTGCGCTTCCACGATGCTTTTTGCAATGGCGAGGCCCAGCCCGGTTCCGCCCCGGTTGTGTTGCCGAGTCCGAGACGCATCCACCCGGTAAAAGCGTTCGGTTAAATACGGTAAATGGTCGGCGGTGATTCCTTCGCCCGTGTCGGTTATCGTTACCACAACGCTTTCGCGGTCGCGCCAAGCGGTCGCGGTAATCTGTCCGCTGGGCGGCGTGTGGCGCACGGCATTGTCGAACAGATTGGCGAAAACACGCATCAGTTCCGCTTCGCTGCCGTAGAATGATAGGGCCGGGTCGTCGCAGACGATTTTTATCGGCGCACCGATACCATCACTGGGGCTTGCAAGCGTGCGGGCCTGCGCGAGCACATCGGCCACAAGCAGTTCGGTTTGTTGTTTTGCCAATTGGGCGCTATCCGAGCGGGCCAGCAGCAGCAAATCGCCGACCAAATCGTCCATGTGCCGCGAGGCGTGGTCGATTTTTTGTAGCACCTTTTGGTAGTCGGCGGACGTTGCGGTTTGACCTGATTCCCCTAAAAGCAGCGTTGCCGCACCGCGAATCACCGTCAGCGGGGTTTTGAGTTCGTGCGAGGCGTCGGCGGTAAAGCGGCGCTGCTGGTCGAGCAAATGCGCCTGCTTTTGACTGGCAAGCTCCAGCCGTCCCAATAAATCGTTAAAGGCTTGGGCAAGTTCGGCGAACTCGTCGTTTCCCATCACCGGCAAGCGGGCCGATACGTTCCCGCTCGTCTCGATAGTAATCTGTTCGGCGGCGCGGGCGGTTTGCCCGACCCGGCGCAACACGCGCGTCGTTAGTAGCGCGCCGCCGATTCCTGCGCCCAAAAGGCCAAGTGGAATGAGCAAAAGCAACGCGGTCGTTAAATCCGCGAGGGTGCGCTCCGTTTCGCCAATAGGATACGCGGCTTGTCCCACGGCGACGATCCGCCCGCGCTGCCGGAAGGGAACCGTCAGCACTTGCAGCGGCACGCCGTCCACGACGACGCGCGAAAAAATGTCCTGCCCGGTCTTTGCCCGCGCAAATCCCTGTGCGTCAAGCAAAACGCGAACGCCGAACGGTTTGCCCTGCAAATCGAAACGGCGGGCCGCGTAGATATTGGTATCGCCTTCGGACAAGCGGCGGGTGCGTTCGCCGTTTTCGCGCGGGCCGCGCCCTTCGTCACGGTCGCTGCCAAATCCGGGCGGGCCAGAATCGTTAAACGATGGCCCGCCCCTGCTCGGTGGAAGCGGAGGCCGTCCCGACGGCCCGGACGATGGCGGTCTTTCCGACGAGGCCCGCAGACCGGGGGGCGGCAGCGCAGACAAGTTTGCTTCCAAATTGCGCCGAATACCTGCCATGAGCAGCAAGCCGACCGCAACCCGCACGGAAACCCCCATCAAACCGAGCAAAACGGCGAGCGTGCCGATATTCCACGCGATAAGCTGCCGACGAAGCGACCCGTTCAACGCCGCCCGCAATCCGCCGCTTGGGCGCGGTGCGGTTTTGCGCGCGGTCACCTCGGTCACGCCGCCGCATCGCTTTCGCCACTGCCGCGTCGCAACTTGTAGCCCGCTCCGTGAACGGTGTGAATCAGTTTAACCTCGTGCCCGGCGTCGATTTTTTTACGCAGCATTCCGATATACACGGCAACGGTGGCCTGCCCGGCGTCCTCGTTCATCCAAACCCGCTCCTGAATGGTTTCGCGGCTTAAAACGCGGCCCTCTTGCGCCGCCAGCGCCTCCAATAATTCGTATTCACGGTGGCTCAAAATGACTTCACTCCCGGCCCGCCAAGCTCGGCGCTGGGCCGTGTCGATTTCCAAATCGCCGACGTGAATTACGCGCGTTTTATGCAACCGGTCGCGGCGCACGAGCGCGCGCACACGCGCCAAAAATTCGGGAAACGCGAAGGGCTTTGCCATATAGTCGTCGGCCCCGGCGTCGAGGCCGCGCACCCGGTCGTCGATTCCGTCACGGGCACAGAGCATCAAGATAAGGACGCCGCTTCGCCGGGCGCGCAGTTCCTCGCACACGCGCCAGCCGTCGATCTGAGGGAGCATCAAATCCAGCACGATAAGCCCGTAGTTTTTCTCCACTGTCATCGCAAGGCCCGTTGCACCATCGGGCGCGTAGTCAATGGTGTACCCAGCCCGCGTTAGGCCATCCCGCAGCAAGTCGGCTATTTCTTTGTCGTCTTCGATAATTAAAAGTCGCATAGGTTAAAGCGCGCCGCGCGTTGCCAGCCCGGCTTGCCAAACCAACGGTAACCGCAAGATATAAAATTCGTATAAAATTTCAAGCGATTTGTTTTGCAAGGAGTTGGGCAAACACGAAAAATCTATTTTGCACCGTTGCCGCGCTTTTATTTCGTTTTTATATCTGCCACAACGGGCACGTAAGCGTCATATCGCTTTTGCTCCAAGTGCGTGCCGATACGAGCATTGCCGATGAGGAGGGACGCACGGCGTTGTATTTTGCCGCTGAGGATGGCAAGCCGGAAGCAGTGGCGCTTTTGCTGGAAGCGGGCGTGGACAAAGAGGCCCGTGATAGTCGCGGCCAAACCGCATTCATGCGCGCTGCAGACCGAGGTCGTACCGCCGTTGTAAATCAACTGTTGCAGGCGAACGTTGACGTAAGCGCGACGGACAAGCGTGGACGGACGGCCATGACGATTGCGAAAAACCGAGGGCACGCTGCGGTCGTCGCCGCACTGGAAAAGGCCACAGCAAAGCCACAATGAATTCACCTACGCACCGGTTGAAATAACTCGTTGCATGAGGTATTGACTCGTTGCATGTTTCAATAGAAGGAGAATGATTTGCAATGCCAACGACCGATTTAACCGACCCGAAGAAAAAAGAATGGGCGATGCAGA
>CAXTBP010000152.1:0-12968 GCA_964241985.1 uncultured Armatimonadaceae bacterium | reverse complement strand
GGCGGCGCGATTTTTATGGGCGTCAAAAAACCGTGGATGATCGTTCTGTTCGCTGCGTCCGCGTTTTCTATTGTGTCCAACGCGGTCTTGATTTGGCCTCGACTGCGGCGCAAAGAATCCCGTAAGACGGTCGGAGGTTTTGTTGCGCACATGGGGGCAGGAATGACGCTTGCGGGCGTTGCCTGCTTGGTCGCGTTTAGCCAAAAAGCCGAGCGCGTCGTGCTTGTGCGCGACCGACCGACCGAAGCGTTGGGCTACAAACTGACGTATGTCGGACAAACCGCACACCAATACGACCGCGAGCGCAACCGGCTTCGCGTTCGGGTCGAGAAAAACGGGCGCGTATGGGACGCTTTGCCCCGCTACTATGTCGCGCCGTGGGCCGGGCAGGACAGTAATTTCGCCAACCCGCCTGCGATTTTACCGTCCATTTACAACGTGCATGACGCTTCCGACCTCGTGAACCTCATGCCTTGGAAAAACCCGTTGCCGATTGGCGACTTGTATATCGCGCACAGCGGCGGGCCGGAAAGTTTCGACGATACGCCGGGCGTCACGCCCAATTCGCCCTTTAGTTTGAAACTGGGCGAAACGAAAACGCTGGGCGATTACACGTTCACGTATAAGGGCTGGCAGTTTGACAAGGCCGCCGAGGCTGCGCAGGATTTGTCGCGCGGCGATACCGGCGATCACGGCGAAGCCTTCCGGGCGTTGCCCGAAATTCACCTGAAGGCTGCCGTTGAGGTGTCGTATCAGGGTGGGCCAGTGGAAACGGTCGTGCCGCAAACGCGCATGGAGCGGGTGGGCGGTGCATTTGCCGAACCCGCGCAAGCCCCCGGCCCCGACGGTCGAACGGTCATGCTCAAAATGGATGCCCCGGACGAGGCCTTCGATCCGCGCGTGTCCATTACGCTTCGCACCTTGAACGCCCCCGACCCGACGGAAACGATTCTCGTCGATATTTCCACCAAACCGATGATCGGCCTCGTTTGGTTGGGCACGCTCCTTTACACGGTTGGCGGCTTGGTTGCGTACCGCCGTCGCGCCTACGAATTGAGCATCAT
The DNA here is from genome assembly GCA_964241985.1 of uncultured Armatimonadaceae bacterium. Taxonomy (GTDB): domain Bacteria; phylum Armatimonadota; class Armatimonadia; order Armatimonadales; family Armatimonadaceae; genus CAXTBP01. The sequence continues at coordinate 11,904 of CAXTBP010000152.1, read as the reverse complement.
CGGTGCGGAACCCGCGCCCAACATCGCGGCGACCAAAACGACCAAAACGCCGAAAACCAAACGCGCGTAAACAAAAAATCCCCGCCGAATAGCGGGGCCTTTTTTTATAGCTGCCAATCAATCGGCGGTGTTCCCGCGTTTTCCAATGCCGTGTTGATGCGCGAAAACGGGCGGCTGCCGAAAAAGCCCGCGCGGGCCGACAGCGGCGACGGGTGCGCGGATGCGATAACCGTGTGCCGGTTGGCATCGCCGGTTTCTTTTTCCACTTGTTCAATCAGCGGCTGCTTCTTTTGCGCGTAGGCTCCCCACAAAACAAAAACCATGGGTTCGGGCTTTTGCGCGACGGCGCGAATCACGGCATCCGTGAACGTTTCCCATCCCTTGTTTTTGTGCGAATTCGGCTGATGGGCGCGCACGGTCAAAACGGCATTCAGCAGCAAAACTCCTTGCTTGGCCCACCCGGACAAACTGCCCGTCGTGGGAATCGGCACGTCCACATCGGTTTTGAGTTCGCGGAACATATTGGCAAGCGACGGCGGGGCTTTCACACCCGGCAAAACCGAAAACGCCAAGCCGTGCGCTTGCCCGTTGTCGTGGTAGGGGTCTTGGCCCAAAATGAAAACGCGCACATCGTTTAAGGGCGTCAAGCGCAAAGCGTTGAAAACCGCGTCGTCGGGCGGGAAAATTTCCTCGGTTTGGCGCTCGCCGTCCACAAAGGCTTCCAGCGCTTTGAAATAGGGTTTTTCCATTTCCGGCTCTAAAACGGTGTGCCAATCCGGCGGTAGGTTCGTGTTCATAATTTGATTCTATCCTTTTGTACGGGTGGTCGAATGCTTCGGGGGCGGGTTTGGGTTGTATACTATAAGAGCGATGCGTCCCGCTCAAAATACCACGTCCGAACCGCCGTTACACTCCGCGCAAGCCGAGCAAAACGGAAACGCGACGGGCCGCACCAAACCGTGGCAGGCCGCCGTTCTGATGCTGGGCGTCGTGATCGGACTGGAACTGTTTTCACGCACCGTCCTGCCGCTGATTAACGCGGGCGCGATTTACATGATTGTTGTCGCGTACGTCGCCGTGACCGGCGGGCGACGAACTGCGCTGCTTACCGCGCTCATTGGCTTTATCGGCAATGTGCTTTTGTTCGCCACGCCGCAGTTTTCGTTCCAATATATCCCCGCCAATTTATTGCGTTTGTTTGTCAACGCTTTCGCGCTTTTAACGCTCGCGCTCCTTGCGGGCGGGGCCAAAGCGCGCTCCGACCGACTGCTTGCCGAACGGGTCGCGTCCGAAACCGCCCGGTACGAACAGGAACGGGCGCAGGAGGTTTTGCGGGCGAGCGAGGAGCGATTGCGCCTCGCCAACGAGGCCGCGCAGATCGGAACGTGGAATTTTTTTCCGCAAACCGGCGTGTTCGAGTGGGATGCCGCCTGCCGCAAACTGCACGGCATCGCCCCTGACCGCCCGATGTCCTACGATTTGTGGGAAGCCTCGCTCCATCCCGACGATAAAGAGCGCGTCGTTGAGGCCCGGCGCGATGCCATCGCGGGCCTTGCCCCGTACCAACTGGAATACCGTACGGTCGGCGTGGATATTTCCAAACTGCACTGGCTGTATGTTCGGGGGCAACTGCACAAAGACGCAAGCGGCAAGCCGGTTCGTTTTTTGGGTATCGCGCAGGACATCACGGAAAGGGAGCAGTCGGCTCAGTTTTTGCAGGATAGTTTAACTGCTTTATCTGAAAGTTTGGAAGCGCAGGGCAGAGCGCAAGCTGCCCTGCAAGTATCCGAAGCGCGGGCGCGGCGTGTCACCGACTCGGGCATGGTTGCTATCATTCACTGGAACTTGGCGACCGGCAAAATCACCGACGCCAATGATGCTTTTTTGACATTGACCGGCTACGAAAAGGGCGATGTGGTATCCGGCGTACTTGATCTGCGCGTGATAACCCCGCCCGAATGGCGCAATCAAGGGCACGAAAGCCGCGACACCCTGACGCAAAACCGCTACACGCCGTCCTACGAAAAAGAATACTTTCATAAAAATGGGCGGCGCATCCCGGTTCTGATGGGCAGCGCGCTATTCGACGACAGCGAAGTGGAAGGCGTGTCGTTCGTTTTGGATATGACCGCCCGCAAAGCCCTCGAAGACGAGCGCGACCGAATGCTCGAACAGCAAAAGCGCATCGCCGAAACCTTACAGCGCTCGCTTCTTATCGACACTCCCAATGGTGCGTTTCCCGGTTTGGATACGGCGACATGGTACGAACCGGCCCGCGCCGACGCGCTCGTGGGCGGCGATTTTTACGACTCCTTTGCGCTCCACGGCGGAAAGGTGGCCTTTGTCGTCGGCGACGCGACCGGGAAAGGCTTGCAGGCCGCAACACAAACGGCGGAAGTCAAATTTGCCCTGCGCGCTTTCTTGCGCGAGAACGCCGATGTCGGAGCCGCCCTGTCGCGCTTGAACGGGTTTGTTTTGGCCTCCCAAGCCTTTGACGGTCGGGCAAGCGACGCTTTAATTTGTGTCGCGCTTGCCGTGGTTGAACCGGCCACCGGGGTGACGCATGTTGCGGCGGCGGGCATGGAACCGCCGCTTTTCTTGCCGCACGGGGGCGTGCCGGAAGCCCTTGAAAAAGCGGGCGGCCCGATTATCGGGATGGGAGAAAATGCTTCTTTCGATACTGAGAGCGTTGTTTTATCGTCTGGCGATGTTTTACTGCTCGCCTCCGACGGCATCACGGAAGCGCGGCAAAAAGGGGCGGGTCGCGCGTTCTTTGGCTACGATGGTTTCGCTCGGTCGGCCCAAACCGCCCTGCAAGCCTTTGCCGAACCCGGCGACGCCGCGCTAAAACGCGGCGGCGAACAAATCGTATCCGATGCCCGGCACTTTGGCGGCGGCACGCTCACCGACGATGTTTGCCTGCTTCTTGTGCGATTACGCGAAAAAGAGTTATGATTTAACATCCATTTAATATTTAATTCGCACCTATTATGGTGAGAGACACCGAGATCTATGAGTTTTACGTCGCTTCCCTCGCTTGCCCCGCCCAAGCCCAAAGGCGTCAAAAGCTGGCTTTTACCTGCCGTCATGCTGGCCCTTGCCTACGGCCTGCTTTCGTTGACCTTTACCGAGCATCTGCCGCACGCCGAAATGATGCGCCGGTGCGTTCTTGCCGACCCGAAAATGTCGCGCATTTGGAGCGTCGGCAATGTCGAGATTGGACTTGCCTATTTGGGTGTGTTCATCGGTATGGTGTGGTACTTCGTCGGTATTTATCGTAAAAGCCGCACCCACTTGATGGATTTAGGGCTTGCCGTCGCGTATTTGGTGGCCTCGTTTACGCTTGATTACTTGTGCGTTTTGACGTTTTCGCCGTTTTACGCGATGCTCGTCGGCGACGCCATCGTGATGACATTCACCGTCGCCGTGTCCCGTCAGGTTTGGTTTCAGCGGTTGCTCGGCGTGTTCGTGCCCATCATTTTTTTGACGTGCGGTATAGGGCATTTTTTGGAAGGCATATCGTATTGGAAATTGACCTACCCGGTCAATGTGCCGTGGACGATGGTTACCGCCGATGTGGGATTTGCCGTTTTGGTAAATGCCGCACGTTTCCCCGCGTTTATTCGGGGCGAGGACGTAGTTTCCGAACTTGCCCAATCCAAAGCGCGAGCGGAAGAAATGGAACGGGCGCTAACCGCCCAGCGCGAAGCGGAAGCCGAAAACACCCGCCTTTTAAGCGAACTGCAAAAACAAAGCCATCAGCAAAAAGAATTTTTGCGCGACGTTTTGGCAAGCGTAACTGAAGGGCGGCTCCTTTTATGCTCCGAAACCGGGGAACTGCCGCCGCTGCCTTCGGGCGAAACGGCAGAACCTATCGCCCGCATCGCGCTCGAATCAAGCACGCTGTCCCATTTGCGCGCCGCCGTTCGGGAAGTGGCGCAAAAGGCGCAACACGACGCGATGCGCGTCGGCGATTTGGCGATGGCGGCGAGCGAAGCGGGGATGAATGCCGTCGTTCACGCGGGCGGAGGTTGGGCCGCCGTGTACAGCGACGCGGATACAGGGCGAGTACAGATACGGATAGAGGATCATGGCAAAGGCATCGACATGAACCGTATTCCGCGCGCGACGCTGGAACGCGGCTACACCACGGCGGGAACGCTCGGGCATGGCTTTTGGCTGATTCTAAAAACCGCCGACCGTGTTTATTTGCATACCGGCCCCGAGGGAACTACGGTGGTTATAGAGCAGGAACGTGAACCTGCCGAACCCCAATGGATGGAGTGATTTGGATAGGACGGGGACGTGGCGTTTTGTACTGCGTAACGATTAAATCGGTATGATATGAAACTTATCGTCGGCTTGGGAAATCCCGGCAAAGACTACGACAAAACGCGCCACAACATCGGCTGGGATTTGATCGACGCGCTGGCGTCCGCAAACGACATTAAGCTCGATAAGCGCGAACATAAATCCTTGACCGGCAAAGGCAACATCGCTGGGCAGCCAGTTCTGCTCGTCAAACCGCAAACTTTTATGAATTTGTCCGGCGAAGCGGTCGGCGCGCTCGTCCGTTACTATGCCGTTCCCTTGACGGATTTGCTCGTTTTGACCGACGACATCCATTTGCCCGTCGGAAAGATCCGCCTGCGCGGGCGCGGTTCATCGGGCGGGCAAAACGGCCTCAAATCTATCGCGTCGCATTTGGGAACGCAGGAATGGGCACGTTTGCGCTTAGGCGTGGGTGAACCACCGCCCGGTCTGCAAATCGACTGGGTGCTGTCGCGCTTCTCTACCAATGACCGCAAAATTGTGGACGAAACGCTGATTGTCGCATCGGGGGCTGTGGACGTTTGGCTTACGGACGGCATCGAAACGGCGATGAACCGCTTCAACTCCGGCGACGCCGCAAAGCCCGCTTAATAAATCGACCGCCAAAACGCAAACTTCTTGGGAGAATTTGTATGCCGCTCGTTCGCATTGATTTACGAAAAAACAAGCCGGGATTCGGGAAAAAAGTCGGGGAAATTGTGTATCAAACGATGCACGAAACGCTCAATGTACCGGCGATGGATAATTTCCAAATTATCACGGAACACGACGCGAACGGATTCATTTACGATCCCAATTATCTGAACATTCCGCGCTCGGACGGCCTCATCATCATTCAGATCACCCTCAACGCGGGGCGTTCCGTCGAACTGAAAAAGGCGTTTTACAAAACCCTCACGGAGCGATTGCACCACGATTTGGGGGTTCGTTTAGAAGACGTGTTTATTTCGCTGGTGGAAGTTTCCAAAGAAAACTGGTCGTTCGGCAACGGTGTCGCCCAGTACGCTTCGTGATTCTCACTGAAACGCGCTCATAGCGGCACGGTTCGCTTGGGTCGGATGGGAACCATGCTACGGGCCTGTGCAATAGCGGCAAGCCCTTCTTTGAACGATTGGCTTTTGTGCAGGGCGGGCAGGAAAAAATTCCGCTCGGCAACAGCGGCTAAATCGAAAAACCAGAATACGGACATCAGCGGCGAAATCCATAACCGACTGCCTTCGGTGCGGGCCGTTAAATGGACATTGCCGTAATCGCCGCGCACGGACGACACGAGGGAAGAATTAATGACGCTGGGGTCTTGGCCGCGCTGGGCGAAAGCGTGCAAAACGGCCTTTTCGTAAAACCCAGCGGCTTCCATTTGCGGCGCGAGCGAACACGTTCCCAAGAACGCGCCCGCCTGCGTCAAAGCCGCTATGTTTTCAAACACGTGCGCGTGCGTCACTTCCAGTTCCGCGCCCATGCCAACGCAGGCCAAAACGCGAGTTGTCAATCCTTCCAATCGGCTGACGGCGGAAAGCGAAAAAGCGTCTTCAAGAACGGTTCCCATTTCGGCCTCGTCGCCGCGCATCAAGGAATCCACGCCGCCGTCAATCAGGACGATGCCGTCGATTTTCAGGTGTTCGACAAGGCTCTGATATGCAGCAAAAAGTGGTTGCGCCCCCTGCGTTTCCATGCACCAAACGATGGCGTCCGGTTCGCTGCTCTCACTCGCCAAATAGCGGGCCAGATGCAGTTCGGGAAAATACAGCAAAACACTTTTCGTTTGGGCGGAAACGCCGACGAGCGTATCACCCAAAGTGGGATCGATGCGAACGGCGTTTTTTGCCCAGCGCAACTGCGTAAATGATAAATTCGCCAAATGAACTTGGACGCCGCGCGCCTTGAGTTCAAAATACACGGGCAGTCCGCAAAACACGTCGAACCCGCCGCCCATGCCCGCGACAAGCACGTTTTTGCACGTGGCGAGGCTTTCGATGTCCGGCAGGTTCAAACGCATAATCGGTTACCGGGCCGGTTCGGGCGCATCGTGGAGCGGCAAGTCAAAGGGCAATGGGGAAGCCGTTTGCGGAACTGTTTCCGCTTGCCCCGTCGTCGCCATTTTTTGCGCGGCCTCGTGGTCGGCGCGGCGTTTGGCGACCGCCTGCAAAACCTCGGCACGGTTGCTTTTCCACGCTTTTTCCAGCTCCGGCGAAAATCCGATTAAGGCCCACGGCGTTCGGACTTCCATCAGGCGCAGAATTTCATCGACCTGCGCTTCTTTGACGTTTTGCACCAAAAGCCCCTTGCCGTTTTGCGCGAAGATTTGCAGTTCGTAGGTTTTGCTTGTTGTGATGCCGTAGGTTTTGTTGGTCGTCACTTTTTTGTACACCCACACGACGTTTGCAAGCAGCACGGTTTCCACACCCCATGCCCCGTAGCGCAAAAGCCATGACGGCGTGAACAAGGCGGGGCCGATGCGGATATGCTGCTCCTTATTGCCGATCTCGCGGTCGATATGGTCGGCGACTTGAAACGGCGCGCCCAACTCCGCCCATTGCAGGGCCGGGTGCGCCTGTGGATTGCTCTGCCAGTTGAGCGAGCGAATTAAGTTCCAAATGGCGTAAATCGGCAAACCAATCACGAGGCAAATTACGCAAATGAGCAGACGCAAACTGGTATTGCTTTTGAGAAACGGAATGCCGAAGAAAAACACAAAGATCGGTACGGCAATCAAAATGGCGACGCTCACGCGGATGTTGTTGGCGTTGCACTTTTTGATATGTTCGCGGATAAACGGGAACGTGCCCGCGCTGGAACTCCACGGATTTTCCACGGGCGACTGCGTTGACATCGGTTCATAACTCCTTTGTTTTGTGGTTTGATTGGGCGGCGGTTATTTTTGTGCGGCCTCGTAAGCGCGTTTGAGATGGGCTAAGGCGGGGGCGATTTGCTCGGCGAATTTATCGTCCCAGCCGCATTCGATGGACACGCGGGCGTCGTAGTTCGCCGCGCGGCAGGCCCGGAAAAAAGCGGCGTGGTCGTAGGTTCCGGTTGCCGGGGCTTTGCGGTTCGTGTCGGCGGTATGTGTGTGCGCTAAAACGTCCGCGCTTTCGACAATTGCTTGGAGCGGCTCGTCGTCTTTTCCCATGTGATACGTGTCGGCCAAATTGCGAACGCCCGGGCGGTTGATAAGCCGCACCATATCGGCCCCTTCGGTGACCGTGTTGAACACGTTGGATTCGCCTTTGTTCAACGGCTCGATCACGACGACCACGCCGGTTTTGTCTGAGGCGTCCGCGCATAGATTCAAAAAGCGCGCGAGTTGGTCTTGCGCTTCGGCGCGGGAAAAAGCGGGGGGAACGTCGCGCGCGCCGCCGCTGCCGAACACGATAATTTTGCCGCCAACTTGCGCCGCCCGCGCGAGCGCGGTGTGAACGTAGCGCTCCAATCGCGCCCAATCGACATCGGGGCCGGTGATTTTCCCCGTGCGAACGAAACTGTTGAACGTTTCCGGCACGAGCGGCAGGGCCTCCAAAATGCGCCGCTTTTCCGCCCAAGCAGCTTCGTCCGCGTCGGGGATCAAATCGCCCGCGACCGACAGTTCGATGTAATCGTAGCCCGCCTCGTAAAGCGCGCCCGCTTTGTCCGGCGACGCGCACACCCCGTAGCGCATGATAATTTTCCTCGCAACAACCCGCGACGCCGTCGCTCGCGCTTGTTTTTTGTCGATACGTTTCGCCCCGGCATTAGGTAAGTCCTTCGGCGGTTTCAGCGCGTCAGATAGAAAATGGAGCGGCGCAGTCCAACTTCGCTCAATTCCTTAATGTCGTTGAAGTCACCCATCGTGCCCGGCTCGATGCCGCGCCCACCCCATGTAACAAGCACCGTTTCGTTCTTGAGCGTTTGCGCCAAAACCAAGTCGCTTCCAAAAAAGCACGCGCCGGGCGCGTACGCGCTGGGAACCTCGTCATGCAGTTGGCGGGTCAAAAAGCCGCCCGACAAGTCTTCGCCGAAATCGTCGGTTTGGGCAATCGTCATGGCGAGGTAATGGGGCGTTGCTTCCATAGGGGAGCCGCCCGACCGGGCGGCTAAAAAATACGCCCGGCCCGATTCCAAACCCGCGCACGGCTCCCACAAAACGACGCTGCGGCGAGGCGCATAACCGCGCCCTTTTTTCCCGCCGCACCAAATTTGTTCTTTGACAACGAGGGTGTCGTCCGCGCTTGGCGCGTAGCGATATTGGGTCATGCAGCCGTTTTTTTCCGCTGTTTGGCATTCAATGCCGCTGAAAAGAAGGCCGTCCGCGCTTTGCGTCGCTCCAACCGGCCCCGCGCTGAAAAGGGGCAGGGAAAACTCCGGCCTAACCGTCGCGCTGACAACGCCCTGTGCGGTCGTGGTCGGGCGGAGCGAACACGCCTTGATGCGCGTTTCCGCGCCGCGCCACAAAAGCAGCCACCATTTGCCGTCCGTCGAGGCCAGCGTCGGCAGTGCCAAAGTGGAACCCGGAACGAGTACGGCGGGCATAATCCGGGCCGGGCCGTCGCCGTTATCGCTTGAGGTAAGCGCCCGAACGCAAACGCCGCTTGTGGTCGGGTAGGCAATCCACGTCGTCCCGTCGCCCCCGTCCCACGCCGACGCCTCGCCCGTCACGCCACCGGCTTCTATGATTTGCGGCGCACTCCACTTCGCCCGTTCGGACTCCGAATTGGTTCCCTGCCATTCTTTGAGTACGAGCGCGCCGGGATGGGCGCGATCCAAACGCTGTTTTCCTTGCCCGGTGAGCAGCCACAACCGCTGCGCGCCTCCCAATGTTTTGTGCGTCACAAGGGTTGGGGCCGTTTGCGATGTGCCGATGGCTTCCCCGCGCGGCAGGTTGGAGCGGGGCCGATAATTGATGTCGGCGGCAACATCCTTTTCGCCGAAAATTCCGTTGCGGTTCCAGTCCACGAGGGTTTCGTTCAGTCTTGCGCCTTGCTTCATGGGGAAAAAATACGGTGAATGATTCATGAATTCAAGCTCACGCATTGGGAACGGCAAAACTTCCGATAGATGCGCCTCGTCCAGCGTAACGCTCGATAGACGCCCGTCGCTATAACGCTCGGTATCCACCGAATAGAGAACGCCGGTATAACTGTAGCTCATCAGGCTGGGGTACAGCGGGCAGAACGCGGGGCCGCCGTGGAACCCGTCGTGCGTCAAGCCGAAGTTGTGCCCGAACTCATGGAAAAACTGCTTCACACTGCCATCGAAGTGCCCGTTGTCGCCGGGAAGCATGGCGACGAGAGGGCCTTTTTTGTCGGCGAAAAAATAATGCGTGATGCCGCGATGGGTGGGCGACGGGTAATTTTCGTCAAAGGTCGGGTACAGACCGTCGCGCCGGGACAGCGGAATCGGGGGCTGTATCAGCACGTGAAGCGCGATGCCGAGCGTGCCGTCCGGGTTTTTGACCGGCAGGGTGGCGAATGAGGCGACGGCTTTTTGCATTTCCTGCCGTAAATAGTTCTGGTCAACGTCCTCGAACGACCCGACCTCGACAATCACATCCTTGTGCCCGACGCGGCAGCCGAGGGCGGCAAGATCAAGGTCGCCGGGTTTTATGGCCCCCGTTTTCCAATCGTCGAGCAAGCCGTCCTGAGATGTGCTGATAAAGCCCTTTTTCGCGTCGGTTGGGAAGGAAGCATAATGAATAAGCACGTCGTGACCGGTGAAACGGTCGGGCGTATTGCGCCGCCGCAGCAAATCGTCGCGCCCGTTGTTGTCAATATCGCCGACCAGCCAGCAGTCGTCGCTCTGCATTTCCGCGACCGTGGGCAGGCCGGTCATAACGACGGCGCGTTTGGGATCGCCGTCCAGAAACAGCGTGCGCCCAAGCAGCACGTCCGTTCCTAAGCCGCCACGGAACCTGCCAACCGCAAGTTTCGCGCCCGGCTCCGCCTTCGTTATTGGAAACGCAGGCGATATGCTGCACGAGTTGTCCGCGCCAAGCCGAAGGGCGGCCCGCATCAGCCGATTATCGGGCGCGATCCAAAACAAGCGCGCCGCTTTGCCTTCTCCGACCAAACCCGCCGCAATCTCTTTGCAATCGGACGGGAGCGCGCCGGAAACGGGACGCGGTGTAAAGCGCCCTTTGCCCATGTTTACGAGAAGCAGCAGGTGACCGTCGCCGCCGACAATCAAAGCGTCGGGCTGGCCGTCCCCAGTAAAATCGGCGGCAACGAGGCGCAGGGAAAGCGGCAGTTGTTCCGGCGGAATGCGCGCGACGGTTTCTGATGTGCGATAGGTCGTTTCGCCCAATCGCATGCCGCTCGCCACGCGCACCGCGCCGTCGGGGAAAATCGCCATTACGTCGGCTCCCGCCCCGCCCGTAAATCGGGCGGCACACGCGGCGAGGCCGTCGCGCCCAAAGTCCCGCCGCGCCTGCAGGTTTTTCTGCGTTTTGCCCAAAGGCGATGTGCGCGCAATATCGACAATCGTTTCGCCCGCATGGTACAAGGCGATGCAATCGGCGTATCCGTCGCCGTCCGCATCGGCGAGCAGGGGAATGCGCGGCCCGGTCGCCCATTCGCCGCACCAGTATTGCGCTTGCGAGAACCGCACCATATTTGCTTCGGGCGGCGCGGCGTGACAGGAAACTATGAGCGCGACACTGCACACAAAAACGGTGGCAAAAGCGAGGAAAGCGCGTGGGTACATAACCCCTACGATTTATGGCTGCTCGGTCGAAAATCCTTTGAACGGTCGGGGAAACCCGTAGCGCGGTATGTTGTAACGAGCGCGCGCCAAAACTGTCAATAAAAACACCCGCGAAACGCCCACGCACCGGGCCGCGTATTTGATACTGTTTATGCTTTCTTCGTTTTGTCATTCAACCCGCAAAACTCGCCGCGCTACGGCGAGCATAGCCGCTATCGTCCTATGGGGCGTGGGCGGATGCGGGCAAAAGAAAGACGGCGATAAAAAGGCCGCAAGCGCAACGCCGAAGCCGTCCGCAACCACCGCGCCGCTTCCCGTGAACGTCGCGGTAGAGGGGCTACAGTCCACGCTGTTCGACAAGAACGGGCAAATCGTCGCGCAAATTTCCGCAAAAGAAGCGGCAACCGGCACGAAAAACAAGGAGGGCGCGGCGCGGCCCGAAGGCTTGGGCTTGCTCAAAACCGCCCACGCGGTCTTGTTCAAAAACGGCAAACCGTCGGCGCAAATGGACGCCGACACGATGGAAGCCGACCGGCAAACGCGAATCGTCGTCGGAACCGGCAACGTGCGCCTCAAATCGTTACAAGCCGACGCGAAAAGCAACGCGCCCGCTTTGCGCGCCGATACAATGACATGGAAGCATGACACGGACGAAGTGCGCGGCAAGGGCAACGTGCTAATCACAAACGGGCCGGACGTAAGCCTGCCCGGCGAAAATTTTGAAGGCAATACGGCCCTGCGCACCTTCCGCGTGTGGAACGGCCAAGACCCGCAAAACGGCGCGGCGAAAACCAAAAACCGCTAACACGAACCAAAACCAATCTATGAACCATCAACCGAAAAATATCGCCGCGCGTTTGGGATTGTGCCTGCTTTTTGCGGGTACGGGCCTCATCGGTG